>CAZHUU010000041.1:0-33478 GCA_964535335.1 uncultured Mycobacterium sp.
GCCGCGCCGATCCCGGAGATCCCGGCGCCGATGATGACGACGTCGTAGGTGTCGGTGTCCGGGAGTGCGGTCATCGCGATCCTCGCTTCGTGCCTGGTGTGGTGTCGGTCACCAGATTAGGCACTGACCGGTTGGTTGGGCCAGACGGGGCTAGCGATAATTGACGAACTGCAGCGCGACGTCCAGGTCCGCACCCTTGAGCAGGGCGATCACGGCCTGCAGATCGTCGCGCTTCTTCGAACTGACCCGGATCTCGTCGCCCTGCACCTGCGTCTTGACGCCCTTGGGCCCCTCGTCGCGGATCAGCTTGTTGATCTTCTTGGCGTGCTCCTGGTCGATGCCCTGCTTGAGCGTGCCGCTCACGCGATAGGTCTTGCCGCTGGGCTGGGGGTCGCCGGCATCGAAGGCCTTCATCGAGATGTCGCGCCGGACCAGCTTCTCTTTGAAGACGTCGACGGCGGCCTTGAGCCGCTCCTCGGTGGAGCTGACCAGTTCGATCACCTCGTCGCCTTTCCAGGCGATGGTGGTGTCGGTGCCGCGGAAGTCGAAGCGGGTGCTCAACTCCTTGGCGGCCTGGTTCAGTGCGTTGTCGACCTCCTGGCGGTCGACCTTGCTCACGATGTCGAACGATGAATCCGCCATTGGACCCCTCCTGACGTGATCGGCCGGTTTGTGTCTGGGGTACATCCTCGTTGTACCCTGCTAGTCGCACCAAACCGGGCCACCCGGCGAGGCGCGAACCCCCGGCAGGTTGCCCGAGCGGCCAATGGGAGCGGACTGTAAATCCGTCGGCTAACGCCTACACAGGTTCGAATCCTGTACCTGCCACCACGAACACATCTATTTCGCCGCCCGGCTCGGTGGTGCAATGAACCCCTTCGGCCAGGTGGTCGCTGCGTCGTAGTACACGTTGGTCAGGTTGGTGTGGGTCAGCGTGGCCCCGGTGAGGTCGGCGTGGCTGAGGTCGGCGTCGGTGAGATCGGCGTCGGCCAGGTCGGCTCCGGTCAGGTCGGCGCCGAGTTGGTCCGGGGCGTCCGGGATGCGTTCATCCCCGAAGTAAGCCCCCCGCAACACCGTTCGGGTCAGGTTGGCGTCGTGCAGCGTCGCGCGGGCGAAGTTGGAGCGGGTGAGGTCGCTGCCCGACAGGTTCGCCCCGGTGAGATCGGCTCGGGCGAAGTCGGATCCGGTCAGCCGCAGGCCCACCAGGTTCTGGTCGGCCAGGTCGAACCCGGCGAAGCGCCGGGAGTCGTCCGGGGTGTCCCAGGATCGCTCGCGGACGAACCGCAGGTTCTCCATCTGAAGGTCATGGCGGTTCGCGGCGAGGGCGGCGTGCAACTCCCGCTCGGCGCGGCGGTCGTCGACCATCTTCTGCCCCAGCACGGTTCCGGCGGCTAGCAGCCCGCCGATGATCAGCGCGAGCACGACCTCCTTGAACCACCAGTGCGGGTCGCGGATGGTTGTGGCGATCTTGCCCTTCGCCGGAGCGGCTCCTTCACTCATGCCGTCCATGGTGGGCCAACCCGGGCCGCCCGAACGGCGGTTTACCCGAACCCGAAATCCCCGGTCGGACAGCCAAGCGGGGCTAAAGTTCTGCCGTGGGGGAGCCCAGCCAACCGGCGAA
Source organism: uncultured Mycobacterium sp. (assembly GCA_964535335.1). GTDB lineage: Bacteria > Actinomycetota > Actinomycetes > Mycobacteriales > Mycobacteriaceae > Mycobacterium. Next base: position 1,622 of record CAZHUU010000041.1, read on the forward strand.
ATACCCGTCCGACCTGCCCGCGCTGCTGGCGGCCTTCCTTCTGGTCGTCGGGTTCACCTTCAGCGACGACGTGGTCGAGTTCATCCTGGACGTCACCGGGCACCCGCACTTCGCCGGCCGCGGCTGGCTGGTGTTCATCCTCGATTTCCTGCTGGTGCTGGGCACCGCGGCGCTGAAGTGGGCGATCAGCGGCGGCGACGATCTCAAGAGCTTCGTGCGCCGGCTGTGCACCGGCCTGTGGGGGCTGGGGGCGGTGCTGGTAGTCGGCAGCCATCTGGTCATGATCGCCACCGAACGGCAGCGGGCCGGGCTGAGCGACACCGCGACCGTGTGGATCAACCTGGCGGTCTCGGCGGTGTTCGTCGCCGCGATGACAATGCTGCTGCTGTCGGCCCTTGGCGGCGGAACCGCATCGCGCAGCTGGGTGGTGCCGTTCGTCTTCGGAACCCTTGTCGTCCAGATCGCGACGGTGCTGTGGTACCCCGTCATCGACATCGATCGTGGCTGTGCCAACGACATCTCACCGTCCTATTTCTCTGACATCGCCAACATCCTGCCGATCGTTCTGCTGACGCTGGCGCTCGAACTGAACTACGTGCGCCGCAGCGCCGGCAACGCCGACCCGGGCCGCCGGGTGGCGCCGGTGTTCATCGTGATCCTGCTGTGCATCGCCGAGGCGCTGGCATTCACGATGTTGGTCAAGGCCGACGTGCAGCGGTGTGGCCTGGCCGCCGTCTGGCATGAGTACATCTCGTTCGTCGTCACCGCGCAGGCGATGGCGATCGGGTTGGCGACGCTGGTGTGGCTACTGCTGGTCGACTCGTTGGAGGGCAGCTGAGCATGCCCGGCCTCAGCCGACGACAACTCCTTGCCGCCGCCGGCCTCGCCGTCGCCGGCACGGCCGTCTCCTGCGGCAGTGCCCCCACCGACACCCGCCTGCCGGACAATGCGTGGGCGGATCTCAAGCAGCGCGTGCGCGGCTCGGTGATCCTCCCCGGCGACCCCGCGTACGCCCAGCTGGCCACCCCGCGGAACCTCCGTTTCGCCGCCACCATGCCGAAGGCGGTAGTGCTGTGCGCCGGCGAAGAGGATGTTGTCGCGGCGACGCAGTGGGCGCGAAAGACCAGCACCCGGTTCGCAATTCGCGGTGGCGGACATAACTACACCGATGCCTCCAGCTCCACCGGCATCCTCATCAGCACCCGCCGGATGAACGCCGCGACGCTGAACGGGACCATGCTGCGGGCACAGGCCGGGGTCCGCAACGCCGACCTCGCGAAGCTGCTGCCCAGCTCGGCGGGCGGCAGGTTACTGCTGCCCGGCGGCAACTGTCCCGCGGTGGGCGTGGTCGGGCTGACCCTCGGCGGCGGGATCGGCCCCAACGCCCCGTGGGCCGGCCTGACTGCCGACCGGCTGCGCAAGGTCACCATGGTCGGCGCCGACGGCCGACTCGTCACCGCAAGCGCCACCGAGAACCCCGACCTGTTCTGGGGCCTGCGCGGAGGGGCGGGCGGCAATTTCGGTGTCGTCACCGAACTCGAATACGAACTGATCGAGGTCCCGGTCACCAGGGCGACGACGGCAGAACTCACCGTCACCGGCCGGGACGCGGCGGTGACGGCCGCTCTCGCATTTCAGAAGCTGCGCGCCGAGTCCGAACGGGTCGCCACCGGCACCCTCGGCATCGCGCACACCGCCGGCGGCGTCGAGGGCGAGCTGACGGCGCAGTTGCTGGTCAATGAGGCCGACGCCCGGGGCATCCTGGCCCCGCTGCTGGCCATCCCCGGAATCCACGGGGAGATCAAGGAGCGGTGGTGGTGGGACGCCTACGGCTGGTACATCACACCGCCGTCGCCGAATTACTCGTTCTGGGACCGGTCGTTGTACGCCGACGACTTCCTACCCGACGACGCCATCGCCGCAGTGGCGGAGGTGGTGGACCGCTTTCCCGGCGTCGACCACCCCGATCGCATGGGCGCCGCGAGCCTGTTCGGCTGGGTGGGCGGCGCGGTCAACGATGTGGCCCCCGACGCCAGCGCCTATGTGCACCGCAGGGCGAAGGTCCTGGTCGAATTGGCGTCCGGATGGACCGCTCCGTCGGATCCCGCTGCGTCCCCGGCACCGATCCCACCGGACATCCGGGACTGGATGGCGGAACTGTGGGAGACCGTGCATCCGCACAGCACCGGCCGGAGCTACCAGAACTTCCCCGACCCGGAGCTGCCGGACTGGGCGACCGCCTACTACGGCGACAACCTGGTGCGCCTCGAAGGGCTGAAGGCGGCCTGGGATCCCGACGGGGTGTTCGACCACCTTCAGGGCATACCCCAACCTCGCTGAAACGCTCTGCCAGCCGTTTCCGATATGGTTTTGCAGGTCGGATCAAGCAAGGGGTCGGTTATGGGCATCACCAGGATCGCCGCGGTGGCGGGGATGGTATGCGCACTCACGCTGGGCAGCACGTCGCCGGCGAACGCCACTGGCGCTCCGGTTCTTTCCGGCAGCTATGACGTGGTGACCCCGAACAGCACGCTTGACCGCTTCACCATCACCCCGCAGTGCTCCGAGGCCACGGTCGGGTGCGCGTCCAACGTCCAGTCGCCGCTGATCATGGGGCAGGCCTTCTATCAGGGCGCGGACACCTGGGTGATGGCCCTGCAGGGCATGGTTCCGGTCTGTCCGGACAAGACCTTCACCTACGGGGCGATGCTCTTTCAATGGAACGCCCAGAGCCTGGACGGTCAGCTGACCAGCATCCAACGCGGCAAATGCCTCATGTCCCGGCCCGGCCAGGCTCAGATCACCTTCAAGCTGGTCAAGGCAAACTCTTAGGCCGGCGCTGCCCGCACCTAACTTCCGCTCAGGTTCGGATGGCAGCATGTCGGCCATGCGCCGCCTTGACCACGCTCGCTTCCGCACCGCCGCACGCGCCGGGGCGCTCACTGCCACCCTGGTGCTGACGGCGGCCGGGTGCGCCACCGTCGTCGACGGCAAACCCGTCGCCGAGGGCGTGGCCGGCCAGCCGACCACCGCCGGTCAGCCCGCGGCCGCCAAGTGGGGCCCGTGCAAGGTCGTCGGCGGGGGCGACGCTCTGCAACTGCCGAAGGGCGTGGAGTGCGGCAAGCTCACCGTCCCGGTCGACTACACCAAACCCGATGGCGACAAAGCCAACCTGGCCCTGCTCCGGTTCCCGGCCACCGGCCAGAAGATCGGCTCGCTGGTGATCAACCCCGGCGGCCCGGGCGAGTCCGGCGTCAACGCCGCGGTCAGCCTGGTCGACGGCCTGCCCAAGGAGGTGCGGGAGCGGTTCGACCTGGTCGGATTCGACCCGCGCGGGGTCGGCTCCTCGACGCCAACGCTGTGGTGCAACTCCGACGCCGACAACGACGCCGAGCGCGCCGACCCGCAGGTCGACTACAGCCCCGCCGGGGTGGAGCACATCGAGAGCACCGAGAAGCAGTACGTCCAGCGCTGCGTCGACAAGATGGGCAAGGACTTCCTGGCCAACGTCGGCACCGCCAACGTGGTCAAGGACCTGGACATGCTGCGATCGGCCCTCGGTGACGAGAAGCTGACCTATCTGGGCTACTCGTACGGCACCCTGATCGGCTCGGCCTACGCCGAGGCCTTTCCGGACAAGGTGCGGGCGATGATCCTCGACGGCGCCGTCGACCCGAACGCCGACCCGATCCAGTCCAACATCGACCAAGCCGCCGCCTTCCAGAAGGCCTTCGACAACTTCGCCGCCGACTGCGCCCAGCACCCCGGCTGCCCGCTGGGCACCGACCCGGCCAAGGCCGTTGCCGTCTACCAGGACCTGGTCAACCCGCTGGTCACCAAGCCGGTCAAGACCGACGACCCGCGCGGGCTGGGCTACGGCGACGCGCTGACCGGAACGATCATGGCGCTGTACTCGCCGCAGTTGTGGAGCCATCTGACCGACGGGCTCAAGGAACTGTCCGAAGGCCGCGGTGACACCCTGCTGACCCTGGCCGACGCCTACCTCAACCGCGACGACAAGGGTCACTACACCAACTCAAACGACGCCCTGACCGCCATCAACTGCGTGGACTCGCCGCCGATCACCGACCGGGCGGCCACCATCGAGCAGGACCGCAAGCTGCGCGAGGTCGCCCCGTTCATGAACTACGGCTCGTTCACCGGGGACGCCCCGCTGAGCACCTGCGCGTTCTGGCCGGTTCCGCCGACCAGCAAGCCGCACACCGTCTCGGCGCCGGGCCTGCCGCCGATCCTGGTGGTGTCCACCACGCACGATCCGGCCACCCCCTACCAGGCCGGTGTTGACCTGGCCAAACAGCTCGGCGGCGGATTGCTGACCTTCGACGGCACCCAACACACCGTGGTGTTCCAGGGTGAGGACTGCGTCGACAAGTACGCCGCGGCCTACCTGATCGACCTGAAGCTGCCCCCGCCGGATGCGAAGTGCTGAAGATCACTGCCCGGGCGGCGGTAGCCGGCCGACTTCTTTGAGGCCTGTAAGAACTCCCCGGCAGCATCTGATGTCATGAGCACTCCTCGTTCGGGCTTCCGCCGGGCCGCCGCCACCTCGTGGACCCTGGCCGGCCTCGGCATCGCCGGGGTGGCGGGAGCGTCCGTGCTGGCCTACGCCGATACGGTCAAGCCGGCCGAGGCGCTCGCCCCGGTCGAGGCCGTCGAGTTGCCCGTGGTGCCCGAGGCCGCCCCGTTGAATCTGCCGGCCGCACCGGTTGTGCCGCCGCCGGCCGTTGTGGTGGCGCCGCCGACCGTCGACGCCCCGGCGCCGGTGGAGAAGCCCGAGCCGATGCAGGCCCCGGTCCAACAGGCTCCCGTCTACGCCCCGGAGCCGGCCTACACGCCGCCCGCACCCGTCTATCAGGCCCCGGTGCAGCAGGCTCCGGTCCAGCAGCCTCCGGTGCAGCAGGCCCCCGCTCAGCCTGCGTTCCCGATCCGCCCCAGCCACGTCCCCATGGGGGGCACCAGCACCGGCGGCAACAGCTTCTCCCCGCCGGTCACCCGCACCCGCGGGTCATGACCAGCGAGGCGCTGTGGGCGCTGGGCCGCGGTACCGGCATCGTCGCCCTGGCGTTCATGACGCTGTCGGTGGTGCTGGGTATCGCCACCCGCTCGGGGAGGCCGATGGCCTGGCTGCCCCGCTTCGGCGTCGAGGACGTCCACCGCTTCGTCGCGCTGGCCGGCACTCTCTTGGTGGCCCTGCATGTCGGGCTGCTGTTCTTCGACCCCTATGCGCAGTTGCGCGTGGTCGACTTCGTCGTCCCGTTCATCGGCGTGTACCGGCCGGTGTGGCAGGGGCTGGGCACGCTGGCGGTCGATGTGCTGATCGTGGTGGTGGTCAGCAGCCTGCTGCGGCAGCGCATCGGGCCCAAGGTCTTTCGCGCGGTGCACTGGCTCACCTACGCGCTGTGGCCGATCGCCCTGGCGCACGTGATCGGCAACGGCACCGACCGCGGCCACATCTGGTTCCTGTCGTTCGCCGGGGTGTGCGCGCTGATCGTGCTCGCCGCGCTGGCGTGGCGGCTGCTGCCCAATTTCACTGAGTACCGCGACCTCGAAGCCGAGCGCCCATGATCCGCCGCATCGCGGTGCAGGCGCCGACGATGCCCCGGCTGTTCGCCGCCGCCGGCCCGGGCCTGGCCGAGAACCGGCAGTGGTTCGGCGAGCTGCCGGAAATCGTTGGCCCGGAACTGGTTTCGGAGCTAGAGCGGGCCGGGCTGTCCGGGCGTGGCGGCGCCGGGTTCCCCACCCCGCGCAAGCTCGCCGCCATCCACGGCAGCAAGCCGGTGGTGATCGGCAACGGCGCTGAGGGTGAACCGCTGAGCCACAAGGACGCGGTATTGCTCAGCCGGGCGCCGCATCTGGTGCTCGACGGCCTCGACGCCGCCGCCGACGCCGTCAACGCCCACACGGTGTACCTCTACGTCCACACCAACGCCGTGCCGACCGCGGAGAGGGCGTTGGCGGAACGCCGAGCCGCCGGGCTCGATCGGCACGCCGTCACCCTGATCACCGCCCCGGACACGTTCGTGGCGGGGGAGGAGTCGGCGGCGATCCGCCACGTCGAGGGCGGGCCGGCGCTGCCGCGCGATCGCACCGTCATCAGCGCGGTCTCCGGGGTGAACGGCAGGCCCACGTTGGTGAACAACGTTGAGACCCTTGCCCATATCGGCCTGATCGCCCGGTTCGGCGCGGACTGGTTCCGCTCGGTGGGCGACTCCGTCGACCCGGGCAGCATGCTGGTCACCCTGTCGGGCGCGGTGGCCAACCCCGGCGTCATCGAGGTGCCGACCGGTGTCCTGCTCACCGACCTGCTGGCGCGATCCGGCGACACCAAGCCCCGCGCGATCCTGGTCGGCGGCTACCACGGCACCTGGATCCCGGCCAGCGCCCTGGAGGGGCTGCGGCTGTCCCGCCAGTCGCTGAAGACCGTGGGCGCCAGCCCCGGGGCCGGCATCATCCACGCGCTGGCACCCGACGTCTGTGGGCTGGCTCGCACCGCGCAGATCGCCGACTACCTGGCCGGGCAGAGCGCCCGGCAGTGCGGCCCATGCCGCAACGGCCTGCCCACGCTGGCCGAGCTGCTCGGCGAGCTGGCGCACGGCCGGGTCGACGACACACTGGTGAAGGAGATCCGCCGGGTGGCCGGGCTGGTCGACGGGCGCGGCTCGTGCCGGCACCCGGACGGCACCGCCCGGATGATCCGCAGCGCGCTGGTCACCTTCGCCGCCGATATCGAGAAGCACCGCCGCCGCGGCTGCGAAGCCGCGTAGCGGCTCAGCGCACCAGCGAGAGCGCGTGCGCGCGGCGGAGTTTGCCCGACGGGGTTTTCGGGATCGTCCCCGGCGCGAGCACCACCACGTTGCGGGGTCGGACGTCGACCTCGGCGACGACCTGGTGAGTCACCTGCCGTTCGATGCGGCGCACCTCGTCCGGGTCGTCGAAGGCCGTGGACTCCACCGCGACGGCGAACGACTCGCGGGAATGCCCGGCGTCCAGGCGCACCGCCACGGTGCAACCGGGACGCACCCCGTCGACCCGGGCGGCGGCCCGTTCGATGTCGGTGGGGTAGACGTTGCGGCCGGCCATGATGATGACGTCCTTGAGCCGGCCGCAGACCACGATCTCGTCGGTCTCGGTGAGGTAGCCCAGGTCGCCGGTGTCGTACCAGCCCTGGTCGTCCTGCGTCGGGACGAATCCGGCCGTGGTGGTGTAGCCGGGAGAGACGGGCTCGCCGCGGACGTGGATGACCCCGACGCCGCGGGTGGGCAGCATCGCCCTGTCCTCACCCATGATGCGGACCTCCAGGCCGTCCAGCAGCCGGCCGAGGGACACCAGCCGACGGGAGTTTCCGCGGGTGGCCGGTACCGCCCGGTGCAGCACGGCCAGCAGGTCGGCATCGATCTCGTCGACCACCATGCCGCCACCGCAGGCGGAGAACGACACCGCCACCGTGGTCTCCGCCATGCCGTAGGCGGGCAGGATCGCCTCCGGTCGCAGCCCGTAGGGGGCGCCGGCGTCGCAGAGGTCCTCGACGTCGGCGGGGTCGACCTGCTCGGCGCCGGACAGCGCCCAGCGCAGCGACGACAGGTCGAACTGACCGGGAGTGCCCAGCGTGCGCAATCGCTTGGCGAACAGGTTGTAGGCGAAGTTGGGGGCCGCCGTCATCGTGCCCCGGTATTTGTCGATCAGCCTGGCCCACAACAACGTATCGCGCAGGAAGTCCATCGGGGTGACCTTGACCAGCTCGGCGGCGAAGTACATCGGCACGGTCAGGAAGCCGGTCATGCCCATGTCGTGGAAACACGGCAGCCAGCTGATGATCACGTCGGTGTCCGGGTCGAACTCCGCGCCGACGAACATCGCCTCGGCATTGGCGACGACGTTGGCGTGGGTGATCCGCACGGCCTTGGGTGAGCCGGTCGACCCGGAGGTCAGCTGCATCAACGCCACGTCGTCCTCGTCGGTGTCGACGTGCGCGATGGGGCTCGCCGCTAGCAGATCCGCGATGAGCAGCACCGTCATGCCCAGGCCGGCCAGCAGTGGCGCCGCCGCCAGGAACGGCTCCGAGACGACGACAGCACTGGCGTCGATCATCGCGATCACCGCCGTGGTCTCCTCGGCCCAGCGCGCCAGGTCGGTGCGCGGCGTCGGCTGATGCAGCATGGTGACGCTGGCCCCGCGCATCCAGATGCCCTGCGCGGTCGGGGCGATCTCCACGGGGGCGCCGGCCAGCACCGCCACCGCGTCGCCGTGGCCCACACCCGCGGCGGCCAGCCCGCCGGCGATGCGCGCGGCGCGGGTGTTCACCTCGGCCCAGGTATGGCGCACCGGGGTGTCGGGTTCGCCGGTGACCATGCCCTTCAGGCTCCACCGGGCGTTCGCGAACATCGTCTCGGTGAATCGGCTCACGGAAGTTCCTTTGAAATGCGGCGCCGTTTGGGTGATCAGGAGCGGGTCGACGTGCCGTGGTGGACCGTCGCTCCGAGCGGAGGACGGAGCGAGCGATCGACTCCTGGGGCGCAGGTCTAGCGCGACCCGGAAGAATGGCGGACGTCAGGCCAGCCGGCCCGGCGGGTTCGAGAGTACACCCCACGGAGTTTGCTGGGGCCGGCATCGGCGCCGGTGTCCCGCGGGCGGGTGAAACGCTGAATACAGCAGGGTGTAAGGTTATTTGCGTTGTGAACCCAGCCAGTCCGGGGACGGGTCAGGTGTCCCGCGCCTGATAGCTCCGAGCATCCGCTCACGCCCGGCACGCCGGTGACAACCGCGAGTTGGGATTCACCGTGAGCCTCTTGTCCGCCCGTCCGTCATCGATCATCAGCCCCGTGCCGCAGCATGTTTCGCGGCCGCCGACGATCGGGATCCTCACCACCCATCCACCGACGCTGTGCGGCATCGCGCAGTTCAGCTCGGCGTTGACGCGCTCGTTGGTGGCCAACGGGGTCGAGGTCCACGTGGTGCGCATCGGCGACGGGTCGCCCGGCACCGACTCCAGGGTCGTCGGGGAGTTGGTCAACGGTTCGCCGGCATCGGTTGCCGACAGCGCCGAACTGCTGAACCGGGCCGATGTCGCCGTCGTGCAGCACGACTTCGCCATCTACGGCGGCGCCGACGGTGCCGAGGTCCTCGACATCATCGCCGCGCTGCGCGTCCCGTCGATCGTCATCGCCCACGCGATCCCGAAGGCCCCGACGAAGGGACAACGTCGGGTGCTCGAGACCATCGCCGCGACGGCCGATCACATCGTCGTGCTGTCGGATGTGGCCCACGCGGCGCTGTCCGCCGGCTACCAGGTCGATCGCCGCAAGGTCTCCACCATTGCCCACGGTGCGACGCCGGCGACCGCTGGCGGGGTGAAACGCTCGGGCCGGCCGACGCTGCTGAGCTTCGGGCTGCTCGGGCCGGGCAAGGGCATCGAGCGGGTCATCGACGCGATGGCGTCGGTACGCGAGTTGCCCGGTCGGCCGCGCTACCAGGTTGCGGGGCGCACCCACCCCCGCGTGCTGGCCGCCGAGGGCGAGGCCTACCGGGAGGCCCGCTGCGAGCAGGCGCGGCGCGCCGGGGTGGCCGATTCGGTAAGCTTCGACGGCGAGTACCGCAGCCAGTCGTCGCTGTCGATGCTCATCCAGGGCGCGGCGGCCGTGGTGCTGCCCTACGACTCCACCGATCAGGTCAGCTCCGGTGTGCTCGTCGACGCCCTCGCCAACGGCAGGCCGGTGATCGCGACCGCCTTCCCGGTTGCCGTCGAGTTGCTCAGCGGCGGGGCGGGCATCGTCGTTCCCCATGACGATCAGGACGCCCTGGTCTCGGCGCTGCACCGGGTGCTGACCCAGCCGCGGCTGGCCGGTTCGATGTCCGCGGTGGCGCGCGAGCTGGCACCGACGATGGCGTGGTCGGTGGTCGCGGGCGCGTATCTGGCTCTGGCGCAACGGCTTTTGGCTGTCAAGTCCGCACGGGTGTGAGTGGGCAGCCGCTCGGGTCGCCGTCCGGGCGCGCGGACGGTAGCGTGAGCGATATATGAAACGTGACGTGGCTGCCGAGCTGGAGGTCGAGGTCACCGCGCCGACGACATTGGAATTCCAGATCGCCGTGGCGCCCCATCCGAATGCCGAGGTGTCCGAGTCGCTGTCGTTCGTCCTGGACGGCGCCGAGGTGCAGCCGCTGGAGATCAGCGGCGCGCACGGCAACCGCATCCACAAACTCGACGTCGAGGGCGGCACCCTGAAGGTCCGCTACACCGCCAGCGTGGTGGGGCGCACCGGCCCGCCGCCGGTCAGCGAGTACGACCTGTCGATGTACCTGCGGCCCAGCCGCTACGCCGAGGCGGACAAGTTCTACGGTTTCGCCGCAACCGAATTCGGCAGCTACGGCGATTCGGCGACGCTGCTCGAGCACGTGTCGTCCTGGGTCGGGACCCGGCTGAACTACGTTCCCGGCTCGAGTGATCCGATCGACGGGGCGGTGGACACCCTGCTGGCGGGGGCCGGCGTCTGCCGCGACTACGCGCATCTGGTGGTCGCGCTGCTGCGGGCGGTCAACGTGCCGGCCCGACTGGTCTCGGTCTACGCGCCGGGGCTGTCGCCGATGGACTTTCATGCCGTGGCCGAGGCCTACGTCGACGGGCAGTGGCGGGTGGTGGACGGGACCCTGCTGGCGCCGCGGCAGACCCTGGTGCGTATCGCCACCGGGCGCGACGCCGCCGACACCGCGTTCCTGGACAATCACAAGGGTGCGATCTCGCTGGAGCGGCTGGAGGTCATCGCCGTTGTGGACGGTGATCTGCCCCGCGACTCGATCGACCATCTGGTGTCTATCGGCTGAGTGTATGAATCCGCTCAGCATCGAGCGCGCAACCGGTTCGGCGCGTGCGAGCATGTGCGGATGACCCGCTCTCGGCAGGCCGTGCGGGCCTTCGCGCTGCTCGCCGCCGGCATTCTCGTGCTGGCAGGCTGCAGCACCACGGTGACCGGGACGCCCCGGCTGGCCGGTTCGGCGCTGGCGCCGGCGCCGCCGGTCGAATGGGGATCGTGCCAGGCCGACGGCGGCGAAGAGCTGCCGCCGGAGATGCAGTGTGGCGACCTCAGCGTTCCGGTCGACTACGCCAATCCCGACGGCGCCACGGCGACGCTGGCCCTGGTGCGGTTCCCGGCCACCGGCCGGAAGATCGGCTCGCTGGTGGTCAACCCGGGCGGCCCCGGGGGATCCGGCATCGATTTGGCCATGGACCTCAGCGAATCGCTGCCGAAGCCGGTGCGCCAGCGGTTCGATCTGGTGGGATTCGATCCCCGCGGGGTGGGCTCCTCGACGCCGGCGCTGCAGTGCAACTCCGACCACGACAACGACGTGCTGCGCGCCGATCCGCAGGTCGACTACAGCCCCGCCGGCGTGGCGCACATCGAGGACACCGAGAAGCAGTTCGTGCAGCGCTGCGTGGACAAGATGGGTCGCGAGTTCCTGGCCAACGTCGGGACGGTCAACGTCGCCCGCGACCTCGACCGGCTGCGCGAGGCGCTGGGCGACGAGAAACTGACCTATCTGGGCTACTCGTACGGGACGCTGATCGGCGCCACCTACGCCGAGGCCTACCCGGACACGGTGCGCGCGATGATCCTCGACGGCGCCATCGACCCGACCGCCGATCCGGTCCAGGCCGAGATCGACCAGGACGCCGCGTTCCAGAAGGCGTTCGACGACTACGCCGCCGACTGCGCAAAGCACCCGGGCTGTCCGCTCGGCACCGACCCGGCCAAGGCCGTCGACGTCTACCGGAACCTGGTGGACCCGTTGGTCACCAAGCCGGCGGCCACCAAGGACCCGCGCGGATTGAGTTACGCCGACGCCGTCACCGCCACCATCTCCGCGCTGTACTCCCCGGAGACGTGGAAGCAGCTGACCGAGGGATTGACCGAGCTGAGCAAGGGTCACGGTGACACCCTGCTCGAACTGGCCGACGGGTACTGGGGCCGCGACCGACAGGGCGCCTACAACAACGGCAACGACGCCGAGACCGCCATCGACTGCGTCGACTCCCCGCCGATCACCGACCGCGCGACGGCGGTCGACGAGGACCGGCGCGCGCGGCAGGCAGCGCCGTTCATGAGCTACGGACAGTTCACCGGCAACGCGCCACTGGACACCTGCGCGTTCTGGCCGGTGCCCCCGACCAGCGCGCCGCACACGGTGTCCGCGCCCGGGCTGCCGCCGGTGCTGGTGGTCTCGACGACGGACGACCCGGCCACCCCGTATCAGGCGGGTGTCGACCTGGCCAAGGAGCTCGGTGGTGCGCTGCTGACCTACAAGGGGACCCAGCACACCGTCGTGTTCGACGGCGACTCCTGTGTCGACAACTACGCGACCGAGTACCTGATCGACCTCAAGCTGCCACCAGCGGGCGCCACGTGCTGAGTGGCACGGCCGCTGTGCCGGTGTAGCGGCCCTTGGAATCCGACCGCACCGGCCCGGCGGTTGATACCGTCGGCGGTGCAGGGGTGAACAACGGGGCAGGGGGCCGCCTAGCATGACAGCCGATCGCCGACCCGACGCGGCGACGGCCGCCGAGGAGTCGCGCCTGTTGCGGCGGCTGGTCGACAGCATTCCGGCGATGGTCAGCTACTGGGATCGCGACCTGCGCAACGTGGTGGCCAACCAGGCGTACGTGGAGTACTTCGGGCTGACACCCGCCGAGATGCGCGGTCGGCACCTGCGGGACCTGCTCGGCGAGGAACTGTACGAGCGCAACCGGGCGGACCTCGACGCCGTGCTGCGCGGTGAACAACGGGAGTTCGAGCGCGCGTTCGAGGACCGCGACGGCCGGACCCGGTACATGCAGACGGCCTTCGTTCCCGAGGTGGTCGACGGTGAGGTGGTGGGCTTCTACGGGTTCGGCAGTGACCTGACGTCCCGCGTCGAGGCCGAACGTGCCTGCGACGACGCGGAGCGACTGCTGCGGGTCACGATGGACAACGCACCCATCGGCCAGACGATCGCGGACATGTCGCTGCGGGCGGTGTACGTCAACCCGGCGTTCTGCGAGATGGCCGGCTACACCGCCGACGAGCTGATCGGGGTCAACTTCCGCGACTTCGTCCACCCCGACGACGTCGAGACGGCCAAGGCGGAATTCGACGCGTTGAAGAACACCCCGCAGTCACATCTTGCGGCCGAGCTCCGGGTGGTCGGCCGGGACGGGGCGACACGGTGGATCCAACGGGACGCGGTGGTGGTGCCCGGGGCGCACGGCTCCGAGGATCTGATCATCGGGCAGTTCCAGGACATCACCGATCGCAAGGCCGCCGAGGCCGAACTGGCCCGGCTGGCCGTGACCGACGCGCTGACCGGGCTGCTGAATCGGCAGGCCTTCCTCGATGCCGGTGCGGCGCATCGCGGCGCTTCTCCTGCCGGGCGGGTGGGCATCGTCTTCATCGACCTGGACGGGTTCAAACGGGTCAACGACCAGTGTGGCCACGCCGGTGGCGACGCCGTGCTGGTGCAGATCGCCGAGCGCATCAAAGCGACTGTGGCAGAACCGGACTCGGTATACCGGATCGGTGGCGACGAGTTCGTGGTGGTCTCTGCCGATGCCGATGCCGATGCCGATGCCGCGGCGGTGGCCGAGCTGGCCGAGCGGGTCCAACGCGCGTTGACCGGCGACTATGAAACCGGGGGAGTGCCGGTCGAGCTCAGTGCCTCGGTCGGCTCGGCCTCGGGCTCGAGCGTCGATTTCGAGGTGCTGCTGCGCGAGGCCGACGCCGACATGTACGCGCACAAGGCGCGGGGCGGGGAGTAGCTACTCCTTGCCGGTGGCACTGCCGTTACCGGCCGGCCAGCTCGGCCTACGCGACTTCGTTCCGGTACATGTGATCCCCCGCATTGTCCGGTTCGGTGTACCAACCCCCGGCGGCATGGGCTGTGTCGTCAGGACTCGCAGGCGATGCCGTCGCCGTCGCGGTCCAGTTTCGACCGATACGCGTCGTCGCTTTGCGGGATGTCCCACCGCCCGTCTTGGTGCGCCTCGGTGCAGTTCTTGTAGGGCGGACCGGCAAGGGCTGCGGGTGCGGTCACGATTGATCCGGTGGTGATGAGTGCGGCAGCGAACGCGGCCCGCAGAATCATGGAACCCCTAGGTTGTTGTGTGCGTCCAACCATAAGCGACGCGTATGCGATTCGCAGCCACCTCCCAGAATTCGAAAGATATTGCACGTCAGCACAATTGACGTTGGCGTCAGGACTCGGCGGCATCATGTTGCTCGCCCTGGTCGTCGAAAAGCTGTTCCGTGTGGCGGACGTCGCACTGCGAGCCGCGGGAGGCTCAAAGCGAGGAATTCGAAGTGTCCTTGTGCGGCGGCGTATTTGCAGAATGCGCTGCATGAGAACACTTCGGTGCGAGTGTGTCCCTTCGTGGCTGCTCGCGGCATCAAGGTCACTGTGGCACTAGGCCCGACTGCCGCAGTGCGGCATCGATGAAGTCCTGCACCGGCCGCGACCGGAAGAACCCGGTGTGCGCGCCCTGGTACCAGATGATCTCGGGCCGGCCCCAGTGCTCCCACAGCCGCATCACCTGATCGCGGGGATTCACCAGCCGGTCGGCCACCCCGCCGTAGATGAACCGGCCCTCGATCGGCACCCGCGGCTGCAGCGACAGCGGTGACACCATCCGCCCGATCGGGCGGGCCAGCGCCAGCGTCTCATTGCGTGGATCGCCTTCGCGCAGGCCGCCATTGCCGCCGAGAACCTCGATCAGGTCGGCCACCGGAACGCCCAACACCGCACAGGTCAGGCCGTCCTCGACGCTGGCCACCAGCGAGCTGATGTAGCCGCCGAGCGACATGCTGTTCAGGCCGATCTTCGAGTCGGGCTCCTGGGTGCGGATCCAGGAGATCAGCCGGCGGATGTCCCACACCGCTTGTGCCGCGGCGTGCACATCGTCGAGCAGGTCCTGGCCGGGGAAGGCCGCGCCCTTGGTCTTGCGCGGACCGTGCAGCGGTAGCACCGGCAGCACCACGTTCAGGCCGAGCTCGGTGTGCAGATGCCGCGCACGGAACAGCCGCAGGTCCACCGCGCCGCGGCCCATCAGGGCACCGTGCACGCACACCAGCCAGGGCCGCGGTTCGCGGTGGCGCAACACCAGGGCGTGCTCGCCCCGGTTCGCGGCGTAGGCCAGCCAGCGGTCTCGACCGGGCTCACCGGGGTGCGGTTGGTAGCCGCTGTCGAACGTCAGCTTCTGCATCGCCTGCCCACGGATGGTGGTCGGGGACAGCCGCACGTCGGTCAGCGTCGGCGGGGTGGCGAAGTAGCCCTCCGGGTTGTCGAGCCAGCCCTGCTGGCCGTAGAAGTCGAGGGCCGCGCGGACCTCGGCGTCGACGCGGGCGGGGGCGTCAGCCTCGCCGGGCGGGGAGAACAGCCGCATGCCGAGCAACACGAGTTCGTCGTGGAACACCTGGCGGGCAACGGCGATGGTCGGACGCGCCATCGGCAGCTCGTCGTGGTGGCCCGCAGTGCCGTTCAGGTATTGGCGGGCGGCGGTGAACGGGGTGGCCACGTCGGCGGGGCCGGCGAGGCGGCGCCCTCGGCCGGGGCGGGGTTCAGGTGCGGCCATCACCCGACGTTAGCGCTGCCCACGGGCAGCCCAAAGGGACTTAGGTCCACCGAACCGGTGCCGGTTGCCGTGTCCAAAACAATCTGTGAGGAGCGGGACGGGGCTAGGTTCCGATCAACGGGGATCTGCGGCAGCGAGGTGACAAGCCATGGGCGACGACGGCGACCTCTCGGATCTGGAGAAGTGGGATCCGGAGTTCATCGAATGGGCCCGCAAGCTGGCTGGCCCGATCGGCAAGATCTGGTTCCGGGCCGAGGTGCGCGGTCTGGAACGGATGCCACCGACCGGCGGGGCGCTGCTGGTGTCCAACCACTCCGGCGGCGCGATGACCCCCGACGTTCTGGTGCTGGCGCCGGCGTTCTACGAGAAGTTGGGCTACGACCGCCCGCTCTACACCCTGGCGCACTACGGCCTGTTCAAGACGCCGCTCGCCGGGACCCTCCGCAAGATCGGCGTCATCCTGGCCACGCCCGAGAACGCCGCCAAAGCGCTGTCCTCCGGAGGAGTGGTGTTGGTGTTCCCCGGCGGGGACTACGACTCCTACCGGTCGACCTTCGCGCAGAACGTCATCGACTTCAACGGCCGCAAAGGTTACGTGCGCACCGCCATTCGGGCCGACGTGCCGATCGTTCCGGCGGTGTCGATCGGCGGCCAAGAAACTCAATTGTTCCTGGGTCGCGGCACCCGAGTCGCCAAGCGACTGGGGCTCCCGAAGCTCCGCACCGATATCCTGCCGCTGGGCATCGGCTTCCCGTTCGGTATCACGTCGACGATTCCGGCCAACTTCCCGTTGCCATCGAAGATCGTGCACGAGGTGCTCGAGCCGATCCATGTGGTCGAGCAGTTCGGACCGAATCCGGATGTCGACGAGGTCGATGCGTATGTGCGCGCGGTGATGCAGTCCGCTTTGGACCGGCTGGCGAAGCAGCGGCGGTTTCCGGTGATTGGGTGAGGGCCGGCGCGGACCAGGCCGCGCCCCACACCAACGCCAAGGGCGGTGAACCATCCCGGTCCACCGCCCTCGGTTGTGCTCCCCCATCCGCGCCGGCCCGCTAGTCCCTCTCGCCGCCGGGCAGAGCCGGGATTCGCCTTACGCGTCCCAGGCAGTCAGGTCGCGAGCCACGATGCCGTTGGCCTCGCAGTAGTTGGTGTAGCGCTCCAGCGAGGTCTTGTGGTTCTCCTGCCACAGGACGGTCTTGCCATCCGCGTCGAAGAACAGCAGCTCGCCCACGATGAAGAAGAAGACCTCGGTGTCGTCCAGGCTTTCCGGGGTGTGCGATGAGCCGGCCACCTCGTAGACGGTGTCACCGGCCCGGGAGACCCAGTTGTTCTCCTGGTAGCGCCACGCTCCCTTGACGGTGTGGCCGATCACTACGCCGGTGTGGTAGTGCGCCGGAAGCACCAGTCCGCCAGGGAATTTCATCGACACGATGATCTCGGCGCGCACCGGGTCGACCTTCCAGTACTTCAGGTGGACCTGGTCGCTCAGCGGGGCGAACGGAATCCACGGGGTGTCCTCGCCGGCCATGTAGTTGACGTCGAGCTCGGGCAGGGTCTGCATGACTTCTCCTTGTTTCGGTGTTTGCTGCCGCCCTTGCGGCATGCATACGAAGCTAGGAGAGCCGCACCCCGCAGCGCTCGGACCGCGGTGACAACGTTGCGGGGGCCGGTTGTGACGGCGTCACAGTCCGCCGGATGCCAGCCGCGGCAGCGTGGGCAGCAGTGCCAGGGCCACCGACAGCTCCAGGGTGTCGACGTCGATGCTACGGCCCAGGATCGTCTCGGCCTGGTTCACCCGGTAGCTCACCGTGTTGGGATGGACGAACAGCCGCGCCGCCGTGCGCGCCCGGCTGCGGTTCTCCTGCAGATACACCGCCAGCGTGCTCGCCACCCGCGCGGTGTCCTCGTCGTCGGCGGCCAACGGCCCCAGCACCCGCGTCACGAACGTCGCCGCATGCTCGGTGTCGGCACTGGCCAGCGCGGCCACCGCCACCTCGCGATAGCGCGTCACCCGCTCGCCGTCCGGGCCGCTCAGCCCCGCCACCCGCCGGGCGTGGGTGGCCTGCTGATGCGTCCGCCGGAACCCGGCCAGCCCGGGGTCTGGATCCCCGAACGCCAGCCGAACCCCCGAAACCGCGGCCCCGGCGGCCGTCACGTCGTCCTCGGTGAACGGCTCGCGGCGGCTCACCCAGCCCGCCACCGCCAGCGACCCCAACGGGTGCACCACATGGCTGTCCGCGCCGGCCGCGGCGGCGACCTCGGCGATCACCTTGCCCAGCAGCGCCTGCGCATCGCCGTCGTCGGGAACGTCGTCGACCCAGGCCAGCACCCCGAGGTGCGGGCGGTTGATGTCGTAGCGCAGTCGGATCGAGGCGCGATGCTGGTCGCGTTCCCGTTCGGCGAGGATGTCGTCGACGGCCGCCGACCGGGCCGCCGCCGCGCCCCGCAGCCACGCCTCGCGCTCGGACTCGTAGATCTGCTCCACCCGCACCAGCGCGCCGTCGACGTAGCCGAAGATCCAGCCGGTGGCCAGCTCGATGGCCTTGGCCAGATCGGCCGGGTCCGGCTCGGCGGCGGCGATCCGGGCGTGCATCCACTGCCACACCAGTTCCTGGGCCAGCCGGTAGTTGCGCATCAGATCGGCCAGCGACACCTGCTGTTGCACCACCGCCCGGGCGATTGCGATGGTCGACGGCGGCAGCTCCACCCGCCGCGGGTCGGCGCCGGCCTCGATCACCTGCGCCAACTGCCGCAGCCCGGCCTCGGTGCTGACCAGGTGTTCGGTGACCATCTGCTCGTCGGGCAACAGCTGCGGCAACTCGACGCGCATCCGCGCCACCGACTGCGCGGACAGCTCGGCGGCGGCCGCGCGCATCTCGGCGGCGATCGGCACCAGCACCTGCCGCCACACCCGCTCGGCGCCGGCGTCCTCGGCGACCGGCCACTGCAGCGTCATGGCCGGAACATAGTCCGATTGTCACCGCGTCACAATGACCGCGCTCAACCTTGGCGTTCGGGCACGAGACCGCGGCGGGCGCCGCGCCGTACTTTGCCATCAAGCCCAAATCGACCCGAACGAGGAACTCCGATGCAACTCATCTCGCCCATCGACTCGACCTTCCTGCTCGCCGAGTCCCGTGAGCATCCGCTGCACGTGGCCGGGCTGCAGCTGTTCACCCCGCCGGCCGACGCCGGCCCGGAGTTCGTGCGCGAGACCTACGAGGCCATGCGCGCCCGCCAGGAGCTGACGCCCACCTTCCGCAAGCGCCCCGCCCGCGCCCTGGGCGACATCACCAACGTGGCGTGGACGTTCGACGAGGACGTCGACCTGGACTACCACGTGCGCCGCTCCGCGCTGCCCGCGCCGGGACGGGTGCGCGAGCTGCTGGAGCTCACCTCCCGGCTGCACGGCACCCTGCTCGACCGGCACCGCCCGCTGTGGGAGATGCACCTCATCGAGGGCCTCAACGACGGCCGCTTCGCCATCTACACCAAGATGCACCACGGTGTGGTCGACGGGGTGTCGGCGCTGAACCTGCTGCAGGGCTCGCTGAGCACCGACCCCGACGACCCCGAGGTGCAGGCGCCGTGGTCCCTGCCGCCGCGCGCCAGGGGTGCCGAGGCCGCGGGCAAGGGTCGGCTGCAGAAGCTCACCGGCACAGTACGATCCGCGGCCCGGCATGCCTCCTCGACGGTCGCGCTCGGCCGGGCCGCGCTGGTGGAACAGCAGCTGACGCTGCCGTTCCGCGCGCCGCGCACCATGTTCAACGTGCCGATTGGCGGGGCGCGGCGCTGCGCGGCTCAGTCCTGGTCGCTGGACCGGATCAAGGCCGTCAAGAACGCCGCCGGGGTGACCGTCAACGACGTCGTGCTGGCCATGTGCGCCGGCGCGTTGAAGACCTACCTCACCGAGAACGACGCCATGCCCGACGCGCCGCTGATCGCCATGGTGCCGGTGAACCTGCGCACCGCCAACGACGCCGACGGCGGCAACGTCGCCTCGGCCGTGCTGGCCAACCTGGCCACCAACGTCGAGGACCCCGCGCAGCGGCTGGCCGCCATCCAGGCCTCGATGCGCGACAACAAGACGGTGCTGTCGCAGCTGCCGCGCACCCAGGCGATCGCGATGGGGCTGGGCACCACGCTGGCCCCGGCCCTGCTGAGCCTTGTGCCCGGCATCGGGGGCGCCACCCCGCCGTCGTTCAACCTGTGCATCTCCAACGTGCCCGGTGTGCAGCATCCGTTGTACCGCAACGGCGCTCGGCTGGACGGCAACTACCCGATGTCGATGGTGGTCGACGGCCAGGCGCTCAACATCACGCTGGCCACCAGCGCCGACAGCCTGGACTTCGGCTTGGTCGGATGCCGACGCGCGGTGCCGCACCTGCAGCGCCTGCTCGGCCACCTGGAGACCTCGCTGAAGGACCTGGAGGTCGCTGTCGGGCTGTGAGGGGCGAGCCTCGGACTCGCTCTCGCCGTCACCGACCACCGGTGGCATGCTGGAGGAATGGTGGCTGCGCCCGACACCGTCTATGCGCGGGACGGCGACGTCCACCTCGCCTATCAAATCGTCGGTGACGGTGAACCCGACGTGCTGTTCGTGCCTACCGCCACCTATCCGATCGACCTGCTGTGGGACGAGCCCACCGTCGCCGGACACCTGCGCCGACTGGCCTCGTTCGGTCGGCTGATCGCCACCGATCTGCTCGGGATGGGCAGCTCCGACGCGGTACCGATCAGCGCCCGCGCGGCGATGCAGTCCTGGACCGACGGCCTCGCTGCTGTCCTCGAGGCCGCCAGCAGCGAGTGCGCGTCGGTCTTCGCCATGGCCGAGTCGGCTCTACCCGCCATGCTCCTGAGCGCCACCCGCCCCGAGTGGGTTCGTTCACTGGTGCTGTGGGCCCCGTTCGCCCGCTACGAACGAGCGGACGACCAACCGTTCGGCATGCCCGAGGCGACTCTTCGCAAGTACCTCGACGGCTATCTGGACACCATCGGCACCGGCGCCGTCGTCGACCTGCTCGCTCCCAGCTGGGCCCACGATGCCGCAAAGAAGCGGTGGTGGGCCCGCGCCGAGCGGTTGGCCGGCGGACCCGGTTATTTCAAGGAGATCCTGGACCTGTTCTTGCACACCGACCTTCGACCCGTGTTGGAGAGCATCCAGGCGCCCACCCTGGTCCTACACCGGCGCGGAGACCGCCACGTCGTCGCCGAACACGCACGGTATGTCGCCGAACACATCCCGAACGCGCGACTGGTGGAGTTCGACGGGGACGACCACGTGTGGTTCGCCGGTGACGCCGACCGGGTTCTCGACGAGATCGAGCCGTTCATCACCGGAAGCCGCCGCGCGGCACCCACCAATCGCGTCCTGTCCACCGTCTTGTTCACCGACATCGTCGGATCCACCGAGCGCGCAACGGCTTTGGGTGACCAAGCGTGGGCGACGGTTCTCGACGCCCACGACCGCATCGTGGAGCGCCATGTCGCCAGCGCCCGCGGCTCTGTCGTGAAGTTCACCGGCGACGGAGCGTTGGCGACGTTCGACGGACCGGCGCGGGCGATCGAATGTGCCTGCGCTATCCGCGACGCGGTCCAAGACGTAGGCCTGAGCATCCGCGCCGGTCTACACACCGGCGAGGTGGAAGTGACCGCCGGCGACGTGCACGGTATCGCGGTACACATCGCGGCGCGGATCATGGCGCTTGCGGCGCCCAGTGAAGTCCTGGTGTCCGGCGCGATCCCGGCACTCGTTCTGGGGTCAAGGATTGAGTTCGACGACCGGGGCAGCCACCAGCTCAAGGGCGTGCCTCACCGATGGCCCGTCCACGCGGTGCGTGATGACCAATCCTCGCTCCGCTGATCGTGGTCTCGAGACCTCCAGGTCGCGGTCGGGCTGTGAGCGTCAGGCCGGCGTGAAACGAATTGCGACGAGCTTGTTTTCGACGACCGCCTCGCGGAACTCCTCGAGCGTCGGAATACCGTTGCCGCGGAACTTGACCCCCATCATCCGCTGGGC
This sequence comes from uncultured Mycobacterium sp., assembly GCA_964535335.1. Classification (GTDB taxonomy): domain Bacteria; phylum Actinomycetota; class Actinomycetes; order Mycobacteriales; family Mycobacteriaceae; genus Mycobacterium. The sequence goes on from CAZHUU010000041.1 coordinate 23,251, forward strand.
CCGGCTGGGTCCGTATTCCGTTGCGCAGCGAAGGTACAGCTCGGCCACGGTGGTGGGGTCGTCGATGAGCTCGCCGGTCATGGGCTTCGTCTTGCCGTCGTAGACCACCGTGGCGGGGCCGCCGCCGCGGAAGTTCACCTTCCACAGCGCCCCCGCCAGCGCGTAGAGCTGCCCGTCGATCAGGTGCGCGCTCACCGGGATCTCGAAGCGCTTCCCGGACTTGCGGCCGGTGAACTTCAGCACCATGAACTGTTTGCGGGCACCGCCGGCCAGGGGAGTGGGCAGCAGAAAGCGCAGCAGCGGGTTCATCAGCCGCATGATCGGTTCGGGTGGGTGCGACGTGTACACCGCCGGGGTCTGGTCAGCCATGGGTTCCACCGTAGGCCGACGAACCCATTTGCGCGCCCATCAGTTCCATCGCGATGGCCAGCGACTGCATGGTCTTCTCCCGGTCGTCGCCCATCCCGACGATGGCGTCGACGGCCAGCGGCCCGAGTACCTCGGTGAGCCCGTGGCCCTCGTGCCCGAAGTAGCCGGCCAACTCCAGGCTGACCGCGCCGTGGCAGATCGTCCACAGTCGTGCGGTCACGGCCAGGCTGCCATCGTCGCGGATCCGGCCCGCCGCGATCATCCGTTGCACCACGCCGTGCAGGATCTCGTAGGACGCCGACCGGTCGGCGCGGTCGGTGGGACGGCCGGTGACGGTGACGTCGGTTCGGATGTCGAGCAGCGGCTGCGGGGTCGAGGCGGTGCCCATGATCAGTTCGTAGCGTTGCGGGTTCGTCATCGCGAACCGGTAATAGGCCAGGCCGGCCACGAAGAACCCGGCCACCGGATCGTCGGTATGCGGAAGCTGGCTCACGGCCTCGGTGAGCCGGCTGGTCGCCTCGTCGGTCAGCGCCTCGAGCAGCCCGGCCATGTTGCCGAAGTGGGTGTAGACCGCCATGGTCGACGTGCCCACCGCCGCGGCGAGCTTGCGCACGCTCAGCGCCTTGGCACCGTCGCGGGTCAACAGTTCGACGGCCGCGTCGACCAGTTCATCCCGTGGCGTGCTCACCCTTGCCATCTTGCCATAACGGTGTTATACAGATCACTAATAACACCGTTATGGAAGGGATCGGCTGATGACGAACCGCTACCTTGAGGGCGCTTTCGCCCCGCTGGCCAGGGAATACACCCTCACCGATCTCGACGTCGTCGGGCAGATCCCGGACTACCTGGACGGGCGCTACCTGCGCAACGGCCCCAACCCCATCGGCCCGATCGATCCCGAGCGCTACCACTGGTTCGCCGGCGACGGCATGGTGCACGGCCTGCGCCTGCGCGACGGCAAGGCCGAGTGGTACCGCAACCGCTACGTCCGCGGCCCGCAGGCCTGCCGGGCGCTGGGGGAGCCGGAGCCGAAGGGCCAGTTCAAGGTCACCCAGCTGGGCGCCAACACCAACGTGATCGGCCACGCCGGCCGGACGCTGGCCCTGGTCGAGGGCGGCATCGCCCAGTACGAGCTCACCGACGAACTGGACACCGTCGGGGTGTGGGATTTCTGCGGGACGCTGCCCGGCGGCTACAGCGCGCACCCCAAGCGAGACCCGGAAACCGGTGAGCTGCACGCCGTTACGTACGGCATGGAGCGCGGCAACACCGTGCAGTACTCGGTGATCGGCGTGGACGGCCGGGCCCGGCGCACCGTCGACATCACCGTGCACGGCAGCCCGATGATGCACGACTTCTCCCTCACCGAGAAGTATGTCGTGTTCTACGACCTGCCGGTCGCCTTCGACCCCGCCATGGCCGCCGAGATCACCGCACCGAAGGCGCTGCGACTGCCGGCCCGGCTGATGATGTCGGCGTTGATCGGCCGGGTGCGCATCCCGGACCCGATCATGGCGCGCCAGTCCAAACCCGACAGCACCGAACGCCGCTTCCCGTACCGGTGGAACCCGCGCTATCCGGCCCGCGTCGGCGTCATGCCCCGCGACGGCGGGGACGCCGACGTCCGCTGGTTCGACGTCGAGCCCTGCTACGTCTTCCACCCGATGAACGCCTACGACGACGGCGACACCATCGTCCTGGACGTGGCGCGGCACCCGAAGATGTTCGACACCGAACTGCTCGGACCCGACGAGGGCCCGCCCACGCTGGATCGCTGGGTGGTCGACCTCGCCGACGGCAAGGTCCGCGAATCCCGCATCGACGACCGCGGCCAAGAGTTCCCCCGCGTCGACGAGCGACTGGTCGGCAAGCGGCACCGCTACGGCTACGCCCCGGCGTTCGGCGACGAGAACAACGGCACCGACCGGCTACACAAGCACGACTTCATCGGCAACGGCTCGGCCACCCGCTCGTTCGGGGCCGGAAAGCAGTTGGGCGAGTTCGTCTTTCACCCGAGCTCGGCCGACGCCGCCGAGGATGAGGGCGTGCTGATGGGCTACGTCTACGACGCGGCGATCGATCGCAGCGAGCTGGCCATCGTCGACGCGCAGACGCTGGAGGACGTCGCCACCGTCAAGCTGCCGCACCGGGTCCCGGCCGGGTTCCACGGCAACTGGGTGCCGAGCGTCTAGTGCTGCGGGTCCGGGCTCAACCGGTCATGCCGAGGAAGACCAGTATTCCGCGCTCGAGTTGAAGCATCTCGGTAGTCGACACCTTGCCGATGCGTTGGCCAAGCCTGGACCGACGAACCGTGCTGATCTTGTCGATCATGATGCTGCTCGGGATTGTCAGGCCGTTGGTTTTGTTTGGTTGCAGGGGAATTCGCAACAACGGGATGTCGACCGCGGTGGTGGTCAGGGGGCAGACGGTAATGGAGTCGGTGGCGTCGAAGCGGTCGTCCTGGACGATGAGGACAGGCCGAGGCTTGCCCGCATAGCCCTGTCCCGCCGCGGCGGTCCAGAGTTCACCCCGCCTCATTGAGCGTCGAAATCGTCGCCGTTCAGCGCCGAGATCGCGTCGACGAAGGCCTGATCGTCATCCGCGGTGCTGCTGTTGGCGGCCAGGAGTGACTGACGATGGGCCTCGGCTGCGAACTCGGCGGCCCGGGTGTCGGGGACCCAGATCTGAAGCGGCCGAAGCCCCTGTTCGCGCAGGCGGGCCCGGTGGTCGGCGACCCGCTTGCCGATGTCACGATCAGTCACGAATCCGATGTTACATGTAACACCGGTCGGGTCAGACCTCGTCGTCCTCGATGCTGTGCATGGCGGCCTCCTCGGCCGACGCCGCACCGCCGTCGATGCCGACGTCGCTGGCGATCATGTCGGATTCGTAGTCCCGGCCGAAGCCGGCATCCGGGGCGACCAGCCGGCCGGAGCGGGCGCGACCGACCTCGTCGTGCGCGGGGAATTCGGCCTCGCGCTCGGCATCGTCGGAACGTTGCTGCTCCAGCTCGTCGAGCACGTTGTTCAGCCGCGACACCGGGTCGGGCTCCTCCTCGGCCAGCAGCTCGTCCAGGGTTTCCTTGCCGGGATGGTCCAGGATGGTCTTCGCGTACGGCCGCTCCGGCGGCGAGATGCCCTCGTCCAGGATGTCGTCGACACCCCGGTCGATCAGGGTGTCCTCCGGCTGGAGTTGGTTGTCGTCCTCGACGCTGTAGTCCACCGACTCCGAGGTGTCGTCCCAAGTGCTCACGGCGTACATGATCACATGCCGGGCGACCGAGGGCGGCCGAAGCCGCTTGATGTAGGCTTGATGCAGGTGGTCGCGCGTTTGCAGGACGCAGTCCTTGCGACATTCACGATGATCAGCCTCCGACTCGACCCGCTCCCATCCCGGTCGACCCTGCAATGCCTAAGGAGTTCCGCGTGGAACACTCCGACCTGTTTTCCCAGCGTGCCGAGCCTGTCGAGTACGCCTCCTCCGGTGAAAAGTCCGACCAGCCGGTGCAGAACCCGGTGTTCTCCGACCGCGAAGACTACGACGCGCACGGCCACAAGCCGGCCTCGTCGTGAACGGCTTGCGCGGCGGGCGGCGCACCGCCAGCCCGGTCCGGCTCACGCTCGCCGGGGAGTTGGGCTCCGATATCGACGGGGCCTGGTGGCCGCACACCGGCTCGGTCGCGCGGGAACTCCCCGAACTGATCGGGTCCCTGCATGCGGCGCTCGGTGAGGTCATCGACATCAACATCAACTGGTCGTCCACCGCGGGCGCCCCGGTGCTGAACACCATGTCCACCGGCGCGATGGTGAAGATGGGCTGGAGCGACCGCCGGCAGCGGCTGATGGTCGTCGTCGGCAAGACCGCCTGCGCGCGGCTGGTCGTCATCCCGCACACCACCTCGCCCACGCTGGCCCGGATGGTGCTGCGCCGCGCGGCGGCCATGCCGATTCCGCTTGCGGAGCAAGAGACTTCGGAGTTTCAGACCGCCGATCGGGTGGTGCGGGCGGCGCAGATCGAGAGTGCGGCGTGGGCCGCGCGCGGGGTCGACGCTCCCACGCCTGCCGAAAACACAAGAGCTGGTACGGCATAAGCCGCACCAGCTCTTGGCAGGTTGGGGTTGTTTAGACCGCAGTGACTTTCATCGCCTGGGGGCCCTTGGCGCCCTGGCCGATCTCGAACTCAACGCGCTGGTTCTCCTCCAGGGAACGGAAGCCGTTGCCCTGAATCTCGGAGTAGTGGACGAAGACGTCCTGCGCGTCGCCGTCCGGGGCGATGAAACCAAAGCCCTTTTCGGCGTTGAACCATTTCACAGTTCCCTGTGCCATTTACTTTTTCTTCTTTCATTTTCTGAATGGATGCATCAATCGCATCCTGCGCCCACCGTAGCATGCGCATTGTCTTTGCGATAGCCGCGAGTTTTTCAGCGGGTGCTGCTCTGCGGACGGGTTGACCTGCGACGACCCGCCGCACGGGGGGCGCCGGAATTGACGCCGTGGGTCTGCGACGAATTTACGCGCGCGACATTAGTATTCTGCGAACCGGTGCCGCGACGGCGCCGGCGGCCCGGATTGGCCGACTGGCGCGGCTGCTGCTTCTGCACCGGCTGCGCCACGGGAGCCTGATACGGCGCGATCTCGCCGACCAGCGCCTGCACCGAATCCGAATCGGCACCGACCTGCTGGGCGGGCACGTTGATCCCGGCCTTGCGCAGCAACGCCTGGGTGTCGCGACGCTGCTCGGGCAGCACCACGGTGACGACGTCACCGGCGGCCCCGGCCCGGGCGGTGCGCCCGGAGCGGTGCAGGTACGCCTTGTGCTCGGCGGGCGGATCGATGTGCACCACCAGTTCCACGTCGTCGACGTGCACACCGCGCGCGGCGATGTCGGTGGCCACCAGCACCCGGGCCTTGCCCTCGGTGAACGCGGCCAGGTTGCGGTCGCGCGCCGGCTGAGAAAGGTTGCCGTGCAAGTCAACTGACGGGATGCCCGCCTCGGTGAGCTGCTTGGCGAGCTTGCGGGCCTGATGTTTGGTGCGCATGAACAGGATTCGGCGCCCGGTGCCCGACGCGAGCCGGTGCACCAGTTCCTTCTTGGCCTCCACGCCCGAGACGTGGAACACGTGGTGCGTCATGGCCGCGACGGGGGAGTTCTGGCTGTCGACGGAGTGCGACACCTCGTTGGACAGGAAGCGCTTGACGAGCTTGTCGACGCCATTGTCCAGCGTGGCCGAGAACAGCATCCGCTGCCCGCCGCCGGGGGTGGCGGCCAGGATGCGGGTGACGCCGGGCAGGAAGCCCAGGTCGGCCATGTGGTCGGCCTCGTCGATGACGGTGATCTCCACCGCGTCGAGGCTGATCAGCTTCTGGCGCATCAGGTCCTCGAGGCGGCCGGGGCAGGCGACCACGATGTCGACGCCGGCGCGCAGCGCGCTGACCTGCCGGCCCTGTGGGACGCCACCGAAGATGGTGGTGACCTTCAGGCCGTAGGCGGCGGCCAGCGGCTCCAGGGTCGCGGTGATCTGGGTGGCCAGCTCCCGGGTGGGGGCCAGCACCAGGCCGGACGGCCTGCTGGACTGCCGGTTGTGGTCGGCCAGTCGGGCGACCAGCGGAATGGAGAACGCCAGCGTCTTACCGCTGCCGGTCTTGCCCCGGCCCAGCACGTCGCGCCCGGCCAGGGTGTCCGGCAGGGTCTCGACCTGGATCGGGAACGGATTGGTGAGGCCGGCCGCGGTGAGCGCGCGCACCAGGGGTGCGGGCACGCCGAGCTCGGCGAAGGTTGTTTCGGTCATGGGGTTTCGGTGCCTTTCCGGCATCGGGTGTGCCGGGTCCGGCGACGGGGATCGTCAGCGCAAATCAGCACAAAGTGGCGAGATTGCCGGTTGGCAACATCGATCGCCGCGAGACTGTGTGCTTCGGTGGCACTGAATCAGCTGAACACGGCCCGGAGGCCGGTGAAGTGAAGGTGTTTCACGACGGTGTCGGCATCTTCCGTAGCGCCAACGTTGGTCTAAGCATAGCAGGCCGGTCGGATATTCCCGGGGTGGAGGGGTTTTGCCCGGCTCTGAGCGACTCTGCGGGCGATAGTCGCTCGTAGCCGGGCACATTGGTAGCTGGGTGAGGCCGTCCGCGTCACCGCATCGCGGCGGCGGTGAAAAAGGTTGGATTCCCGCCGTTTTCGCGGCCTCCGCGTACGCTCGTGTGACCGGGACCACTCAGGCCCCCAATGATCGGGGCAGCAATGGCCGACAAGTCTCCGCGCCAGGCGATGGGTAAGAAGTCCGGCAAAAGCCTCAAAGAGAAGCGGGCCGAGAAGCGCGCCAAGGCCGATACGACGTCGTCAACCGAGGCGACCGTGCACTTCAAGAAGCACTAAAACTTCACCAGTGTGAATTGGCCCACTTCCGACACCCCGCGCTGGAAGAAGTCCGAGCAGCCGACCAGATAGCGCAGGTAGCGGTCGTACACCTCTTCGGAGGTGTACGCGATCGCCTGGTCGCGCGCCGCCTCCAGCTGCTGGGCCCAGATGTCGAGCGTGCGAACGTAGTGCGGCGTCAGGTAGTTCAGGCTCTCGATGTAAAAGCCTGCCCGCCCGGCGAATTCGGACACGTCGTCATCGCACGGCACGGCCCCGCCCGGGAAGATCTCCTTGGCGATGAACCGCATGAACTTCAGGTCCGTCATGGTGATCGGGATGCCCAGCTCCGGCCAGCGCTTCAGCGGGTGACCCATGATGGTCTGCAACAGCATCCGCCCGTCCGGCGGCGTGATCCGTTGGCACATCTCGAAGAACGCCTCGTAGCGCTCCTTCGGGAAGGCCTCGAACGCCTCGATCGACACGATCCGGTCGACGGGCCCGTCGAACTCCTCCCAGCCGCGCAGCAGGATCTGCCGGTCCCGGCTGGTGTCGACCTCGTCGAGCAACTGCTGGCCCAGCGCGCACTGGTTGCGGCTCAGCGTCAGGCCGATGACGTTGACGTCGTAGCGCTCGATGGCCCGCTTCATCGCCGAACCCCAGCCGCAGCCGACGTCCAGCAACGTCATCCCCGGCCGCAGATCCAGCTCGCCCAGCGCGAGGTCGATCTTGGCGAGCTGCGCCTCCTGGAGCGTCATGTCCTCGCGGGCGAAGTAGGCGCAGCTGTAGGTCCGGGTCGGGTCCTGGAACAGCCCGAAGAAGTCGTTGGAAATGTCGTAGTGCGCCTGGACGTCCTCGAACGCCGGCCGCATCGTTGCCCCCATCGTCATCTCGCTTCTAGCCGGCTGCCTTCTCGCAGGTGAACTGGCAGACGTCGGTGAAACCGCCACGGAACAGGTCGGCGCAGCCGGTCAGGTACCGGTGGAACCGCTCGTAGACCTCGTCATTGGTGACGGCGATGGCCTCGGCCTTCTTGGTCTCCAGGTTGGCCGCCCAGGTGTCGAGGGTGCGCACGTAGTGCGGCTGCAGGTGCTGCTCGCGGGTGACGTCGAAGCCGGCCTTGGTGGCGTGCTGCTTGACCATCGAGGCCAGCGGCAGCCTTCCGCCCGGGTAGATCTCGTCCATGATGAACTTGATGAACCGCACCGTGGACATCTTCAGCGGCAGTCCCTTGGCCTTCACTTCCTCGTCCTCGGGAACGATGATCGTGTGGAGCAGCATCACGCCGTCGTCGGGCAGCCAGCTAAACGTCTTCTTGAAGTAGTCGTCGTACTTGTTGAAGCCGAAGTGCTCGAAGGCGCCGATCGACACGATCCGGTCCACCTTGCCGTCGAAGTCCTCCCACGGCTGCAGCCGAACCTCCTTGTGGCGCGGGCTCTTTGAGTTGGCGAACCAGTGTTCCTCGATGTGGCGGCGCTGGTTCTCCGACAGGGTCAGGCCGATGACGTTGACGTCGTACTTCTCGACGGCGCGCATGATCGTCGAGCCCCAGCCGCAGCCGATGTCGAGCAGCGTCATTCCGGGCCGCAGGCCGAGCTTGCCGAGCGCCAGGTCGACCTTGGCCAGCTGGGCTTCCTCGAGGGACATGTCGTCGCGCTCGAAGTAGGCGCAGCTGTAGGTCTGGGTCGGGTCCTGCCATAGCTTGAAGAAGTCGTTGGAGATGTCGTAGTGGAACTGCACCTCGCCCCTGTCCGAACCGCGGGTCTGCGACGCGGACTTCGACAACCATTTCGACTGGGCCTGGGGATTTGAGCCGTGCGCGCTTGAATGGTTCGGCACTGTCCGTCCTCTGGGATGGGGCAACGACAGGCGGCTGGTTACCCGGGGCCGTGCGGTCTCAATCGCATTCCGGTTACCCACATCGCAGGTTTGCCTGAGCGCGGATCAGCGGAGCTACCGTGCCCGGCCTGACCGGACGGTTCGATGCGCCGCTGTCGGTGCGGATCCGCAGCCGCGGCGGCATCGCGGTCGCTGCACCGGTCGCTGCATTCCGCCGACACCCGGACCTGCTCGCCGCGGACAGCGCGGTTTGGATCGACCCCACCGTTCGGGTCGCGTCAGATGGCGTATTCCGGCAGGTCGAGTTCGTCGCGGATGTCCCCGGCGACCAGTCTGAGCACTGGCCCGACGTTCATCGCCCGCATCACCACGTTGCGAATCCACAACCCGAATCTGGTGCGGGTGGCGAAGAACCCGACGAATCGGGATGCCGAGACCTGCTTGGACTCGACAAACGGGTGCATCAGCGCCTCGTAGGCCTCGAACGCCCGCCTGTGGTCGCCGCTGGCCCGATGCAACTCACCGGCCAGCACGTAGGCCTCGGTCATCGCCAGCCCGGTGCCCTCACCGCCGAGCAGCGAGATACAGCCGGCGGCGTCGCCGATCAGCGCCACCCGGCCGCGTGACCACCGGTCCATCTTTATCTGGCTGACCACGTCGAAATAGAGGTCGTCGGCGTCGTCGAGCGCATCGAGCATCTGTGGGCACTCCCAGCCGGCGTCGCCGAACTCGTTGCGCAACTGCTCTTTCGGCTTGGTGCCCGGGTCGGTGCGGTCGGCTCGGAAGATGAACAGGAACAGGGTGCGGTCGCCACGCAGCGCGACCCGGCCCGCCTGCCGGCCCAGCGTGTTATAGGTCAGGTACACCAGATCGTCGTGGGGTCGGTAACCGTCGACAACGCAGGCCGCCACCTTGCAGCCCAGGTAGTGCTCAACGTGCTGCTCGGAGCCGAAGGTCAGCTGGCGCACGTTCGAGTGCAGACCGTCGGCGCCGACGAGCAGATCGAACTCCCGCGGCTCGGCGTGCTCGAAGCTGATCCGCACGCCGTCGCCGTGATCCTCCACCGCCGTGATGCTGTCGCCGAAAATCGTCTCGACGGCGCCTTGCACCGCCCGGTACACCGTCTCCGCCAGGTCGCCGCGGGGCAGGCTGGTGTAGTCGTGGCCGATCAGCCCCCGCACGGCGTCGACGTCGAGGTCGGCCTTCACCCTGCCGTTGGAGTCCACCGATCGCAGATGCTCGATGTCGTAGCCGGCGGCGCGCAACTCATCCTCGATGCCCATCCGCTTGGCGACCTGATAGCCGACGCCCCAGAAGTCGATCATGTAGCCGCCGGTCCGGAAGGCGGGCGCCTGTTCGATCAGCGTCGGGGTATGACCAGCGCGGTGCAGCCAGTAGGCCAGAGCGGTTCCCGCGACGCCTGCGCCGCTGATCGCGATCTTCATACCTTTGGTACTACGCGCCCGGCAGGTCAGTGCGCAAGATCAGTCGAGTTAAGTTGCGGCGAAGTCAATTTCACCATCCGGGTGGTGGAACTTTCGTCGAGTTCGACGACGTCGGCGCGGGAGCGCAGAAAGTCGCTGAACGACTTGAATCCCAGCGACTTCTCCGAGAACGACGGGTCCATCCGCTTCATCTGCGCCTTGACCGCCGAGTTGTGCAGCCA
>CAZHUU010000042.1:0-33436 GCA_964535335.1 uncultured Mycobacterium sp.
AGTCCAGTTGCTCACCACGACGGGGATCGGAGTGCTCGTAGAGTGGCGTTCCGTCGAAGCGTCCGAGCGCCCAGCCGTCCTTGGGGAAGTGTGCGGGCACCCAGTCGACGATCACACCGATCCCGGCGCGGTGCAGTGCGTCCACCAGGAAGCGGAAATCGTCCGGCGAACCGAACCGTGACGTTGGCGCATAGTAGGACGTCACCTGGTAGCCCCAGGAGCCGCCGAACGGGTGCTCGGCGACCGGCAGCAACTCGACGTGGGTGAAGCCCTGCGCGACAACGTATTCGGTGAGCTGCTCGGCCAGTTCGCGGTAGCTCAGCCCGGGGCGCCACGAGCCCAGGTGTACTTCGTAGGTGCTCATCGGTGCGAACACCGGATTTCCGGTGGCCCGTTCGGTCATCCAATCGGCGTCGCCCCAGGTGTAGTCGGAGACGAACACCCGGGAGGCGGTCTGCGGCGGCACCTCGGTGGCGAAGGCGAACGGGTCGGCCCGGTCGGTGACCGAGCCGTCCACACCGTGCACCCGGAACTTGTAGAGACCGTCGGCGGGGAATCCGGGCCAGAACAACTCCCAGACCCCCGAGGAGCCCAGCACCCGCATCGGCGCGTCGTGGCCGTCCCAATGGTTGAACTCACCGATCAGGCTGATGCCCTTGGCATTCGGCGCCCACACGGCGAACGAGACGCCGTCGACCACCCCGTCGGCGGTGGTGAACGACCGCGGGTGCGCACCGAGGATCTCCCACAGCCGTTCGTGACGGCCCTCGGCGAACAGGTGCAGATCCATCTCACCGAGGGTCGGCAAAAACCGGTAGCCGTCGGCGACGGTGTGGGTGTGCGGGGCGCCCTCACCACCGGGGTAACTCACTTCGAGCCGGTAGTCGACCAGATCGGTGAAGGGCAGGGCGACCGCGAACACCCCGGAGTCGATGTGTGCGAACGGATAGCGCTCGCCACCGACGAGGGCCACCACCTCCAGGGCATGCGGCTTGAGGGCGCGGATCACGGTGTGGTCGTCGTACTCATGGGCGCCCAGGATGCTGTGCGGGTTGTGGTGCACCCCGGCGACCAGGCGGGCCAGGTCTCCCGGGTCGGGCGCCAGGTGGGGACTGGTCAACTTCTTCGACCGCGTCATCGCCGCGCCACCCCTTCCGATCCGTCCGCCGCCGTCATTCCCGGCGTAGCAGCGCCGCCCGTTGCTCCTGCGGAACCAGCGGCATGTTGAGGATGTGCGCCACGGCCTTGGCCGGCGCGATGCGGACGTAGTTGGCCTGCCCCCATTGGTATTCCTCTCCGGTGATCTCGTCGCGAACCCAGAAGCGGTCGTAGGGGTGCATACCCAATGCGGGCATATCCAGCCATACCGTGCCCTCCTCGGCGGCGAACGCGTTCAGCGTGACCACGACGAGCACGGCGTCACCGCTGACCGGGTCGAACTTGCTGTAGGCGAGTAGCGCGTCGTTGTCGACCCGGTGGAAGTGGATGGTGCGCAGCTGGCACAGGGCGGGGTGCACCCGGCGGATCTCGTTCAACCGCCGCAGGAACGGCTCCAGCGAGCGCCCCTCAGCCACCGCGCCCGCGAAGTCGCGCGGCCGCAACTCGTACTTCTCGGAGTCGAGGTACTCCTCGCTGCCCTCCCGCACCGGGCGGCTCTCGAAGAGCTCGTAGCCGGAGTACACCCCCCACGACGTACCCATCGTCGATGCGAGCACAGCCCGGATCGCGAACATTCCCGGGCCGCCCTGCTGCAGGCTCTCATGGAGGATGTCGGGAGTGTTGACGAACAGGTTCGGCCGCGTGTGGTCGGCGTACTGGGCGATCTGCTGACCGAATTCGGTGAGCTCCCACTTGGCGGTGCGCCAGGTGAAGTACGAATAGGACTGCGTAAAGCCCAGTTTGGCCAAGCCGTTGAGCCGCGCCGGGCGGGTGAACGCCTCCGAGAGGAACAGCACATCGGGGTCGATCGACTTCACCTGACCGATCAGCCAGGCCCAGAAGTTCGGCGGTTTGGTGTGCGGGTTGTCGACCCGGAAGATCTTCACTCCGTGGTCCATCCAGTGTTGGACCACGCGGAGCACCTCGTCGTACAGGCCGGCCGGGTCGTTGTCGAAGTTCAGCGGATAGATGTCCTGGTACTTCTTCGGCGGGTTCTCGGCGTAGGCGATGGTGCCGTCGGGCAGTTCGGTGAACCACTGCCGATGGTTCTTCGCCCACGGATGGTCCGGTGCGCACTGCAGCGCGAGGTCCAACGCCACCTCGAGACCGTTGTCGTGCGCCGCGGCCACGAACCGGTCGAAGTCGGCGATGGTGCCGAGGTCGGGGTGCACCGCGTCGTGGCCGCCCTCGTCGCTGCCGATCGCCCACGGTGAGCCGACATCGCCGGGTTCCGCGGTAACGGCGTTGTTGCGACCTTTGCGGTGGACCTTGCCGATCGGGTGGACCGGCGGCAGGTAGACGACGTTGAAACCCATCTCGGCGATCCGCGGCAGCGCCGCGGTGGCGGTCTCGAACGTGCCGTGCACCGGGCGGCCGGCCTTGTCCCAGCCGCCGGTGGAGCGGGGGAACATCTCGTACCACGCACTGCACCGGGCCAGTGGCCGGTCGACCCAGACGCCGTACTGGCTGCCGCGAGTCACCAACTCGCGCAACGGATACTGCCCCAGCAGGTCGGTCACATCGTGGGAGAGCGCCAGCGCCGCGCGCGCCACCGGGTCGCCGGGCCGGCGCAGCGCCGCAGCGGCGTCGAGCAGCGGAGTGCGGTGCTCGCGCGGCACACCGGTGGCCGCCCGCGCCAGCAACTGCGCGCCGACCAGTAGGTCGTTGTCCAGTTCCGGCTCGCCCTGTCCGGCGTCGAGTTTGGCGGTGACCGCGTGGCGCCAGGTGGTGATCGGATCACCCCACCCGTCGATGCGGAACGTCCACAGGCCCACCCGGTCGGGGACGAACCAGCTGTGGAACAGATCCGGGGTGCGGCCCGGCGCCATCGGGTACGCACGGGGCTTGACCTTGGCGCCCGCCGCCGACGACCCGGCGACCTCGGTGGCGTCGAGCGCCTTGACCCGTCGGGTCGGGTTCTGTCCGAGCGGCGGGTAGGCCGGCCCGAGGTAGCGCACCACCAGCGTTGCGGCCACCGCGTCATGACCTTCGCGCCATACCGACGCGCAGACCGGCACCACCTCACCGACGACCGCTTTGGCCGGGTAGGTACCGCAGGAGACCACGGGCTGGACGTCGTCGATCTCGATCCGACCGGGCACCGCAGCACTCCATTCCTGACTTGCCTGCGTGGTGTGCACCACGCCGGATCCGTCGGTGTTCTCGTCGTCGTGGCGCAGCGGCGTCGCTACCCGCACCGGTCCAGCGTTCTCGCCCTGACGGGTAACCGCATCGCGCTCAGTTCACACCGTAGTGTCCGGACTCACCGCCGGTGCCGGAAGCGCCTGCACACCTGTCTGCCGGTCGCGCGCCCTCAGTAAGGTGATGACGCGTGAAGGCCCTTCGTCGATTCACCGTTCGCACCCATCTGCCCGAGCGGTTGGCCGCGCTGGGCCGGCTGTCGATCAACCTGCGCTGGTCCTGGGACCGGCCGACCCAGGACCTGTTCGCGTCCATCGACCCGCAGTTGTGGGAGCACACCTGGCAGGACCCGGTCGCCCTGCTCGGTGTCGTCAGCCCGAGGCGGCTTGACGAACTGGCCGAGGACCAGCCGTTCCTGGACCGGCTCGACCAGCTGGCCGCCGATCTCGACGACTATCTGACCAGGCCGATGTGGTACCAGGAGCAGCAGGCGGCCGGTGTCGCGATGCCGATCGGCATCGGCTACTTCTCGATGGAGTTCGGTGTCGCCGAGGTGTTGCCCAACTACTCGGGCGGTCTGGGCATCCTGGCCGGCGACCACTTGAAGTCGGCATCGGATCTGGGTCTGCCGCTGATCGGGGTGGGCCTGTACTACCGGTCCGGGTACTTCCGGCAGTCGCTGACCGCCGACGGCTGGCAGCACGAGAATTATCCGTCCATCGACCCGCAGGGACTGCCGCTGCGGCTGCTGACCGACGCCGCCGGGGCGCCCGCACTGGTCGAGCTCGCCCTGCCCGACGACAAGCAGCTGCGGGCCCGGATCTGGGTGGCCCAGGTCGGGCGGATTCCGCTGCTGCTGCTCGATTCCGACATCCCGGAGAACGAGCACGATCTGCGCAACGTCACCGACCGGTTGTACGGCGGCGACCAGGAGCACCGCATCAAACAGGAGCTGCTGGCCGGGATCGGCGGAGTGCGGGCCATCCGGGCCTTCACCGCTATCGAGGGCCGTCCGGACCCGGACGTCTTCCACATGAATGAGGGCCACGCCGGCTTCCTGGGCATCGAGCGCATCCGCGAGTTCATGACGGTCGACGACCTCGACTTCGACACCGCGCTGACCGTCGTGCGCTCCAGCACCGTGTTCACCACCCACACCCCGGTGCCCGCCGGCATCGACCGCTTCCCGGTGGAGATGGTGCAGCGCTATTTCGGCGATGAGTCCAAAACCGGCCTGCTGCCGGGTGTTCCGGTGCAACGCGTGCTGGCCTTCGGTGCCGAGGACGACGAGACGAAGTTCAACATGGCCCACATGGGCCTGCGGCTGGCTCAGCGCGCCAACGGGGTGTCGCTGCTGCACGGTCGGGTCAGCCGCACCATGTTCGACGAGTTGTGGCCGGGATTCGACCCGGCCGAGGTGCCGATCGGCTCGATCACCAACGGGGTGCACGCACCGACCTGGGCGGCGCCGCAGTGGCTGGGACTGGGTCGTGAGTTGGCCGGCTCCACAGAGGCACTGCGCGAGCCGCACGTGTGGCAGCGCCTGCAGCAGGTGGACTCCGGCCACATCTGGTGGATCCGGTCCCAGCTGCGTGCCCGGCTGGTCGAGGATGTGCGGGCGCGGCTGCGGCGGTCGTGGCTGGAGCGGGGTGCGGCCGAGGCCGAACTCGGTTGGATCGCAACGGCATTCGACCCCGATGTGCTGACCATCGGGTTCGCCCGGCGGGTGCCGACCTACAAGCGCCTGACGCTGATGCTGCGCGATCCCGAGCGACTGCGGGCGCTGCTGCTCGACGAGTCCAAGCCGCTGCAACTCATCGTCGCCGGCAAGTCGCATCCGGCCGACGACGCCGGCAAGGCGCTGATCCAGCAGGTCGTCCGCTTCGCCGACTCGCCCGACGTCCGGCACCGGATCGCCTTTCTGCCGGACTACGACATGTCGATGGCGCGGCTGCTGTACTGGGGCTGCGACGTCTGGCTGAACAACCCGCTGCGACCGCTGGAGGCCTGCGGCACCTCGGGTATGAAGAGCGCTCTGAACGGCGGCCTGAACCTTTCCATCCGGGACGGTTGGTGGGACGAGTGGTACGACGGCGAAAACGGTTGGGAGATACCGACCGCCGACGGACTGGCCGACGAGGGGCGCCGCGACGACCTGGAGGCCAGCGCGCTCTACAACCTGCTCGAGCGGTCCGTCGGGCCCAAGTTCTACGACCGCGACGACAAGGGCGTGCCCACCCGATGGGTGGAGATGGTGCGCCATACCCTGCAGACACTGGGCCCCAAGGTGCTGGCCTCGCGGATGGTGCGGGAGTACACCGAGAAGTACTACGCACCCGCCGCCGCGTCGCTGCAGCGGACCGTCGAGCCGGTTGACGGGCTGCCGTTCGGCGCCGCCCGCGAACTGGCCGCCTACCGGCTGCGAGCCCGGGAGACCTGGCCGCGGATCGAGATCACCGACGTCGACAGCACCGGGCTGCCGGACACCCCGCTGCTGGGTTCGGAGTTGACGCTGACCGCCGCCGTCCGGCTGGCCGGCCTGGCGCCCGACGAGGTGGTGGTGCAGGCCGTGCTCGGGCGCGTCGATGCCGGTGACTCCCTGCTGGAACCCGCCCTCGTCGGCATGGTGCACACCGGCCCGGGCGACGGCGGCACCGAGATCTTCTCGACGACGACCCCGCTGCCGGTGGCCGGATCGGTGGGCTATACCGTCCGGGTGCTGCCGCACCACCCGCTGCTGGCGGTTGACACCGAGTTGGGCCTGGTGACGCTGGCGTAACGCTGAGAGTCCCGGGAGCGGTTAGCAGGCAGAGAGAGCCGCATGTAGGTTCGCTCAAGGAGAGTCGACCGGTCCCGCATCGAGGCGGACGGTCGGCGCTTCGGGAAGGCGCTCGGGGAAGTGATCGTTCGTGCTGTGGCCATGCTGACAGTCGTGGCGGCGTTCTTGGCTGCGGCGGGCCCGGCAGCGGCCGATCCCGATCCGGCCAGCCCCGATGCCGCCCCGCCCGCCGTCGCCGAGGCGGCCGCCCCACCGGTGGACGACGGCAAGGTCGCGTCCACCCCGCCCGCTACGACCAAGTCACCGGACGGCTGGACGCTGACGATCTCGGCCAAGGACGAGATGCAGATGCCGGCGGCGCCGCTGACCACGGCCATCTCTTCTCGCGAGTACATCGTCGGCGGCACCTTCAACGGCTCGCTCGTCGGTGGTGACTCGCCCAAGGGCGTGTTCGAGGTGGGCTATCAGATCGGTTGCGGCATCGACATGAGCACTTCCAACGGCGTCTCGCTGACCGGCACCGCCGGTATCAGCCCGTCGATCAGCTACTTCGGCCTGGACTTCCAGGGCGTGCTGCCCGACGGCATCATCCCCACCCTGGGCGCGAACCTGGCCGGCGGTGTCACCGTCGGTCTCAAGCCCGGCATCATCAACGTCGTCCCGGTCACCAAGAAGGCGTTCAAGGGCGCCGAACCCTGGGTGTCGATCAGCAACTTCCGCATCAAGATCGACGGCTGCGTCGGCGAGTCCTTCATCCGTTCGTACGCGATCCTGACCAAGTCGAACGATCTGGGTGACGCCATCCTGTCCTGGTACGGGGTCACCAAGACCGTGTAGGGGGTTTACAGGTCAGGGAAACCGCTTGAGGCAGCGGTTCTCGTCGCCGAACACGCCGATCCGGAACGCGTCGATGCGGGAGAAGCCGGCCGGTACCGCCTCGCCGTTGACGTCGCCGGCGGCCAGTCCGTTGGTCAACAGCCCCGATACCGCCTCGTCGATATCGCCGGCGGTCAGCGCGACGGTGTTGCCGTCGGGGGTGCTGACCTCCTTGGACAGTTTCGCGGTGGCCACCCCGGTCAGGCAGGCGGTGCGCAGCCCGGCCTCGGCGTTGTCGAGCACCAGACCGCCGCGCTGATGCTCCAGCGCCAACATGTAGCGCGACATCAGCACCGAATAGGCGGTGTTGTCGCCCTGCAGCAGCACGTTCTCATTGCCCTCGGTGGAGGTGCCGATCTTCTGCAGCTTGGGCAGGTCGACGGCGATGGTGTTGGTGGCCGGGCAGTAGGACACCGGCGGGCTCGGGCGGGCGTCCGGGCACTGCGACGCCGAAGCGGTGTCGAAGGTCAGCTGCGGCGGCTGCTTGGGCGAGAACAGGATGTTCATCGCGTCGACGATGGACCGCGCCGACTCCTCGGTCACCGGCAACTCCCCGGTCTGGTCCGCCGGCAACTCGACCGGGAGGTCGCCGCGCCGCTGGCCGATCTCCTGGGCGTCGATGGCCGCGCACGAGGACGGCCCGTCGGTGAAGCCGAACTGGAAGGCCGAGATCCGCTCGAACGCCGAACCGTGTTCGTCGTCGGTTCCGTAGTAGTCGTCCTGGGTGAGCAGCGGGTCGCGGAACGAGATCATCGCGGCCAGCAGGTTGTTCAACCCGTCACCGGTGTTCAGGGTGAACCGGGGGGAGTTGCCCTCGGCCACCCAGCGCAGGTAGACGCCGGCGAAGCAGTCGGCCTGCTGCTCGGCCACCAACGCCGGCGTGCCCTTCTTGTTGAGCTTGGCCATCTTCTGGATGGCGTGGCCGTATTCGTGGGCCAGCACCATGGTGATGGCCATGTCGCCGTTGGCTTCGCGCAGCGAGGGCAGCAGCACCCCGCGGTCCCAGCCGATGGTGTTGTCGTCCTCGCAGAAGGCCGCGTTGATCAGGCCGTCGGTGGTGTCGCCGCAGAAGGTGCCGTCGTAGCTGTTGGCATCCCACGAGTAGAGCGCCTTGACCGGTCTGAACTCGCCCTTGAAGGTGTCGCCGTAGACCGACTCCCAGAACGTCTCGATATCGCTGACCGACTGCCCGGCGATCTCGTCGTCCTTGCCGCCGTTGCTGTCGGTCACCTTGCGGGTCGGCGGCTCGGCGTCCGGGCGCAGCCCGGTGGGGCCGTCGGACGCCTGCAGTCCACCGACCTTGAACGGGTCGTCGTAGACGGATACCGGTTTGCCCGTGACGGTGGTGGCGCACGCGGTCAGCACCAGTGCGGTGCCCGCCACGGCGAGCAGGCGTCCCAGGTGTGGTGGGCGCATGGGTGCCACCTCTCAGTGCGGTCTACCGTCGGCGAGTCCGGGATGGAAGTTCGCCACCACAATAGTGCCGTGCGGTCATATCAGCGCTGATCAATCACGTCGCAGCGGGTGCGCGGAGCCGCTGAAGTGCGTCTTTGACCCGGGTCGGGTCGCTGGTGGTCCAGAACGGCGGCAGCGAGGCCCGCAGAAACCCCCCATAGCGCGCGGTCGCCATCCGCGAGTCCAGCACCGCGACCACCCCGCGGTCCTCGGAGCGGCGCAGCAGCCGGCCGGCGCCCTGCGCGAGCAGCAGGGCCGCGTGGCTGGCGGCGACCGCCATGAAGCCGTTGCCGCCCCGCGCCGACACCGCGCGCTGGCGCGCCGTCAGCAGTGGATCATCGGGCCGGGGGAAGGGGATGCGGTCGATCAGCACCAGCGACAGCGACGGCCCGGGCACGTCGACGCCCTGCCACAGCGACAGCGTGCCGAACAGCGAGGTCTCCGGATCGGCGGCGAAGCGTTCCACCAGTGCGGCGGTCCCGTCCTCACCCTGGCAGAGCACCGGGGTCTGCAGCCGGGTCCGCATCGCCTCGGCGGCCGCGCGGGCGGCGCGCATCGACGAGAACAGGCCCAGGGTTCGTCCCCCCGCGGCTTCGATCAGGGCCGCGATCTCGTCGAGCTGTTCACCCGAGCCCGCACCGTCGCGGCCCGGCGGCGGCAGGTGTGCGGCGACGTAGAGGATGCCGGCCTTGGCGTGCTCGAACGGCGAGCCGACGTCCAGGCCGCGCCATCGGGGTCCGTCGGCGAGGCCCCACGCCCCGGCCATCGCCTCGAACGACCCGCCGATGGTCAGGGTTGCCGAGGTGAGAACGGTCGTCGAGGTGTCGAAGATTCGGCTCTGCAGCACTCCGGACACCGACAGCGGCGCCACCCGCAGCACCGGCCTGGTGCTGCCCGTCGGCCGGTTCTCCTCCTGGTCCAGCCACACCACGTCGGTGCGGTCCGGTATCGCCGGTGCGAACGAGTCCAGCACCCGGGTCGCGGTGTCGGCGATCTCGGTCAGGGCGGCCAGCGCTTCGTTGCGCGCGGCGGCCGCCTTGGGATCGGTGGCCGACGGGTTGATGTCACCGCGTGCCGCGGCGGCGGCATCGCGCAGTGCGGTCAGGTAGGTGGCCAGTTCGTCGTCCAGATAGTCGATGCGGCCCGGCTCCATATCGTGGATCGCCGAGGAGAAGGTCGCGACCGCGGCCTCCATCCGCTGGCTGAGTTCCGGGCTGACCAGCCGTGCGATCCGCCGGATGGCCACCCCCAGCGGGGCGGGGGTGAGTTCGCCGGTGGCCACCGAGGTGACCCGGTCGACGAGGTCGTGCGCCTCGTCGACGACGAGCAGACCGTGCTCGGGCAGGACCGAGGCGTCCGCGATGGCGTCGATGGCCAGCAGGGCGTGGTTGGTCACGATGACATCGGCGCGGCCGGCCTCGCCCCGGGCCTTCTCAGCGAAACAGTCGCTGCCGTACGGGCACCGGGCCATGCCCAGGCACTCCCTGGCCGACACACTGACCTGCGACCAGGATCGGTCCGGCACCCCGGGGGTCAGTTCGTCGCGGTCGCCGGTCTCGGTGGTCGCCGACTCAGCCGTCAGACGCTGCACGTCGCGGCCGAGGGCGGTGGCCGCGAACGGCTCGAACAGCTCGCTCTGCGGCGCCTCGGGCGCATCGGCCCCGGGGTCGGAACCGTTGTGGATCTTGTTCAGGCACAAGTAGTTTCGCCTTCCCTTCAGCAGGGCGAAGCGGGGCCGACGGGGCAGGTTGTCGGCCACGGCGTCGACCAGCCGGGGCAGGTCGCGGTCGACCAGCTGACGTTGCAGCGCGATGGTCGCCGTGGACACCACCACCGGCGATTCGTCGGCGATCGCGCGGGCGATCGCGGGCACCAGGTACGCCAACGACTTTCCGGTACCGGTGCCGGCCTGCACCGCGAGGTGCTCACCGGTGGCGAACGCCTGCGCCACCGCCTCGGCCATCTCCACCTGTCCGGGCCGTTCGGCGCCGCCCAGCGCCGCCACCGCGGACGCCAGCAGGTCGCTGACCGACAGCTCCCGCTCTTTCGTCACCGGCGTCGCTCGCGCCGCGGCACCTGCCGGGTCGGGATCGCCGGCTCGCCGTGCGAGAGGGCCAGACCCTCCCACGGCAGGCTGTGCAGGCCTTCGGCGACCAGTCGGCGGGCGGCATCCAGGTCGGGTTCGGCCACCACCGCACCGCCGCGCACCAGTGGCACCGTCAACTCCCGTGCCGGTCCGCCCTCCTCCGGTGGCTCCCCGGCCGGATAGACCACCTCCTCGACGACGGTGCCGGTCGGCCGGGACAACCGCAAGGCCGCCTTGCGGCCACCGCGTGACTCCTTGTGCATGCTGCGTTTCTCCACCGGGACACCGTCGACCTCGACCAGCTTGTAGACCATGCCCGCGGTGGGGGCGCCGGACCCGGTGACCACCGAGGTGCCCACGCCGTAGCTGGTCACCGGGTCGGCGCGCAGCGCCGCAATGGAGTGCTCGTCGAGGTCGCCGGACACCACGATGCCGGTTTCGGTGGCGCCGAGGTCGTCGAGTTGGGCGCGCACCTGCCGGGCGAGGACGCCGAGGTCACCGGAATCGATGCGGACCGCGCCCAGCCCGGTGTCGGCGACGGCGATCGCGTTGGCCACCCCCGCGGTGACGTCGTAGGTGTCGACCAGCAGCGTCGTGCCGACGCCGAGTGCGTCGACCTGCGCGCGAAACGCCGCCCGTTCCCAGCTGTTCGCGTCGTCGGAGTCCGCGCTGGTGTGCAGCATGGTGAAGGCGTGTGCGCTGGTGCCCAATGCGGGCACCCCGTATCGCCGCCGCGCCGCCAGGTTGGAGGTACCGGCGAAGCCGGCGATGTAGGCGGCGCGCGCAGCGGCGACGGCCGCGTACTCGTGGGTGCGTCGCGAACCCATTTCGATGAGGGGTCGCCCGTCGGCCACGCTGACCATCCGGGCCGCCGCCGACGCGATCGCGGTGTCGTGGTTGAAGATCGACAGGGTCAGCGTCTCCAGGATCACGCACTCGGCGAACGTGCCGGTGACCGTCAGGACGGGCGAGCCGGGGAAGTACAGCTCACCCTCGCGGTACCCGTCGACGTCTCCGCCGAATCGGTAGTGGCGCAGGTAGTCCAGCGTCGCCGCGTCCAGGAACGTGGCGACGGAGTCCAGCGCGTCGTCGTCGAAAACGAACTGGCCCAAGGCTTCCAGGAACCGGCCGGTACCAGCCACCACCCCGTAGCGTCGGCCCGCGGGCAGGCGGCGCGCGAAGACCTCGAACGTGGTCGGTCGCCCGGCGGTGCCGTCCCGCAGCGCGGCGGACAGCATCGTCAGCTCGTACTTGTCCGTCAGCAGGGCGGCCGTCACACGGCAACGGTATCGGCTGCGCGGACCCCGGGCCGGTTGTTGGCGCCCCGGGTGGCTGAGCCCCACGCTGAGCCCGAAGCCATTGCGTCGGCTCGCTATCCTGTTTGGCATGGGCGCGTCAGCGGCACCGACCCGGCCGGGCACCACCGGGCAGCAGCACACCGAACCTGTCGATGCGACGGATAGCCCCTGGGTCACGATCGTCTGGGACGACCCGGTCAACCTGATGAACTACGTGACGTTCATCTTCCAGAAGCTGTTCGGCTACAGCGAACCGCACGCCACCAAGCTGATGATGCAGGTGCACACCGAGGGCAAGGCGGTGGTGTCCGCAGGCAGCCGGGAGTCGATGGAGGTCGACGTGACCAAGCTGCACGCCGCCGGGTTGTGGGCCACCATGCAGCAGGATCGCTGAGGCCGCGGCCACCGGCGCCGTAGGTCAGGGAGCACCGTGCGCAAATGGAAGCGGGTCGAGACCGCCGACGGTCCCCGGTTCCGGTCGGCCCTGGCCCCCCATGAGTGTGCCCTGCTGCGGAGCATGGTGAGCTCGGTGCAGGGCATGCTCGACGAGCGGGAGTCGGCGACGCCGTCGGATCCGCTGGAACAGCTCACCGGTATCCGCACCGGCAATGCCGAGCCGCCCGAGGACGCGACCATGCGTCGTCTCCTGCCGGACTTCTTCAAGCCGCAACGCGATCATCCGGCCGGGTCGGCGGCCGCCGATAGCCTCAACGGGGCGCTGCGCAGTCTGCACGAGCCCGACATCATCGACGCGAAACGCGCTGCCGCGCAGCGCCTTCTGGATACTCTCCCGGCAGACGGCGGTCGGCTCGAGTTGACCGAGGACGATGCGAACGCCTGGATCGCCGCCGTGAACGACGTCCGTCTGGCACTGGGCACCATGCTCACCATCGGGCCGGACGGACCGGACCGGCTGCCCGACGATCACCCCCTGGCCGGACACCTCGACGTCTACCAGTGGCTGACCGTGCTGCAGGAGTATCTGGTGCTCGGCCTGATGGGGAGGCCCATCCGGTGAACGCGGGTGCGATCACCGACGTGGACGGCATTCTGGTCGGCCACCATCACCGCCTGGACCCCGACGCGACCCTGGGCTCCGGCTGGGCCTGCGGCAGCACCGTGATCCTGGCCCCGGCGGGCACCGTCGGCGCCGTCGATGTCCGCGGCGGAGCGCCCGGCACCCGGGAGACCGACCTGCTCGACCCGGCCAACAGCGTGCGGCACGTCGACGCGGTCGTGCTGACCGGCGGCAGCGCTTACGGCCTGGCCGCCGCCGACGGCGTGATGACCTGGCTGGAGGAGCAGGGCCGCGGCGTGAAGATGGACGGCGGTGTGGTGCCGATCGTTCCGACCGCGGTGATCTTCGACCTTCCGGTCGGCGGCTGGGCGTGCCGACCGACAGCCGAGTTCGGGTACTCGGCCGCGCGGTCCGCCGGGCGGCGGTTCGCGGTGGGCACGGTGGGCGCCGGGGTCGGCGCTCGCGCCGGCGTCCTCAAAGGCGGGCTCGGCACCGCCTCGACGAGGCTGGAGTCCGGGGTGACGGTCGGCGCGATCGTCGCGGTCAACTCCGCGGGTAACGTCGTCGACCCCGCCACCGGACTGCCGTGGATGGCGCACCTGATCCACGAGTTCGGGCTGGTGGCGCCCCCGGCCGAGCAGATCGCCGCGCTCGCCGCCCGCGACGCCGAGCTCAGCCCGCTCAACACCACCGTCGCGGTGGTGGCCACCGACGCCGCGCTGAGCCCGGCGGCCTGCAACCGGTTCGCCGTGGCGGCGCAGGACGGCCTTGCCCACGCCATCCGGCCGGCCCACACCCCGCTGGACGGCGACACCGTCTTCGCGTTGGCCACCGGCCGGGTCGAGGTCGAGCCGGATCCCGACACCCCGGCCGCGATGTCGCCGGAAACCAAGGTGGTCGCGGCGCTGGGCGCGGCCGGGGCGGATTGTCTGGCCCGCGCGGTCCTGGTCGCGGTGCTGGCCGCCGAGTCGGTGGCAGGAATACCCACCTACCGCGACATGTTGCCCGGAGCGTTCGCCCGCTGACCGCAACCGCAGGAGGACCCCGCGGTGTTGGTGATCCGTGCCGACCTGGTGGACGCGATGGTCGCCCACGCTCGCGCGGGTGGAAGTAACTGTCGACCCGTGCACGCCGGTAGCCTGGATGAAGCCGAGGAGGCGCTGGAAGGCCAGCTCTGGGCATGACATCGGAGGACGGGTAGCGGATGAACCAGCCGTTGGGCTATCCGGCGACCCCGCCCGCACCCAAGAAGACCGCCGCGTGGAAGGTCGGCGGCGCCACCATCCTGTCGTTCGTCGCCCTGCTCTACGTCATCGAAATCATCGATCAACTCTCCGGCCACTCGCTGGACCGCAACGGCATCCGGCCGCTGGAGACCGACGGCCTGTGGGGCATCCTGTTCGCGCCGCTGCTGCACGGCGGCTGGCAGCACCTGGCCGCCAACACGGTGCCCGCCCTGGTGCTCGGATTCCTGGTGACGCTGGCCGGGATGTCGCGGTTCGTCTGGGCGACGGCCATCATCTGGATCGTCGGGGGGCTCGGCACCTGGCTGATCGGCAACGTGGGCTGCGGCCTGGAGACCAATCACATCGGCGCCTCCGGGCTGATCTTCGGCTGGCTGACCTTCCTGCTGGTGTTCGGCTGGTTCACCCGGCACATCTGGTGGATCGTCACATCGATCGTGGTGTTGTTCGTCTACGGCGGTGTGCTGTGGGGCGCCCTTCCGGAACTGGATCGCTGCGGTGGCGTCTCCTGGCAGGGCCACCTGTGCGGGGCGATCGCCGGCGTGCTGGCCGCCTACTGGCTGTCCGGTCCGGAGCGCACGGCGCGGGAACGCAAGAAGACCCCCCAGCTTCCGGGCCTGCCGTCATGAGCGATCGCTTCGCGCCGGTCGGCATCTTCGACTCCGGCGTCGGCGGGCTGACCGTGGCGCGCTCGATCATCGACCAATTGCCCGACGAGGACATCATCTATGTCGGCGACACCGCCAACGGACCGTACGGCCCGCTGACCATCCCCGAGGTGCGGGCGCACGCGCTCGCGATCGGCGACGACCTGGTCGAGCGCGGTGTCAAGGCACTGGTCATCGCCTGTAACACGGCCTCGTCGGCATGCCTGCGCGATGCCCGGGAACGCTACGACGTGCCGGTCGTCGAGGTGATCCTGCCCGCGGTGCGCCGCGCGGTGGCGACCACCCGCACCGGCCGCCTCGGCGTCATCGGCACCCAGGCCACCATCTCCTCCGGGGCCTATCAGGACTCCTTCGCCGCCGCCCGCGACGTCGAGGTCACCGCGGTGGCCTGCCCTCGGTTCGTCGACTTCGTCGAGCGCGGCGTCACCAGCGGGCGGCAGGTGCTCGGCCTGGCCGAGGGGTATCTCGAGCCGCTGCAGCGCGCCGAGGTCGACACCCTGGTGCTCGGCTGCACGCACTACCCGTTGCTCTCCGGCATCATCCAGCTGGCAATGGGGGACGCCGTGACGCTGGTGTCCAGCGCGGAGGAGACCGCGAAGGATCTGCTCCGGGTGCTCACCGAGTTGGACCTGCTGCGGCCACACCCCGGCGACCCGGCCACCGAGACCGCTACCCGGGTGTTCGAGGCGACCGGTGATCCGGAGGCGTTCACCGCACTGGCGGCGCGTTTCCTGGGACCCGCGGTCACCGGTGTGCAGCCGGTCGCGCGTCACCTCAGCGCGCAACAATGACGTCCCGGTGATTCTCGCGAGCAAACTGGTGATGTTTTTCTCTCGCGGCTTCCGGGCATGGCAAGCTGATGGCTGTGCGAATCACGATCCTCGGGTGCTCCGGCAGCGTTGTCGGACCTGATTCGCCGGCGTCCGGATACTTGCTGACTGCGCCCGACACCCCGCCACTGGTGCTCGATTTCGGGGGTGGGGTGCTGGGCGCGCTGCAGCGCTACGCCGATCCCAATGAAGTGCACATCCTGCTGTCGCACCTGCACGCCGACCACTGTCTTGATCTGCCCGGGCTGTTCGTCTGGCGGCGCTACCACCCGACCCCGGCCAAGGGCCAGGGCTTCCTGTACGGGCCCAGTGACACCTGGTCGCGGCTGGCAGCGGCCTCGTCCCCGGTGGGCGGTGAACTCGACGACTTCTCGGACATCTTCGACATCCGGCATTGGCGCGACGGTGAGGCGGTCCAATTCGGCGCGCTGACCGTCCTGCCGAGGCTGGTCACCCATCCCACCGAGTCCTACGGCTTGCGGATCACCGATCCCAGCGGCGCGACGCTGGTCTACAGCGGCGACACCGGCGTCTGCGATTCGCTGGTGGAGCTGGCCAATGGTGCCGACGTGTTCCTGTGCGAAGCCTCCTGGACGCACGCGCCGGAGCGCCCGCCGCACCTGCACCTGTCGGGTACCGAGGCTGGACGGATGGCAAAGCTGGCCGGTGTGGGGGAGTTGCTGTTGACGCACATCCCGCCGTGGACGTCGCGCGAGGATGTGATCAGCGAAGCCAAGGCCGAGTTCGACGGCCCGGTGCACGCCGTGGTCTGCGGCGAGAACATCGACGTCCGCCGCGCCTGATTCCGCCGTTTCCGACGCGTTAGGGTTGCCGGGTGTCCCGACGACAAGACGGCAGGCTCGACGACGAACTGCGCCCGGTGGTCATCACCCGTGGCTTCACCTCCCACCCCGCCGGCTCGGTGCTGATCGAGTTCGGCCAGACCCGCGTCATGTGCACGGCCAGCGTCACCGAAGGGGTGCCGCGTTGGCGTAAGGGTTCCGGGCAGGGCTGGCTGACCGCCGAGTACGCGATGCTGCCCGCCGCCACCCACAGCCGCTCGGACCGCGAGTCGGTGAAGGGCCGCCTCGGCGGACGCACCCAGGAGATCAGCCGCCTGGTCGGGCGTTCGCTGCGGGCCTGCATCGACCTGGCGGCGTTGGGCGAGAACACGATCGCCGTCGACTGCGACGTGCTGCAGGCCGACGGGGGGACCCGCACCGCGGCGATCACCGGCGCGTACGTCGCGCTCTCCGATGCGGTGACCTACCTGGCGGCCGCGGGCAAGCTGTCCGATCCCCGCCCGCTGTCGTGCGCGATCGCCGCCGTCAGCGTCGGGGTTGTCGACGGCCGGGTCCGGGTGGATCTTCCCTACGAGGAGGATTCGCGCGCCGAGGTCGACATGAACGTGGTCGCCACCGACACCGGAACACTGGTCGAGATCCAGGGCACCGGCGAGGGGGCGACCTTCCCGCGCAGCACGCTCGACAAGATGCTCGACGCCGCGCTGACGGCCTGCGACAGTCTGTTCGCGGGGCAACGAGAGGCGTCGGCGCTGCCGTATCCCGGGGTGTTGCCCGACGGGCCGCCGCCGAAGAAGGCGTTCGGCTCATGACGATCGCGCCGACTCGTCTCGTCGGCGGCGCGTGACCACCCTGCTGGTGGCCAGCCGCAACCGCAAGAAGCTGACCGAGTTGCGCAGGGTGCTCGATGCGGCCGGCATCTCCGGTTTGGAGCTGGTCTCCCTCGATGACGTGCCGTCGTTCGCCGAGGCCCCGGAGACCGGCGCAACCTTCGAGGACAACGCGGTGGCCAAGGCCCGCGACGGTTACGCCGCCACCGGACTGCCGACCCTGGCCGACGACTCCGGTCTGGAGGTCGCCGCGCTGAACGGGATGCCCGGGGTGCTCTCGGCGCGCTGGTCGGGGTCGCACGGGGACGACACCGCGAACTACGCGCTGCTGCTGGCCCAGTTGGGCGATGTTCCCGACGAGCGTCGCGGGGCGGCTTTCGTCTCGGCGTGCGCCCTGGTGTCCGGCCCCGACGATGCCGACGCCACGGTGGTGCGCGGCGAGTGGCCGGGAGTGATCGCGCGGGCGGCCCGCGGCGACGGCGGCTTCGGCTACGACCCGGTGTTCATCCCGGCGGGGGAGACCCGCAGCGCCGCCGAGCTGAGCCCGGCGGAGAAGGACGCGGTATCGCATCGCGGTCGCGCGCTGGCGCTGCTGCTGCCGGCCTTGCGGGTTCTGGCTGGCTGACGGCCTGTCGGCCGGATTTGTCTAGCGCATCTAATGTGTCATGATGCTCGGGTGGGTCGTCATGCGGTCCGGGCGGCGCACCCCGGGGTTCTGATCGCCGTTCTGGCGGCCGCCGGCATCAGTGTGTCGCTGACCCAGACGCTGATGATTCCGTTGATCCCCGAGCTTCCGACGCTGCTCGACACCAGCCCCGCCAACGCGTCGTGGACGATCACCGTGACCCTGCTGACCGCCGCGGTGGCCACGCCGGTGTTCGGCCGCCTCGGCGACATGCATGGCCCCAAGCCGATGCTGATGATCTGTGCGGGCGCCATGACGGCCGGGTCCCTGCTGGCCGCCGCCACCAGTTCACTGCTGCCGTTCATCATCGGGCGCGGTCTGCAGGGCATGAGCCTGCCGATCATCCCGTTGGCCATCAGTGTGCTGCGCTCGGCGCTGCCCACCGAGCGGGTCGGCCCGGCCATGGGACTGATCAGCTCGTCACTGGGCGTCGGCGGTGCACTGGGTCTGCCGGTGTCGGCGGTGATCGCGCAGAAGGCGGACTGGCACTTGTTGTTCTGGAGCGCAGGCGTGCTCGGCTTCATGGCGCTACTGCTGTTCCACTTCCTGGTGCCCGCCGTCCCGGCCAGCTCGGCCGACAAGTTCGATCCGCTCGGCACGCTGCTGCTGGCGGTGGGATTGGTGACGCTGCTCCTGCCGATCTCCAAGGGGTCGACCTGGGGTTGGACGAGTTCGACGACGCTGTCGCTGTTTGTCGTGTCCGTCGCGGTGTTCGCCATCTTCGCCCACTGGCAGTTCCGGACGCCCGCGCCGATCGTCGACCTGCGCACCACACTTCGGCGACCGGTGCTGACCACCAACATCGCCGCGGTCCTGGTGTGTTTCGCGATGTTCGCGTTCGGGCTGGTCGCTCCGCAGGTGCTCGAACTGCCGACGGGCACCGGATACGGCCTCGGGCAGTCCATGCTGCAGGCGGGGCTGTGGCTCGCGCCGGGCGGGCTGGCGATGATGGTCGCCTCCCCGCTCGCTGCGCGCGTCGCTGCCCGCCGCGGTCCCAAGTTCACGCTGGTGTGCGGTGCGGCGATCATCGCCGTGGCCTATCTGGGCGCGGTGTGGCTGCTCGGCGGCCCCCCGGCGGTGATGATGGTCAACATCGTCATCAGCCTCGGGGTGGGCTTCGCCTACTCGTCGCTGCCCGCGCTCATCAACGCCGCGGTACCCATCTCGGAGACGGCCGCCGCCAACGGGATCAACGCCCTCGCGCGGTCGTTGGGCACATCGATCTCCAGTGCGGTGATCGGTGTGGTGCTCGCGACGATGACGATCACCTACGGCGGTCACACGATGCCGTCGCTGCACGGCCTGCGAACCGCGCTGCTCATCGCCGCCGGCGTCGCCGCGGTCGCCGCCGTCATCGCGATGACGATTCCCGGCACCGACCAACCGGATGCCGACTCGGCGGCGGCCGACTGGCCGTCCGAGGAGCCGGAGTTGGCCGGCGACAGGATCAGAGGTTGAACCGGGCCTTCAGGTCGCGGGTCTGCACCTGCTCGACGATGATGCCGAGCAGCGGGATCGTGCCGGCCAGCAGCACGCCGACCGTCTTGGCGATCGGCCAGCGCACCTTCACCGCCAGGTTCGCGGTGAACAGCAGGTAGATGAAGTACACCCAGCCGTGCACGATGCCGATCCAGGTCGGCGGGTTGTCCACCTTGACGATGTACTTCATCACCATCTCGTAGCACAGCGCGATCAGCCAGATGCCCGTCGTCCACGCCATCACCCGATAGCCGTTCAGGGCGGTGCGGATCTTCTCGACCGGGACGGTCGGCTGGGTGTGGGCGTCCGGTGTGTCGGGTGCAGTCATGTGGTGGTCCTGTTCTGGTGATCGGCCTTGTCGGTATCGGCCGCATCGGCCTGGGCGAGCTCGGCGAGGTAAGCGTTGTACTCCCGCAGCACGGGGTCGGCATCGTCGGATTGTGTTGCGGCCATGGGGCGTTCCGGAAGGAGGCCGGCCGGGATCTCGGTCATGACTTCGGTCGTCGCGGGCTGCGGGGGCGGGGAGTCCTCGTAACGGACGAACTTGTAGTAGGCGTAGACGCAGAACCCGGCGAACATCGGCCATTGCAGGGCGTAGCCCAGGTTCTGGAATGTCCCCGACGTCGACTCGTACCGGGTCCACTGCCACCAGCCCAGTGCCAGGCAACCGCAGAACGCGACGATCACCAAGGTGATCAGCGCATACCTGCGGCGACGGGTGGTGGACACACCACGACGGTACCGTGCCAGGGGTTATGGGTTCATCAGCGAGTGACGCTCAGCACTTCGGGCCGATGAACTCGTCGAGACGTGCGGTGGCGCTCTTGCGGTAGACCGAGACGACGTACGCCGTCGACCGGGTCCAGGGGATGCCGAGGCGGTCGAGGGCGGCGGTGAACAGGCCGAGGATGTCTTCGGAGTGATTGGTGAAGTGGTAGCGGATGCTCTTGACGCCGCGGTCGTCGGCGATGACGCGGCAACCGTCGCTGTGGATCAGGCCGCGAACGAAGTCCTCGGTGGCCTGATCGACAAGTTCTTGCTGCCAGGGTTCCAGCCTGATCGGCCGGTTGTGCTTCTTGCCGGGCCCATGCTGCGGGAAGAGGCACGGCCAGTGTTTGGAGTAGAGGGAGACCACGACGCAGCCCTTCTGCAGCGGCTGGACCGACGACCGCTGTCCCGACATAACTGCATCGATGGCGTTCCGGCATGCGTCGATGATGCCGGGATATTTCTTGTCCAACGAGATTCGGAGCCGCCATACCCGACCCATTCTCGAGATACAACCATCACCGAGGTAGAGGCCGAGCAGATAGCAGTACGCGGTACGAGGGAGCGCGGTGTGCTCGTGGACGAGGCCGCATAGGGTGCCAGCGTGATTGAGTAGCTTGGCCGGCGGCCGGCGGCGCCAATCCTTCACAGTCGCTCGTGGCACAGCGGTTCGGCGCGCGACCTCGCAATCGTTCTCCCCGCTAGCGATCAATCGCCGCACTGTCTCAAACTCTTCATGCGTACGAATTGCGGCCCTCCCCTTGTCAACCACGAGGCTATGACCCCGCACCGACAAATGGCGTCGTGCGCTGGGTAGACTGAGCCGTCTTGCGGGCGTGGCGGAATGGCAGACGCGATGGCTTTAGGTGCCATTGCTCGAAAGAGCGTGTGGGTTCGAGTCCCTCCGCCCGCACTCAGAAAACGGAGTAACCGCCGTCGATCACCAGGGTCTGGCCGGTGAAGTACGCCGAGCCGGGGCCGGCCAGCCACACCGCGATTGCCTCGAAGTCCTCCGGAGTTCCCCAGCGCCGCAAGGGGATTCGCGGCAGGATCTTTGCCTTCGCGGCGGATGACTCCAGTAGCGGCTCGGTCATCGCCGCCATGGTCCAGCCCGGCACCAGGGCGTTGACCCGGATGTTGTCGCGCGCCAATTCCACCGCGAGTGCGCGTGCCATCGCCACCAGCGCGCTCTTGGCGGCGGCGTAGTGCGTGGAGAACGCCATCCCGTCGCTGACCGACACACTGCTGGTGAAGACGATCGAGCCGCCGCTGCCGCCCGACTTCATCTGGGCGGCGACGGCGCGCACCGTGTAGAACACCCCGTCGAGGTTGACGGCCATCACCCGGCGCCACTCCTCGGTCGACATGGTCTCGATGCCGGTGGGACGCGGACCCACCCCGGCGTTGGCAAAACACGAGTCGATCCGGCCGAACCGGGCCACCGTCGCCGCGACGCCGTCGGCCACCGCCGTCTCGTCGCTGACGTCGACCACGAAGGAACCCACCGCAGCGTCCCGGCCGTCCGACATCAGTTCCGCCACCGCGGCGTCGTTCTTGGCGGCGTTGGTGCCCCAGATCACCACCGTCGCGCCGGCCTCGCGCAGCCCGCGCGCCATGCCGAGGCCGATCCCGCCGTTGCCACCGGTGACCAGTGCCACCTGGCCGGTCAGGTCGTGCCAGGCTGCCTTCGACGTCACGGGCGCCAACCTAGATCATGTCCTTGGCGGTGAGCCAGCGCATGATCGGCCAGCCCACGAAGACCGGCAGCCAGCAGGTCAGCACTCGGTAGAGCAATACCGACGGCACGGCGATGGCCGCGGGCACGCCGAACGCCGCCAGACCGCCGATCAGTGCGGCCTCCACCGCGCCGACACCGCCGGGGGTCGGCGCCGCCGAGGCCAGTGTTCCGCCGACCATTGTCACCACGGTGACGGTCACGAAGGTCGTGCCGCCACCGAAGGCCTCGACACTGGACCACAGCGCCAGTGCGGCGCCGAGTGTCGTTGCGGCACAACCGAGGACGATGACGCCGAGGCGTTTCGGTTCGCGCAGCAACTCGAGGAGTTCACCACCGACCTCCTTGAGCTTCGGTCGCACCGCGGTCCCCAGCCACCGGCGCAGCCGGGGCACGAACAGGAACGTCCCCAGCGCGCCCAGCGCGATACCGCCGATCAGGTAGAGCAGGGTGGCGCTCGGCACGAAGTGCGACAGGTCCGCCGACGCGCCCGCCGCCACGCTGAAGAAGAGCAGCAGCGCGACGTGGGTGATCACCTGCACCGACTGCTGCAGCGCGACGGCTGCGGTGGCGCGCAGGGTTCCCAGGCCGGCCTTCTGCAGGAACCGGGTGCTCAGTGCCAGGCCGCCGACGCCGGCCGGGGTCGTGGTCGCGGCGAAGGTGTTGGCGAACTGCATGATCACCAGGTTGCGGAAGCTCACCACCCCGTCGGCGCTGGCCCACAATGCCGCTGCCGCACCGACATACGTCAGCGCCGATACGGTGAGCCCCAGCACCGCCCACCACCAGTTCGCCGCCCCCAACTCGTTGAAGAAGGTCGGCACGGTGCTGATGAACGGATAGGCGACGTAGACCAGCGCGACGAGTAGCACCGTCTGGATGAGTTGCTTGCGGGTGAACCGGGTGATCGTCTCCGGCTGGATCTTGTCGGCCCCGGTCTGCTTCTTGACCTCCTCGCGGGCCGCGGTCATCAGGGTCTTGGGGTCCTCGACAGAGGTGCGGATCCGCTTGGGAAGCGCTGATTTCGTCAGCCGCCGGGATGCGGTCAGCACGGTGTCCTTGCCGAGCGCGTCGATCGCCGCACCTACCGCCGCCTCGGCACCGAACTTGTCGGTGGTCGTCACCAGCAGTTGGGCGATGTCGGATTGCAACTGTTCGTCGGAGGCGCCGTATTCGGAGTTGCCGAAGCCGCCGAACAGCGTCTTGCCGCCGTCCACGGTGATCTCCTTGCGGCGCAGGTCCCCGTGGCTGATCTGGTGGTGATGCAGCACCCCGAGCGAGCCCCACACGCTGGTGACGAGTTCGTCGCCGGTGCAGTCGTCGAGTGGGGTGCCGCGCGGCGGGGTGTGGGCGTACAGCGTCCACCCGCGTTCCAGCCCCGCGACCGCCATGCTGGCGGTGTTGGCGACACCGAGGTCGCTGATCGCGATGGTCATCAGTGCGCGGTGCTCGACGGCGCGGCGCAGGGACGCCTGCAGCGGTCCGGTCTCGCTACCGCGCAACTTCAGCCACCGCCAGACTTGACGCAGCGCTCCGCCGCTGCGCTGATTCGGCCCGTAGAGTTCGATGACCGCGACCGAGCCGGACTCGTCGGTGGCCGAAAGTTCCAGGGGCCCATGACCGGCCGGTCGCACCACGGTGAGGGCGTGGACGACGAAGCCGCGGCGGGACAGGGCGCGGATCGCCCCGTCGAGCGGTACCTCCAGCGCCGGTGTCCCGACGACCAGCACCGTCAGCGCTCCGACGAACCAGCCGACCGCCAGGCCGAGCAGCGAACGGGCGGGCACGATGGCGCTGACGACGAGGTGGATGGGGACGAACGCCAGCAGCAGCGCCCACCACCACCGGCGCCAGCGGGCGGGCAGCCAGGGCCCGGAGACGGTCAGGACGGCCGCGAGCATCGCGATCCAGCGTGGATCGTCGAGAAACTGGGACAGCGTGGTGGAGAGGCGTTCGGAGAGGTCGAAATGCCAGCGGGGTGCCGCGATCCCCTTGCCGGTGATCGACAGCGAGAACACGGCGATGAAGCCGGCGGCCGCGTACGCCCCCAGCATCTTCCACTGCCGGGCCACGATCAGGCCGATCAGGATCAGGAACGGCAGCGCGAAGATCGCGACGCCGTAGAGCAGGTAGACCAGATTGGACTGGGTGGGCGTCAGTACCCCCACGATCCGCGATACCGACTTCTCCAGCGAGACCCAGTCGTTGCGGGTGATCAGCGAGCTGGTGATCACGACCACGAGGAACACCGTGGCGAGCGCCAGCCGGACGATGTCGTTGGTCCGGCGGGTCAGCGGTTGCAGCAGGCTGCCCGAGACCGTGATGTCCCGGCCGTCAACTCGCATCGCGGATCATTCCTGTGGGCCTCGGTGCCGGCGTCGGCTGCGCGGCTGCGGTCAAACGCTATCGTCCGGCGGCCGCCGGCGAGAACCGGATGGCTCGGGTGCTCAGACGAAACCGACGTAACCGAGCAGTGCGGCCGCGCCGACGACGATCAAGGGGTTGGTATCGGTGCGGACGAAGATGACAGTGGCGACGCCGGTGATCAGGTAGGCGCGCCAGTCATGGTCGGCGGCCCTGCTCATGACCAGCGACGTGGCCATGATCAGACCGACCGTCAGCGGCGCGAAACCCTTCTCGACCGCCCGGCGCAGCTTGGACTTCTGCGCCTTCTGCCAGGACAGGGTGACCAGGTACATCAGGATCGCGGCGGGCACCACCATCGCGACGGTGGCGATCGCCCCGCCGATGATGCCGCCCACCACCCCGGCGACGCCGAGCCCGGCCGCGTAGCCGACGAGGGCCACGATGAGGATGCTCGGTCCCGGCGCGGCCTGGGAGATGGAGAAGATGTCGGCGAACTGGGAATTGGTCAGCCAGTGGTGCCCGCTGACCGCCTCCAGGTGCATCTCGGGCAGCACCGCGTTACCGCCGCCGATCGAGAGCAGCGACAGCGAGCCGAACATGCTCATGACGGCCAGGTAGGTCTTCACGCGTCGACCGGCTTCTCCCGGGGCCAGGCCCAGATCAGGCTCAGCGGCGCGAGCAGTCCCAGTGCCTCCAGCAACGGCCACCGCAGGATGCCGTTCAGGATGAAGCTGGCCAGGAAGAACGCGATGGGGATCACCCCGGTCAGGCACTTCTTGCCGGTCTTGATCACCATGGCCAGGGTCAGGGCGACAGCCGCGGCCGAGGCGCCGTGCAGCGCCCCCTTCACCGACGGCACTTCCTTGAAGGTGAAGTACACGAAGCCCAGCGTCAGGATGATCGCCACCGGCACCAGGCACAGCCCGACCAGGGCCGCGATCGCCCCCGGGATCCCGCGCATCTTCGTGCCGACGAACACCGCCAGGTTCACCTGATTGGCGCCCGGCATGATCCGGCACATCGTCATCGCGCTGAGGAACTCCTCCTCACCCATCCACTGCTTCTCGACGACGATGACCTCCCGCGACCATGCCGACAGTCCGCCCCCGAACGAGGCGAGCGCGATGTGGTTGAACGTCAGCGCCATCTCCAGCAGCGAGATCTTCTGCAGGACCGACTCGTTCTCACTCATGGATCAGATCCGCGTCATGCGGGAAGTCGTCCTCGACGACGGGCGAGTGATCGAGGGGGTCCGGCGCGTCGTAGTGGTGCGCGATCAGCCAGTCACTCTTGAAGACGTCCTTGAGCCGACGCACAACGACGGGGTCGTCGGTCATGATGCCCAGCTCCCGACGCAGATCGAAGGCGCTGCGGTCGATGTTCATCGAGCCCACCAGAACCCGTTCGCCGTCGACGATCAGCAGCTTGGCGTGCACCCGCAGGTTCTTCTGCTTGCGCACCTCGGCGCCGAACCGGCTCAGCGTCCGCAGCGAGGAGAAGGTGTCGAGTTTGTCCCAGTCGCTGATGCCGTGTTTGCCGCCGCACAGCACCCGCACCCGGACACCACGATCGGTGGCGGCCGCGATGCGGTCCAGGATGACCGCGTCGACGAATTTCGGGTGCTGGATGTACAGCTTGCGTTCGGCGCTGTCGATGAAACGGGCCATGTGGTAGCGCGAATTGGAGTTGCTCCACAGCAGGTCCTCGTGCCGGGAGGGGGTGAAATCGCGGTGTTCCCAATCGGCATTGAAGACGTCGACGATCTGTGCGACGTGCTCGGGGTCGTGGGTGATGATCCCGTAATCGCGGGTGAGGGTGAAGTACTTGATCATCAGGTTGTAGGTGGCGACCATGGCCGCCTCCTCATCGACGACGATCGACTTCTCGTGGGTCACATAGAATTTCGGGCTCGCCCACTGGACGTCGATACCGGCGCTCTTGAGTTGCTCGAAGCTTTCGTCGTTGGCCCGGTCGCCGCCCGAGCGTTGCGCGTTGAGCATGACCCGCACGTCGACACCGGCCTTCTTCCGGTCGATCGCCGCTTCGATCAGGCTGGGCTCGGTGTAGGTGAATTGCTTTATCAGCAAGGACTTTTGCGCGGTTGCGATGAATTCGCGAACCGGCTCTAGGCCGTCGTCGGGCTCGACGATCAGGCGTGGCGGAATCGCGGGCATAAGTTTCGGATGCTAGCAGCCGAAGGGACTGCCGGCTTGACCGTCGGGTTGATGTCGCACGAATTGTCAAACCCGTGGGAGCGCGGCCGCATTCGTCGGCTCAACTGGGTGCCTGCGGTGGCGGTGACGCGGGATCGGCAAGGTTCTGTCCCAGCCCCGGGGGCAGGTAGCTACCCGGACCGGGGGCGGTCCCGGGCAGCGGCTCACCGAGTTGTTCGGCCGGCCGCTGACCCAGCAGCGCCCCCTCGAGTCCGCCGGCCTGGTACATGGCATGCAGTCGCCGCAACAGCGCCAATCGGCCATTGGAGGCGTTCGGGTCTTCCGAGCCGATGCCGGGCCCCAGTGCGCCCTCGCCCGGAGCCGCGGGCGTGACGTTCTGCGGCAGCAGGTACTGGTTGTCGAACGCCCGCAGGTCCGGCGCCCGCACCGCGGTATCGGTACCCGGTGCGGCCGGTGCGGCGTTCTGGCCCAGCAGCAACTCCAGGCCGTGGGCGGACAGATCCGGCAGACCGAAGGGGCCGGTGGCGGGCTGGCCGGTCTGGGCCAGCACATTGCCTACCCGTGACGGCTGGGGCGGGCCGGTGGAGGGCGCCGGGGCGGCGGTGTCATCCGGGGCCGGGTCGGCGGCGGCGGGCACCGCGCACACCAGCGCGACGCCGATCAGCAGCGTGGCCGCGGGCACCGCTGTGCGAAGCGTCCTCATCGGCCTCCTTCTACGGTGAGCGGACCTGGCTGACACCGTACTGACCCCGCGTCGCCCGCGACGACG
The DNA here is from genome assembly GCA_964535335.1 of uncultured Mycobacterium sp. Taxonomy (GTDB): domain Bacteria; phylum Actinomycetota; class Actinomycetes; order Mycobacteriales; family Mycobacteriaceae; genus Mycobacterium. The sequence goes on from CAZHUU010000042.1 coordinate 27,165, forward strand.
AACCCGCCGAACGCACAGTCGACGCGTAGCTCCCCGAACGGGTCAGCCGGGCGGGGGGATCGGCGCCGCCGGGGGCGGCGGCGGTGTCACCGCATCCGCCGGATCCGGCAGGAACTGCTCGGGTCCGGCCGGGATGTTGACCCCCGGTGGTGGCGCGGTCCCGGGCAGCGGTTGGCCGAGCTGGTCGGCCGGCATGCGCCCGAGCGCGCCGTGCAGCATCGCGTGCATGCCCTGCCATTGGTTGATCCGTGCGAACGGACTCGGCTGACCGGCCGGAGCCAGCGGGTAGGGGGAGACCTGATCCGGCGACGGCACCCGGTAGTTCTGCGGTGCGAGAAGCTGGGCGGCGTTGAGAATGTCAGCGCTGGGTGGATTGAACGACGCCGTGCCGGGGAGGGCGGGGAATTCCGACTGTCCCAGGATCAGACCCCCGGCGGCCGCGTTGAGAAGGGAGCCGGCGGATCCGATGGTCGCCGCCGGGGGTGCGACGTTCGGGGGTGCCGGCGCCGCGCCGGGGTCGGCGGGCGCGGGAACGGGCGCTGCCGGGTCGACGGGCGGCCCGGGATCGGCGGCCGCGGTTGTCGACGATGCCCCGGTCGCTCCGGCGACGGCCAGACCGGCCGCCACCGCCATTCTCAGCGCGCACCGGCGGAAGTTCTCGCGCACGTCAGAAGACCTTGGCGACGCCGTAGTAGGCGACGATATCGTCGGCGTCGGTGCCCGAACTGGTCAGCACGGCGTACGAGCGCAGCGACGACGCGCCCACGCAGTTGTCGACCTTGACGTGGATGTCCTTCAAGGTGATGCGGGCCGATGTCGCCTTGAACGACTTCTTGTCGACCGTGACATTGGTGATGGTGCCGGGCCTGGGCTCCACCTCGAACTGGCCGTTGATACCGGCCGTGGCGTTGCCGAACCCGAGGGGCGTGGCCGCGGTCGGGGTGTAGCCGAGCGTGAACGGGTTGAGCGAAAGCTGGCCGTTGAGCTTCACCTTGTCCATTTCGACACCACAGCCGATCTGGTAGCCGGCCTCGAGCGTGCCACCGGCCACCGAACCGGTGGTGCTGCCCATGAAGGTGCCACCCACCACCCAGTCACGCGAGGACAGCGACGTGGTCAAGGGCGCCACCGGTAGCTGGTACTCGTCCTTGGCGGACACGATCAGCGTGCGCCCGTCCGGGGTCTTGGCGATGCCGGGAACCTCGGAGGCCACGGCACCCGCATCCGGCGGCGGGGGCAGTGGGGCCGCGGCGGGATCGGCGGGAGGCGCGACAGCGGGATCCGCGGGCGGGTCAGCGAGTGCGACCGAAGCCGGTGCCATCGGAATCAGGATGCAAACTGCAGCCATGGCGGCAAAGCGGTGCAACATGAAGTGTCGGCGCCTCTCGTCGTGGAGATCACGGGGATATTTCTAGGAGATCATCGGGGAGCCCGGTGTCCAGTCGGTGAACGCAGTGCCAACAGTTCCGTCCCGGAATTGATCCACTGGGCGTCGTGGGCGAATCTCGGGCTTATCACATCCCGATAACCACCGATTATGTTGGCGCAGTGGCAAAAACAGCTGCCCCACCGGAGGCTGAGGCAGCTGCTTTCGGGTTGCGCTCGTGCTACACGACTTTGGTCACGCCGAGGTAGGTGACGACGTCATCGGTGTTGTCGGTCGAGCTGGTCAGCGTCGCGTAGGAGCGGATGAAAGACTGACCCGCGCACCCGTCGATCTTGATGCGGAAGCCGGTGATCGAGATCCGCGGGCTGGGGCCCTTGAACGACTTCTTGCCCACCGGGACGATGTTCACCGTGCCTGGCTTGAGGTCGATCTTGATCTGTTGGGTGAGCTGCGGCGCGAGCGTCACGGGAAACAGACCCGTTCCGCCGGCGGGATACGGTATGCGGAGACCGCCGGTGATGGAGGCACCGGTGATGGACTCGATGTCGTCCTGGATGATGCCGCAGCCGATCTGGTAGCCGGCTTCCAGCGACCCACCGCCCAGTTTGGTGCTGCCCTTGCCGGTGACGGCCCCGGTGAAAGTGCCGTCCACGATGTACTCGCGCGACCACGGCGAGTTGGTCAGCGAGGCGACCGCCGCCATCGACTCGTCCTTGCCGACGACATTGAGCACCCAGCCGTCAGGGGTGTTGAGGACGCCGGGCGGGGCCGACGGGACCGGCCCGTTGGGCGGCTCGGGCACCGGCCCGGTGTCGGGGGCCGGCGGCGCGGAGTTGGCGGCCGGTGCGGCGTTGGGATCTGCCGGCGGGTCGGCCAACGCGAGCGGTGCCGTCCCCACGGACAACAGGCAAACTGCGGCCAGGCAGGCAAAGCGATGCAACATGTCGTGTCGGCGCCTCTCATCATGTCGGGATCGCGGAGTTGTCCCGGACGAATCATTGAGTCAACGAGTGGCCAACCGGTGAACACAGCATCAACAACTCCCGCCCGATAACGGTCCACCATGCGTCCGGCGGTTCGGCGGTGCTCTCCACGTTGATCACTGGATTGTTGCGCGGCACCTTGTGTTGGTCTGCGGTTAACCGAGGTGACGCGTGCTCGCCGGATGCTTGCCCCAATGTGGTCACCACTCAATCGAATTCGCACGTCCGGCCGAAGAGGTCGGCACAATCCGAAAGGGGACGAATGAGGCCAGCACAGGTATGCGGGCGGGCGCTGGGGGCATCGGTGATCGGTGTCGGGCTCTCGCTGGTCTTCGTGGCGGGCGCTGCTGCTGATCCCAACGATGCCGCGGCCGACCCGGCGGTGCCGATCCCCGGTCAACAGGCCGATCCGCTGGCCGCTGCCGTGCCGCCGGACCAGGGCGCCGGCGTGGCGGCCGCCTGCAGTCAGTTCGGCGCGGCCATCAGCTACGCCGCCACCAACTATGAGGATTTCGCCTACAACAGCGCCGGCAGCGGCAACCTGGTGAACTACCAGGACCCGAGTGTGCATAGTTCCAACGTCGTGGGCCGCACGGCGCTGCGCGAAGCCGCCTCCGCGGCGATGAGCGCGGCGAACCTTCCCGGCGTGCCGCCCGAGGTTTCCTCGCCCATGCGGTCCTGGTCACTGCACGCGACCAAGCTGGTGCTGATCATGGGCCTGCGTGGTGGCGGTAACTCGCTGAACAACACGGCCGACGACATGAACACCGACGCGCACGACGCGCAACTGGCCTGCGCGGCCAACGGGGCGCGGGCCTGAGCGGGGGGCCGCTTCCAAGCACGGCGTAGGCTTCCTTCCGGAGGCCCATTAACATGACCAAACATCTGCAGCGCCTGCGCCTCGCGGGGGCCTGCTGCGTGCTGCTGGCGGCGGGCATCGCGGTCAGTCCGGCGGCCGCCGCGGACGGTTGTCCGCCGGGCTTCATCACCAATCCCTACAACGGCCAGTGCTTCACGCCGCAACAGGCACCGACCATCAACGGTATCCCGTGTGTGGTGAGCAAGCTCGGTACCTGCTTGTCGTTCCAGCAGAACCAGCAGCCGCCGCGCAGGCCGTCCAGTTCGATCGGCTAACTGCGGGTCACCGTCTTGGTGATCAACCGCTGCGCCCACGCCGGTGGGATCCGGCTGATCGCGGTGAGCCGGCCCACCGGATAGTGCACCCGGGTCAGCCACCTGCGGCCGGAGTGGGTGGCCGAATACACCTCTTCGGCAACGTCTTCCGGCGTGAGGTGAACACCCAATGTCTTGGTGCTGCCCGTTTCGACGCCATCGGTCATGGCGGTCTTGACGAACAGCGGCCAGATGGCCAGCACCTTGATGCCGTAACGGCGCCATTCCAGCTCGAGCGCTTCGGTCAGGGCCCGCAGGGCGAATTTGGTGGCCGAATAGGTGGCCAACTCGGGTTGGCCGTAGATGGCCGAGGCCGAGCACATGTTCACCACCTGAGCTCCAGCGGTGTCGCGCAGGTAGGGGAATGCGGCGTGCAGTCCGGCCAGGGCGCCGTAGAAGTTGATGTCGATCATCTGCTCATGGGTCTTCAACGGGACGTCCTGGAAGGCGCCGGTGGTGAGCACGCCGGCATTGTTGACCAGGATGTCGAGCCGGCGCGACGGGCCGGTGAACTGCTCGAGCTGTTCGGCCCATTCCTCGGCGCTGGTCACATCGAGTCGTCCGATCACGAGATCACCACCGTGGCTGGTGATCTCGTCGCGCAGCGAGACCAGGCCGGTCAGGTCGATGTCGTAGGCGCCGACGTGGTAACCGTGGCGGGCGAACGTCAGCGCCGTCGCCCGGCCGATGCCTGCGGCGGCACCGGTGATGAACACCGTCGGCGCGCTCACCTCACACCACCCTCAGGGTCGGAGCCTCGGGCTGCTCGGTCGCGACGCGGTCCCTGGCAACGGTCATCGTAGAGTCGACGCGCCTGGCCGCGGTCTGGCAGGCCGCGCTCGCTGTGCGGCCGAGCCCGTCGACGTCGTCGGCGGCGTTGCGCAGGTAGGCGGTCAGGGTGAGGCGCAGCCGTTCGCCCACGTGCGCCAGCCGGTCACGCACACCGTCGTCCACGGTCACGGTGATGTACGGCAACTCGATTCTCATCTGGCTCCCTCCCTGTGCCGACGGTTCGAATGTAGACGAATCGTCGGCGGACGGGTGGGCGCGCCCTACGGGCGCACGCCGATGGTCTTCATGTTCAGGTACTCCCGGAATCCCTCATCGCCGTTGCGGTGGCCCAGCCCGCTCTGCTTGGTGCCGCCGAACGGGCTGGTGATGCCGAAGAACGAGTGGTTGTTGGTGGTGACGCTACCGGTGCGCAACCGCAGCGCGATGTTCAGCGCCCGCTCGTCGCTGCCGCTGCTGACATCGCCGGACAGCCCGTAAATGGTGTTGTTGGCGATCGCGACGGCCTCGTCGTCGGTGTCGTACGGCGTCACGGTGATCACCGGCCCGAAGATCTCGGTCTGCGCGATGGTCGACGTCGGGTCGACGTCGGACAGCAGGGTCGGCTGCACGTAGTAGCCGACCGGAAGGTTCTCCGGGATGCCGCCGCCGGTGACCAGGGTGGCGCCCTCGGCGATCGCGGAGGCGACCAGGCCGAGCGTCTTCTGCCGCTGAGTCTCGCTGATCTGCGGGCCCTGCATGATTCCGGGCGTCCACGGATCACCCACCGGGAAGTTCTCCATGATGGTCTTCAGCACCTCGATGCCCTCGGCATAGCGGCTGCGCGGCAACAGAACTCGGCTCGACAGGATGCAGCTCTGCCCGGACATGACGCAGGCCATCATGCCGGCCATCGGCAGGCAGGCCGCGAAATCGGCGTCGTCGCAGATGATGTTGGTGGACTTGCCGCCGAGTTCGAGCAAGGTCTTCTTCACCGTGGGCGCGCCGGCGGCCAGGATGGCGCGGCCGGTGGCCGTGGAGCCGGTGAAGGTGACCATGTCCACCCGCGGGTCTGCCGACAACGCCGCGCCGACCTCGTTGGCGTTGGAGGTGACGACGTTGAACACCCCGGCCGGGATGTCGGTCTGCTCGGCGACGATGCGGCCCAGTTCGGTGCCCGACCACGGGGTCAGCTGGGCGGGCTTGAGCACCACGGTGTTACCGGCCATCAGTGCCGGAACCGTCTCGGCGATGTTGAGGTAGAACGGCACGTTCCACGGCGTGATCGCCCCGACCACGCCCACCGGGTCGTACTGGATCTTGCGTCGCGCCGGACCCAGCGGCGTGTCGTGCACGCCGGTGTCGACCAGGTAGTCGAAGGCGCGGCCGTGCTCGGCCCAGTGCCCCACCTCGGCGATGGGGCTCTCGATCTGTGAGCCGGTGACCGAGACCGGGCAGCCCACCTCGGTGATCACGATGCGGCGCAGCCGCTCCTGCTCGGCGGTCAGCGCCTCCTGCAACTGGCGCAGGCAGTGATGGCGGAACTCGACGTCACGCGACCAGTCGGTGCTGTCGAAGGCGCGGCGGGCCGCGGTGGTGGCCGCCTCGATGTCGGCGACGGTGCCGTCGGCGGCTTGGCCGACCACCTGCTCGGAGGCCGGGTGCACAACGTCGAACAACGCCCCGGAGTCGGTGAACCGCAGTTCCCCGTCGATGAGCATCCGCTGCTCTCCGGCCAGCACACCGGTGTCATTGTCGACGTTGGTCATCCCGTGCTCCCTTGGTTGACTGGCCCACCGATCGGGTGGAAACCTGTTACTCGCTTTACGAGAACATCATTCTCGGGCGATCACGTCAACCATCAAAGGAGTGCCATGCCGACCGGCCCCAAGGGTTATGTCATCTTGACCGAGGAGATCACCGACCCGGAAGGCATGAAGGCCTACGGCCGGGCGGCCGGC
>CAZHUU010000043.1:0-33238 GCA_964535335.1 uncultured Mycobacterium sp.
GGGTGATCGCCAACGGGATCGACGCCCCGGCGCTGTGGCCCGGGATCACGGTCCGCCCGGTCAAGGGTGAGGTGCTGCGGCTGCGCTGGCGCCGCGGCTGTATGCCGTTGCCGCAGCGTGTGGTTCGCGCACGTGTGCACGGCCGCCAGGTCTACCTGGTGCCACGGTCCGACGGTGTGGTGGTCGGTGCCACCCAGTATGAGCACGGCCGCGACACCGCCCCCTCGGTCACCGGGGTTCGGGAGCTGCTCGACGACGCCTGCGCGGTGATGCCCGCGCTCGGCGAATACGAAGTGGCCGAATGCGCGGCCGGGCTGCGCCCGATGACGCCGGACAACATGCCGATCGTCGGCCGGCTCGACGATCGCACGCTGGTGGCCACCGGGCACGGCCGCTCCGGTTTCCTGTTGGCGCCGTGGACCGCCGAACGCATCGCCGCGGAACTTCTCATGGAGGCGCGGGCGTGAAGGTGACGGTGAACGACGAGGATCTCGAAGTGGACGACGGCACCACGGTGGCGGCGCTGCTGGAACGGCTGGGCTTCGGGCCGAAAGGCATTGCGGTCGCAGTCAACTGGTCGGTGCTGCCGCGCTCGGAGTGGAGGTCGGCGTTGCCCGCGGACGCGCGGGTCGAGGTGGTGACGGCGGTGCAGGGTGGGTGACCAGGGTGGATGACACAGTGCAGCCGTTGACGATCGCGGACCGCACCTTCGACTCGCGACTGATCCTCGGCACCGGCGGCGCGCCCAGCCTGGCGGTGCTCGAGCAGGCGCTGGTGGCGTCCGGTACCGAGATGACCACCGTCGCGATGCGCCGGGTGGACGCCGAGGGCGGTACCGGCGTGCTGGATCTGCTGGCCCGCCTGGGTATCACGCCGCTGCCGAACACCGCGGGCTGCCGCGGCGCCGCCGAGGCGGTGCTGACTGCCCAGCTCGCCCGCGAGGCGCTGGGCACCGACTGGGTCAAGCTCGAGGTGATCGCCGACGAACGCACCCTGCTGCCCGATGCGGTCGAATTAGTCCGCGCCGCAGAGCAATTGGTCGATGACGGTTTCGTGGTGCTGCCCTACACCAATGACGACCCGGTGCTGGCCCGCCGGCTGGAGGACACCGGGTGCGCGGTGGTGATGCCGCTGGGGTCGCCGATCGGCACCGGCCTTGGCATCTCCAACCCGCACAACATTGAGATGATCGTGGCCGGTGCTGGCGTGCCGGTGATCCTGGACGCCGGGATCGGGACCGCCAGCGACGCCGCGCTGGCGATGGAACTGGGTTGCGCGGCGGTGTTGCTGGCCAGCGCGGTGACCCGGGCCGCGGATCCGGCCGCGATGGCCGCGGCGATGGCGGCCGCGGTCACCGCCGGCCACCTAGCCCGCCACGCCGGGCGGATTCCGAAGCGGTTCTGGGCCCAGGCGTCCAGCCCCGCAGTGTCGTGGCAGGACGCGTGAAACGGTATGTCGCGCTGGGCAGCTCGATGGCGGCCGGTCCGGGCATCAGACCCCGGGCCGCGGGATCGCCGCTGCGCGCGGGACGCTCGGCGCGCAACTACCCGCACCTGGTCGCCGAGTGGGCCGGCCTGGACCTGGTCGACGTCACCTATTCGGGTGCGACCACCGCGAACATCCTGCGCGAACCGCAGCACGGCGCGCCGCCGCAGATCGATGCGCTGGACGGCACCGAGCACCTGATCACCGTCACCGTCGGCGGTAACGACGCCGGCTATGTGCCGCTGCTGTTCGCCGCCACCGTGCCCGCACTGATCCGGATGCTGCCGGTGCTCGGCGGCGCGATCCGTGACCTGCTGGACCCGGCCGCCCGGGATCGCGCGCTCGACGAGGTGGGCGCAGCACTGCGAGAGGTCGGCGCGGCACTGCGCGCCCGGTCGCCGCGGGCCCGCATCATGTTCGTCGACTACCCCACCCTCCTGCCGCCGGCGGGCACCCCGGCGCCCCCGCTGTCCGGCGACGTCGCGGAGCTGGGCCGGCGCGTCGCCGCCCGGCTGGCCGAGCTGACCGCCGAGGCGGCGCGCACAACCGGCTGCGAGTTGGTGGGCGCTGCGGCGGCCAGCGCAGGCCACCACGCGTGGTCGGCCGATCCGTGGACCGTCGGCGCCGGATCGCTGCTGCCGTGGCGGCCAAAGCCGTTTCACCCCAACGCCGCCGGCATGCGGGCCGTCGCCGAGATGATCGTGGCGCAGCTTCAGGACCCGTAGGTGTTGGCCGGCGGATCAATCCGCACCACGTTCGACACCTCCAGCACCGGCACCGAGTCGGTCCCCGAGTACCGCTGCCCCGGTGGGACCACACCCTCGACCCGCACCCAGGTGTTCTCCGGTAGCACCGCGGCCACCGGCAACGCCGGTCCGGTCAGCTGCAGCCGGGACAGTCGGGCATCCGCAGCGCAGCAGAAGATGACGATCTTGGCCAGATAGACCCGCTCGCCGTCGCGCATCGTGAAGCCGGTGGTGGTGATCCGCTTGCCGTCGAGGCCCCCAACCGGGCCCACCGCGATCCGCATCAACACCTCGGGTAGTGACAACATCGGCGAGGGACCGGGCGGCAGGGGCGGGAATGACTGTGCCTCAGTGACAGTCACCGTCGCGGCCGGCGTTGCCTTGGCGCTCAACGCCGGAGGCACGATGAAGATCAGCAGCACCACCGGGATCACCAACAACCAGACGATGCCACTGCGATGGGTGTGCCCGGAGTGTTCGTGTTCGCCCCCGCCGCGGATGTCGCGGGCGATCACTGTCAGCGCCAGCCCGATCAGAATCGCCGCCGAGACTGCCAGCCACGGCAGCATTCCGGCTTTGACGTAGCGGGTATAGGCCCGCGTCACGGTGACCATCGCCACGGCGACGCCGACGATCAGCAACACGACGTTCTCGGTCTCTCGCCTCACAGCAGCACCAGCCCCACCGCTGTCGCCAGTACGGTGGCGACCACCAACGTCACCGGGGCGAATCGGATGGCGAACGATCGCCCGAACAGACCTGCTTGCATCGCAACGAGTTTCACGTCGACAGCCGGGCCGACCACCAGGAACACCAGCCTGGGCACCAGGGGCAGCATGGTCAGACTCGCGGCCACGAACGCGTCGGCCTCCGAGCACAGGGCCAGCACGAACGCGAGTAGCGCCATGCTCACGACGCCGATCAGCAGGTTGCCGGCCACGTGCTCGAAAACCCATGGCGGTACCAGGACCCGCAACGTCGCGGCCGCGGCGGCACCGATCACCAGATAGGATCCGGCCTGCAGGAAGTCGTGACGCGCGGCCTCGGTGAACACCGTCCAGCGCGAGCCGCCGTCGTCGGATGCGCGGGGCAGCGCGCGGCTGACCCAACCGGGGCGGCCCCACCGTGACCACAGCGCCCCCATCACCACCGCGGTCGCCAGTGCGGCAAGGCAGCGCGCCAATACCATCTCGGGCTGCCCCGGGAACGCCACTGCGGTGGCCACGAGCACCACCGGGTTGATCGCGGGCGCGCTGAGCATGAACGTCAATGCCGCGGCGCCCACCGACCCCTCGCCATAGAGCCGTCGGGCCACCGGGACCGATCCGCATTCGCAGCCGGGCAGGGCCGCCCCGGCGACACCGGCGGTCATGACCGCCGCCGCGGTATTGCGAGGAAGCCACCGAGCCAGGCGTTGCGGCGAGACGAACGCGGCGATCAGCCCGCTGATCACAACGCCGAGGACCAGGAACGGCACCGCCTGCAGGAACACCCCGCTGAAGACGGTGCCGGCGGTGGCCAGCCGTTCGTTGCCCGCCACCCCGTCGCGCATCCAGGTGCCCGCCAGCGCGCACACCACCAGACCTGCGACCAGCACCTCGGTCGAGGTCACCGGTGGACGGCGCGGAAGGGCGATGGTCATCAACCCACTCTCGCACTGTCGGCTGCCGAACGCGGGCATGGGCGTGGGATCAGATGAGAGTCACCGAGATCGGTCCTGCGTCCCGCTTCGCTTTGTCGCTCGAACCCTCGAGGTTCTCCAGGGTCACGTACTTCATGTTGTCGGGCTCGAGGCCGAGTGCGGCCGAGTTCTCCGGACCGAGTCGCTCGACCACTTGCTTCGACGCCAGTGCGGTCCCCCCTTTGGCTGCGCTCTCGATGCGGGCAGCTTCGTTCATCTCGTCGCCGAGTGCGGTCACTTCGAGTCGTCCCCCGGTCGCCACCTGCCCCACCATGAGCGTGGCACCCCAGTGCACGCCGACGTTCACCCTTACATCTACGTCGGGCGGTCCCAGGCGTGAGCCGGCATCGCGGATCGAGCGAGCAGAGGAGATCGTCGCGGCGGCGGTGTCGGCCTCCGAGTTGCCGAGTTGCTCGACCAGGAACAAGGCGGACGCCCCGTCGCCGGCATGTTTGCCGACGATACCGCCGTGCCTGATGACCTCCGAGTCGATCAGATCGGTGAGGCTCCTGACCAGTTCGAAGTAGGCTCGCGACGATAGCCGTCTGGACAACTCCCCCGATGCCTCCAGGTCGGCGAACAGGATGCTGGCTGGTCTTCGCGCGGGCCGCATCACCGCGTGCATCCGCTCGTACATGCCGCGGTCGCCGCGCGCCATCCGTGCAAGCAGGCTTGCCGGTGCATCGGGTGCAGCGAGCCTGAGTACACCGATGAATTCACCGGAGTCGGCGTTGATTCGGACGTCCAGGAAGCTCAGGTCGCCCAGCCACGCATTTCGCAGGCCTTCCTGATCGCCGAATGACAGCGTCGAGGCCCATGCGCGCACCGGCACTGCGGGTTCGACCCGTGCACCCGCTTCCGCCAAAGCGCCGAACACCGCGTCGAAGGCCGCGTCGGAGGGCTCGAGCGTGGCCCGCATCATCGGCACATTGGTTCGCCACCACTGGCGTCCGCTGGACAGTGTGGTCGCCCAGAACTCGCCGTCTTCGACCTGGCGCCGTGGAAGCCCCTTGCCGTAGAACCGGCCCACCTCCGAGGGTGCGACACCGATCACCCGCGCTTCCTCGCTCGAGATGAACACGATGCGCCAACGGGAATCGAGAATCTCGCCGGCGAGCTTTGCGCTCTCCAGCGCCACGGCGAGCACGCGCAGTTCAGGGTGCTCGGGAAGGGGCGGGCCGGTGTCCATGGTCCGGACGATATCGCCCCTGAAGTGGCCCTGACTAGCGGATTTTCCTGGTGCCGCGGTGAGGTCAGCGCGAACGTCTACCCTGGGCGCGGTGAAGCGTACACACCGGGCCCCGGCGGCGTGGCTGGCCGTGATCGCAGCCACCATCGCCCTCACGGGATGTGGCCGGGCCGCCGTCACCGCCGAGCCGGTCAAGGCCGCGAAGCCCGCTGCCGACTTCGCCGAGGCGTTTGGCAAGAGGGTCACCACCGAGGCCATGGTCGCCCACCTTCAGAAACTGCAGGAGATCGCCGACGCCAACAACGGCACCAGGGCGGTCGGCACGCCGGGCTTCGACGCCAGCGTCGACTACGTCGCCGGCGTGTTGCGCGCCAAGGGCTTCGACGTGCAGACGCCGGAGTTCCAGACCAAGATCTTCAAAGCCGAGAAGCCGGTGCTGACCGTCGGGGGCACCATCGTCGAGGCACGGGCCCTGCAGTACAGCATCGCCACCCCGGCCGAGGGCGTCAGCGGGCCGCTGGTCGCCGCACCGGTCAGCGAGGCGCCGGGCTGCGTGCCCGCGGACTATGACGGCCTGCCGGTCAAGGGCGCGGTGGTGCTCGTCGACCGCGGCAGCTGCCCGTTCTCCGAGAAGCAGGCCATCGCCGCCGCAAAGGGCGCCGTCGCGCTGATCGTTGCGAACAACGCCGACGAGGAGCTGTCGGGCTCCACCCTCGGGGAGAACACCGACGTCAAGATCCCAGTGGTCGGTGTCACCAAGAGCGACGGCGCGCGGCTGCGCTCCAAGCCCGGACCCACGACCCTCAAGCTCGATGCCAAGACCTCGGTTTTCAACGCCCGCAACGTGATCGCCCAGACCAAGACCGGCTCCACCTCGGATGTGGTGATGGTCGGGGCGCACCTCGACAGCGTGCCGGACGGGCCTGGCATCAACGACAACGGCTCCGGGGTGGCGGCGATCCTGGAAACCGGTGGGCAGCTGGGCAGTGCACCGGAGGCGAAGAACGCGGTGCGGTTCGCGTTCTGGGGCGCGGAGGAACTCGGCACCGTGGGCTCGACGAAGTACATCGAATCGCTCAGTATCGACCAGCTCAAGGACATCGCGCTGTACCTCAACTTCGACATGATCGGCTCACCGAATCCCGGCTACTTCACCTATGACGGCAACCAGTCGACCGCCCCGGAAAGCGGGCAGAACGTGCCACGGGTGCCGGAGGGTTCACCGGGTATCGAACGGACTCTGATGGCCTACCTGAAATCGGCCGGAAAGACCCCGCAGGACACCTTCTTCGACGGCCGGTCCGACTACGACGCGTTCACCAAGGCCGGTATCCCGGCCGGCGGCCTGTTCTCCGGGGCGGAGGAGAACAAGACCGAGGAACAGGCGAAACTGTGGGGCGGAACCCCGAATGCGCCGTTCGACCCGGACTATCACAAGTCCACCGACACCCTGGACCAGATCGACCGCACGGCACTGGGCATCCAGGGCGCCGGGGTCGGGTATGCGGTCGGCCTCTACGCCCAGGACATCACCGGCCGCAACGGGATGCCGATCCGCGAGGACCGGACTCGCCACCTGATCACCAAGTAGGCGGGTGCGCGGGTCAGCTACCCCCGCACACACTCCACAACTCGTATGCGCCGTCGCAGCCCGCGCTGCGCAGCCGCTCGCCGACCAACGGCCGGCGCAGCCACTCCAGGATCATCGGCTTGACGGCGGGCTCGGCCGACTCGCCGATGGTGAACACGTAGTCCACCAGGTCGGCCAGATGCTCTGTGGCGGGCTGGGTTTCGAGCTGCTGCCACCGCTGCAGGTACTCCGGGATCTGCAGATCGCACCAGTAGGTGAAGTACTGCTCGCACACCGTGATGTGCGCGGGCAGTGGGTAGCGGGCACGAACTGCCCGTAGAGCTCCTCGACGATCGACAGCATCAGGTGCGCCCGACGGTGCCGCGCAGGGCGGTCAGCGCCCGCATTCCGTGGTAGATCACGAGTGCGGCGATGGAGCCCAGCGCGATACCGGTGAACGTGAGACTGCCGACTCGCCAGGTGAAGTCGGTGATGCCGATGATCAAGGCGATCGCCGCGGTCATCTGGTTGACCGGCTTGCCGAAATCCACCTGGTTGGTCAGCCAGATCCGCACGCCCAGCACGCCCACCAGGCCGTAGAGCACCACGGTCGCCCCACCCAGCACCCCGGGTGGAATCGCCGAGATCACCGCACCCACTTTGGGACACAACGACAACACGATCGCCACCGTGCCCGCGACCCAGTAGGCGGCCGTGGAATACACCCGGGTCGCCGCCATCACGCCGATGTTCTCGGCGTAGGTCGTGGTGGCCGACCCACCGCCGAGACCGGCGAGCACGGTTGCGACACCGTCGGCGGCCAGCGCCCGGCCGGTGAGCGGATCGGTGTCCACACCGGTCATCTGGCCGACCGACTTCACGTGCCCGATGTTCTCGGCCACCAGCGCGATCACCGCGGGCAGGAACATCGGCAGCACCGCCACGGTGAACGTCGGCGTCTGGAACTTCGGCAGGCCCACCCAGCCCGCCGCGGCGATGCCCGCGGTGTCGACGTCGCCGAGCACCAGGGCCAGCAGATATCCGGCCGCTACCGCGAGGAAGATGGCGAGCCTGCCGATCAGGCCGCGGAAGAAGGCGAGGGCCGCCACCAGCAGCACCAGCGTGACGATGCCGACCAGCGGCCCCTTGTCGAAGTTCGTCTTGGCGGCCGGCGCCAGGTTGAACCCGATCAGCGCGACGATCGCCCCGGTGACCACCGGCGGCAGGGTCACCTCGATCCAGTGCGTGCCGACCAGCTGCACGGTCAGGCCGATGGCGGCCAGCAGCACACCGACGGCCACCAGCCCACCGAGCGCACTACCTGCGCCGTGGGAGGCCACCGCGGCGGTGACCGGGGCGATCACCGAGAAGCTGGACCCCAGGTAGCTCGGCAGCCGGTTGCCGGTGATCAGCAGGAACACCAGCGTGCCGACACCGGAGAACAACAGCGTGGTCGCCGGGGGAAAGCCGGTCAGCACCGGCACCAGGAACGTCGCACCGAACATCGCGACCACGTGCTGCGCCCCGATACCCAGCGTGCGTGGCCAGCTCAGCCGTTCGTCGGGGGCCACCACGAAGTCGTGTGCGCCTTGGGTTTCGACCGGCCGCCAGGTCAGGGGAATCACGGTTGGCAACTCAACCCGATGTCCGGGTGGTGTGCACGCGGAACGCGCGCGGAACCGCTATCGCGATCGCCGCACCGCGTAGACCACCGCGCCCACCGCGAGGACGGCCGTTCCGGTCAACACCGACGTGAGTGGCAGCGCCACGGCCAGCACCAGGCACCCGGCCAGGCCGACGGCCGGGATCAGCCGCCGGCCCAACGTCCACGCCGACGCGTTGGCGATGGCGTAGTAGCCCAGCACCGCGAACGACGAGAAGCCGATCACCCCGCGGATGTCGGCCACCGCCGCCAGCACGGCGACCACGACGCCCACCGCCACCTCGGCCCGATGCGGTACCCCGAAGCGCGGGTGCACCGCGGCCAGGGGGGCGGGCAAGTGGCGATCACGCGCCATCGCCAGCGTGGTCCGCGACACCCCGAGGATCAGCGACAGCAGTGAACCCAGGGCGGCCACCGCCGCCCCGACCTGGACCACCGGCTCGAATCCGGGCACGCCCGCCGCCCGTACCGCCTCGGCCAATGGTGCTGCGGCGGTGGCCAATCCGTCGGTGCCGAGCACCGCGATGAGTGTCACCGCCACCACCGTGTACACGACCAGGGTGAGCGCCAACGCGATCGGGATCGCCCGCGGGATGGTCCTGGCCGGCTCGCGCACCTCCTCACCAAGCGTGGCGATGCGGGCATAGCCGGCGAAGGCGAAGAACAGCAGCCCCGCCGCCTGCAGCATCCCCGGAATGCTGCCACCGGTCAGCTGCACCCGGCTGACGTCGGCGTGACCGGAACCCAGCACGATCACCACCACCCCGGCCAGCACCGCCAACACGGTGGCGACGATGATCCGGGTCAGCAGCGCCGACTTCTGGATGCCGCGGTAGTTCACCGCGGTCAGCCCCACCACCGCGGCGACGGCGATCGCATGGGCCTGCGCCGGCCATACGTAGAAGCCGACCGTGAGTGCCATCGCCGCGCACGACGCGGTCTTGCCGACGATGAAGCTCCAGCCCGCCAGGTATCCCCAGAATTCGCCGAGCCGTTCGCGGCCGTAGACGTAGGTGCCGCCGGATTGTGGATTGCGGGCGGCCAGTCGCGCCGATGAGGTGGCATTGCAGTAGGCGACCGCCGCGGCGACGCCCAGACCGATCAGCAGCGCGCCGCCGGCCGCGGCGGCGGCGGGGCCGAGCGCCACGAAGATGCCGGCGCCGATCATCGATCCCAGCCCGATGACGATGGCGTCGAAGGTCCCCAGGCGCCGTTCTAGCCGCGGCCGATCCGCCATGGCCCCAAACTAATGCGGACCGGCGATGGGTGCGCTCTCGCGTACCCATGCCGGTCCGGCACGGTATCCCCGACCCAGTTCAGCGTGGCATCCTCGCCAACGACCTACGTCGCCGTGCCCACTCAGGGTAAGGGAAAGATCTGACGCTGCCGTAAACCGTTCCGGTTTTGTGACCTTCGCCGATCAGCGGTTACGGGCGACGCTGATCCCGAGATAGGCGCCGTAGGCCAGCAGTCCCGCCACCGCCAGCTTGCGGGTCTGCGGCGCGATCAGCCCCAGTCCGATCGCGGTCTCGATGCCGCCGTTGACGTAGGTGTGCTGCAGTGTGTTGTCCGGGAACGCCGAGGTGGTGATCGACTCGTACAACTCCGGGCGGACGAAGTGCGACAGCCCGGTGGCCGCCACCCCGAGTCCGGCGATCTGGATCAATCGGTGCCCTGCAGACATTGACGCCCTTCCTGGCTCACTCGATGTGGTAGTCGCTCAAGGGGTACTCGGACGCCTCTCGCACCGCGGCCCGCATCGACATCGGCCGGAGCAGGGTCGCTTCACCACGGGGATTGAAATAATACGACCGGGCCGAAGCGCAGTTGCCGAGGGTGAACAACGAATCACCCAGCAGCTCGGTCATCCGGTCCAGGTATCGGGTGTTGGCCTCCTCGGTGACCTCGAAGGTGCCGGCCCCGCGACGCTTGACCTCCGCGAACAACCGGTCCATGTGCCGCATCTGGTACTCCATCGTGTTGAAGAAGTTCAGGCCGATGAAGGCATACGGGCTGGCGAGGCTCAGGAAGTTGGGGAAGTACGGAACCGCGACACCCTGATACGCCTGGAATCGCGTTTCCCGCCACCACTTTCCGAGGTTGCGGCCCTCACGGCCGACGACCTCGAGGGCCGGGAAGTTGGCCTCCCACAGATCGAATCCGGTTGCCAGCACCAAGGTGTCGATGACGGCCTTGGTGCCGTCGTTGGCGACGATGCCGTCCGGTTCGATCCGGTCGATACCGCTGTCCTGGAGGTGCACGGTTGATCTCGTGAAGGACTGGTAGTAGCTGTTGGAGAATGTCGGCCGCTTGCAACCGAAGTCGTAGTCCGGGGTGAGTCTGCGCCGCAGATCCTTGTCGCGGATCGTGGCGAACCGGTACATCTTGGCCAGGTCGCCGGCCGCGATGTTGAACCGGCCGCGGAAGGTTCGGCGGTGCACCACGGCGACGTACACCATGAACTCGTAGATCGCATCGGTGACGGTCTTGATGGCGCGCTGGGCCAGCGGCAGCCGGGTGAACAACCGCTTCGCCCGTGCCGAGAACGGCACGTCGATCTTGGGCACCACCCAGATCGGGGTGCGCTGGTACACGGTCAGGTCCGCGGCCGCCTTGGCCAGTTCGGGGATCAGCTGGACGGCGGTCGCGCCGGTGCCGATGATGCCGATGCGGTGGTTGGTCGGGTCGTAGCTGTCGTCCCAGTCGGCGGTGTGGATGATCTTGCCCTCGAAGCCGGTGATGCCCGGGATCTCCGGCAGTAGCGGCTGGGACAGGAAGCCGGTGGCGGTGATCAGATATCGCGCGGTGAGCGTCTCGCCGCCGGCCAGCGCGACCCGCCACATGCTGGCGTCCTCGTCCCACCTGGCGCCCTCGACCGTTGTGTTGAACCGGATGTGGCGGCGCACGTCGTACTTGTCGGCGACGTCGTCGGCGTACTGCTTGATCTCCGCACCGGTGGAGAACAGCCGCGACCAGTTGGGATTGGGCTCGAAGAAGTACGAATAGCTGGTGGTGGGCACGTCGACCGCCAGGCCGGGGTAGTGGTTGACGTACCACGTCCCGCCCAGGTCGTCCTCGCGCTCGAGGAGCACGAAATCGTCGAAACCCAGCCGCTTGAGCTGGATCGCCGCCCCGATTCCCCCGAAACCGGCCCCGACGATGATTGCGTCGAACTGATGGTCGGCCATGTTTCGACGGTACCGGAGCAGGTCAGCGCATCCGAATCGCTGCGTCGACGGCCATTCTCGGCACGTCGAGGGTTTTGGACCCCAGATCGTGGCGGGCGCCGGTGATCGCGACGATCTCGGTCGGTCCCGCGATCAGACCGGCGGCGTTACGCAGTTCGTCGATGCTGCCGAACGGGTCGGCGGTGCCTTGGGTGAACACCGTGGGTGCGGTGATGGCGCCGAAGTGTTCGGTGCGCAGGCGATCCGGCTTCCCGGGCGGATGAAGCGGATAGGAGAACAACGTCAGCACGTCGACCAGCCCCGGGTTCTCGGCCACCACCATGGAGGCCTGCCTGCCGCCGTAGGAGTGCCCGCCGGCGATCACCGGCCCGTCGGCCAGCCCGCGGGCCAGTCCAACGGCCTCGAGAATGCCGTCGCGGTCGGTGGTGGCGGATCCCGACGGCGGCCCCTTCGGGCGGCGCCGGCGGTAGGGCAGGTTGTAGCGCACCGCGAGCCAGCCACGCCGCGCCCATTCGTCGCAGATGCGGATCAGCAGGGGTGACTCGCGACTGCCACCGGCGCCGTGGGTGAGGACGACGACACCGTTCGGGGCGCCCGCGGGTTCGTGCGCGATACCGGCGATGGTCTCGAGTTGCGGGGGAGCCACGCTCATGAGCGATCCGCCGCCGGCTTCTCGCTGGTGCTCATGCGCGATCCGCCGCCGGCTTCTCGCTGGTGCTCATGCGCGATCCGCCGCCGGCTTCTCGCTCGATCCCTGCAGCCGCCACAGCGCCGACACCGGGCCGTGCCCGCCGCCGAGCGGATAGGCCGACTTCAGGCATTCGGTGACCCAGGCCTTGCCGAAGGCCACCGCGTCGGGCATCGGGTAGCCGTGCGCCAGCGCGCACGCGGTGGCGGCACCCAGGGTGTCGCCGGCGCCGTGGTCGTGCACGGTGTCGATGCGCGGGGCGTCGAACTCGTGGAACTCGGTGCCGTCATACAACAGGTCCGGGCTGTGCTCGGCCCCGCGCAGGTGGCCGCCCTTGACCAGGGCCCACCGCGGGCCGAGCGCGTGCAGGGCCTCGGCGGCGTCGCGTTGGGTCCGATCGTCGACCACATCTATCCCCACCAGGAGGCGCACCTCGTCGAGGTTCGGTGTCACCAGGCTGGCCAGCGGGAACAGTTCGGTGCGCAGGGTGTCCAGCGCCGAGGGGTGCAACAGCGGGTCGCCGTGCATGGAGGCGCAGACCGGGTCGACGACGAACGGCACCGTCCCGGCCAGGCCGAGATCGCGCCAGCTGCCCGCCACCGTCTCGATGATCGCCGACGAGGCCAGCATGCCGGTCTTGGCGGCCTGGATCCCGATGTCGGTGGCCACCGCCTCGATCTGACCGGCGATGACATCGGTGGGGATTTCGTGGAACCCCTTGACGCCCAACGAGTTCTGGATGGTCACGGCGGTGACGGCCACCAGCGAGTGCACACCGAGCAGGGCGAAGGTCCGCATGTCGGCCTGGATGCCGGCGCCGCCGCCGGAATCGGAGCCGGCGATGGTCAACACCCGTACCGGGGTCTGCCGTGGCGGGGTCAGGGGCAGGAAGTTCACGGCTGTGATTGTTTCAGAGTGTTTTCCGCAGGGAGGTAGACCCGGTTGCCGTGTGCGGCGAACTCCTCCGATTTGGCGGCCATCGCGTCGCGGACGTCCTGCGTGATGCGCATGGAGCAGAACTTGGGCCCGCACATCGAGCAGAAGTGGGCGGTCTTGGCCGGTTCGGCGGGCAGGGTCTCGTCGTGGAACGCCTGCGCGGTGTCCGGGTCGAGGGACAGGGCGAACTGGTCGTTCCAGCGGAACTCGAAGCGGGCCTTGGACAGGGCGTCGTCACGCCACTGGGCGTGCGGATGCCCCTTGGCCAGATCGGCGGCGTGCGCGGCGATCTTGTAGGCGATCACGCCGTCCTTGACGTCGGCGCGGTTCGGTAGCCCGAGGTGTTCCTTGGGGGTGACGTAACAGAGCATCGCGGTGCCGGACTGGGCGATGATCGCCGCCCCGATGGCCGAGGTGATGTGGTCGTAGCCGGGCGCGATGTCGGTGGCCAGCGGGCCCAACGTGTAGAACGGCGCCTCGTCGCACAGTTCCTCCTCGAGCTGGACGTTCTCGACGATCTTGTGCATCGGAACATGGCCGGGGCCTTCGATCATCACCTGCACGCCATGGGCTTTCGCGATCCTGGTCAGCTCGCCGAGGGTGGCCAGCTCGGCGAACTGCGCCGCGTCGTTGGCGTCGGCGATCGAGCCGGGCCGCAGCCCGTCGCCCAGCGAGAAGGTCACGTCGTAGCGCGCCAGAATCTCGCAGAGCTCACTGAAGTTGCTGTACAGGAACGACTCTCGATGATGCGCCAGGCACCAGGCGGCCATGATGGCCCCGCCCCGGCTGACGATGCCGGTGACCCGGTCCGCGGTCAGCGGAATGTGCCGCAGCAGTACCCCGGCGTGCACGGTCATGTAGTCGACACCCTGCTCGCACTGCTCGATCACGGTGTCGCGGTAGACCTCCCAGCTCAGCCGGGTGGGGTCGCCCTTGACCTTCTCGAGCGCCTGATAGATCGGCACGGTGCCGACGGGCACCGGGGAGTTGCGCACAATCCACTCCCGGGTGGTGTGGATGTCGGCGCCGGTGGACAGGTCCATCACGGTGTCGGCGCCCCACCGGATCGCCCACACCATCTTGTCCACCTCCTCGGCGATCGATGAGCTGACCGCCGAGTTGCCGATGTTGGCGTTGACCTTCACCGCGAAGGCCTTGCCGATGATCATCGGCTCGCTCTCCGGGTGCCGGTGGTTGGCCGGGATCACCGCGCGGCCGCGGGCCACCTCGTCGCGCACCAACTCGGCGGGCACGCCCTCGCGCGCGGCGATGAACGCCATCTCGGCGGTGATCTCCCCGGTGCGGGCCCGCTGCGGTTGGGTGCCGCGGTCGGCGACCACGCCGGGACGCCGCGGCAGGCCGGCGTGCAGGTCGATGGCGGACCGCGGGTCGGTGTACGGCCCGGAGGTGTCGTAAAGGTCGAGGTACGCACCGTGTTCCAGCGCGACGCGGCGGAACGGCACCCGGGCGCCGTCCGGGAGGCCGCGGTAGATCTTGGCGCTGCCGGTGATGGGCCCGGTGGTGACGGTCGGATCGACGGATGCAGACAGCTCTGCCAATTCACTCCCTACGCCGGCATTACCCGGACAGGTTCGTACGGTCGACGGCTCCGTTAGCCGTCCTCTCAGCGCACTGGCAGTGCGCTCCCGTGTGGGTGGTTCTGCAGTACCCAACGTAGCGCGGGAATATCGATTGGTCTCCGATGATTTGTATAGCTAACATATGCGTTTGCGCCTTCTGCGCCCTGTGCATGCCCGTAACTGATTGCATACGAAACGAGAATGCTCCCGTGACGACCGAAGCCGAGATGACGAACCCCGACATCGCGCCCGCCCCCGACGCGGCCCTGGCCGAGACCGACCGTCGTCGCCGCCGGATGGACCACGACCACCCGCACTACAAGTGGGTGGTGCTGTCCAACACCACGCTGGGCATTCTGCTGGCGGCCGTCAACGCCTCGATCGTGCTGATCTCGCTGCCCGCCATCTTCCGCGGCATCGGTCTGAACCCGCTGGCCCCCGGCAACGTCAGCTACCTGCTGTGGATGCTGATGGGCTACCTGGTGGTGACCGCCGTGTTGGTGGTGCCGTTCGGCCGGCTCGGCGACATGTTCGGCCGGGTGCGGATGTACAACATCGGCTTCGTGGTGTTCACTCTCGCCGCCGTCGCGTTGTCCTTCGACCCGTTCCACCTCGACGGCGGGGCGATCTGGCTGATCGGCTGGCGGGTGATCCAGGGCGTGGGCGGCGCGATGCTGATGTCGTCGTCCTCGGCCATCCTCACCGACGCGTTCCCGGCCAACCAGCGCGGTATGGCGCTCGGGGTGAACATGGTCGCGGCGGTCTCCGGCTCGTTCCTCGGCCTGCTGATCGGCGGTGTGCTCTCCGAGATCCACTGGCAGGCCATCTTCTGGGTCGGGGTGCCCATCGGCATCATCGGCACGCTGTGGAGCGTGCGCTCGCTCAAGGAGCTCGGCGTGCGCAGCCCGGGCCGGATGGACTGGGCCGGCACGCTGACGTTCGGGGTGGGTCTGACGGTTCTGCTCATCGGCATCACCTACGGCATCCAGCCCTACGATGGATCCACCACCGGCTGGTCCAACCCGAAGGTACTGGCCGCCATCATCGGCGGGCTGGCCCTGCTGGTGGTGTTCTGCTTCGTCGAACTGCGGGTGGCGCAACCGATGGTCGACGTCCGGCTGTTCCGCTCGGCGGCGTTCGGCATGGGCAACCTCGCCGGGCTGATGTCCTCGGTGGGCCGCGGCGGGCTGCAGTTCATGCTCATCATCTGGTTGCAGGGCATCTGGCTTCCGTTGCACGGCTACAGTTTTGAGTCCACGCCGCTGTGGGCGGGCATCTATCTGTTGCCCGCCACCTTCGGCTTCCTGGCGGCCGCGCCTATCGCCGGCTCGCTGGCCGACCGGTTCGGCGCCCGGCCCTTTACCGTCGGCGGCATGGTGTTGATGGCGGCGACGTTCGTGGCGCTGTTGCTGATCCCAGTGAACTTCAACTACTGGGTCTTCGCGGTGCTGGTGTTCCTCAATGGTCTGGGCGGAGGCATCTTCACCGCGCCGAACACCGCGGCGATCATGTCCAGCGTCCCGGCCGCGCAGCGCGGCGCGGCCTCCGGGGTTCGGGCCACCTTCTTCAACGCCGGCTCGTCGCTGTCGATCGGCATCTTCTTCTCGCTGATGATCGTCGGGCTGGCCGCCACCTTGCCGGATGCGATGAGTCGCGGGTTGCAACAGCAGGGAGTGTCGGCCTCGGTGGCCAACGAGGTGGCCAACATGCCGCCGGTGGGCAGCCTGTTCGCGGCGTTCCTCGGCTACAACCCGATCGCCGAACTGTTGGCACCGCACAACGCCCTGCAACAGCCCGGCGTCAACGCCGAGGTGCTGACCGGCAAGACGTTCTTCCCGAACCTGATCATCGAGCCGTTCCACAGCGGCCTGGTGGTGGTGTTCGGCGCCGCCGCGCTGATGATGGTGATCGGCGCGATCGCCTCGATGTTCAACCCCGGGCGTTACGGCGGCACCGACGCGGAGATCGAGCAGGCGTCCACCGCGCGGACCTGAGCCGCACGCACGAATGGTATTGCGGCCCTCGGTCATTGGCCGCCGAGGTTGCCCGCCGGTCGCCGGCCGATCCCCAGCCTGGCTACGATCAGGGGACTCGGAGGGTCCGGTGGGCGGGGGTCGGTGATGGACTGGCAGCAGCTGCAGCCGTTCCTGGTGGCGCTGGCCATCGGCCTGCTGCTCGGCTTCGAACGGGAACGCAGCCACCACCGCGAGCTGCCCGCCGGTTCGCGTTCGTTCGCGTTGCTGTCCCTCGTCGGCGCGGTCGCCGCGCATTTCGGCGTCTGGACGGTGGTGGTCGGGCTCGCCGGGGTGGTGGCG
Source organism: uncultured Mycobacterium sp. (assembly GCA_964535335.1). Lineage (GTDB taxonomy): Bacteria > Actinomycetota > Actinomycetes > Mycobacteriales > Mycobacteriaceae > Mycobacterium. Next base: position 17,042 of record CAZHUU010000043.1, read on the forward strand.
ATGCTGGCGCTGGCCTACTTCCGCACCAGCGCGGACGATCCCGGCACCACCACCGAGATCGCCGCCGTCGTCGCCTACCTGCTCGGCGCGCTCGCCTACACCCGCCCGGCGCTGGCCGTGGCGCTCGCCGTCGTCGTCGCCGGGCTGCTGGTGTCGAAGAGCCGCATCCATCGGTTCGCCCGCGAGATCGTCAGCGAGGTCGAATTGGAGGACGCCATCAAGTTCTTCGTGGTGGCGTTCGTGATCCTGCCGCTGCTGCCCGATCAGCAACTCGGGCCCTACGGCGTGCTCAACCCGGCGAAGATCTGGCTGCTCGTGGTGCTGCTCACCGGCATCGGCTGGGTCGGTTACATCGGGGTGCGGGCTCTGGGCCCGCAGCGCGGGCTGCTGGTGACCGGACTGGCCGGCGGGTTCGTCTCCGCCACCGCGACGACTGCCTCGATGGGGCGGGTCAGCCGCACCGTCGCCGGACTGCGGGCGCCGCTCGCGGGTGCGCTGCTCGCCAGTCTGGCCACCTTCGTCCAACTGCTGGTGGTGATCGCGCTCGTCGACATCGAGGTGCTGCGCCGGCTGTGGCCGCCGGTGCTCGCCGGTCTGGTCGTGCTGCTGGTCGCCGCGGCGCTGGTGTACCGGCGCGCATCGACGGGGTCGGATCAGGGCGCCGACGAGTCCGATGAGCCTCGGCCAATACCCGAAGGCCGGCCCTTCGCGCTGCGCCCCGCCCTGATTCTGGCGGCCGTTCTGACCCTCGCCCTGCTGGTCGGCCGCTGGGGTGCGGACGTGTTCGGACCGCGCGGTGCGGTGCTGGCCGCGTTCGCGGCGGGCCTGGCCGACGCCCACGCCGGCTCGGTCGCGGCCGCCAGCCTCGCCGCCAAGGGCGATATCAGCGTCGACACCGCGCTCATCTCGGTGGGCGCCGCCCTCGGCTCGAACCTCATCGTCAAGACCGTGCTCGCCTTCACCGCCGGCGGCCGCCGCTTCGGCTTCGGCTTCCTCACCGCGATCGCGGTGCCGTCATTGGTTTTCGGCGCCGCCCTGGCCATGGCCGTCATCGGCGGCTGAACCCGCAACCCCCCACGAAACCGCCACTGCGTTGGGTAGTTTCACTGTCCGTGCCCGCCTTGGAGAACCGTCAGATCCTGCTGCGCCGACGCCCGACCGGGCTGGTGCAGCCCGGGGACACCGAACTGGTGAGTGCCCCGGCGCCCGAACCGGCCGAGGGCGAGGCGCTGTTGCGCACCACCTACGTCGGGCTGGACGCCGCCGCACGGACCTGGCTCAACGACCAGCCGGGCTATCTGCCGCCGGTGCAGATCGGTGAGGTCATCCGCGCCGCGGGGATCGGTGAGGTGGTCGCGACCCGCTGCGATGCGTTCGCGGTCGGCGACGTCGTCACCACGCTGACCGGTTTTCAGGACTACAGCATCATCCGCGACGACATCTTCGCCACCCCGGTGACGCCGGGCAGCGATCAGCTGGCGGTGATGAGCATCTACGGACCGACGGGCGCCACCGCCTACATGGGCATGACCGACATCGGGCGGCCGCAGGAGGGCGAGACCGTCGTCGTCTCGGCGGCCGCCGGCGCCACCGGATCGGTGGCCGGGCAGATCGCGAAGATCGCCGGAGCCCGCGTGGTCGGCATCGCGGGCGGTCCGGAGAAGTGCAAGGCCGTCGTCGAGGACTTCGGCTTCGACGCCTGCATCGACTACAAGAACGACGACATGCGGGCGGCGCTCAAGCAGCATTGCCCGAAGGGCGTCAACGTCTACTTCGACAATGTCGGCGGACCCATCCTCGACGCCGTGCTCGGCCGGCTCGCGATGAAGGCGCGGGTGGTGTTGTGCGGGGTGATCTCCAGCTACCTGACCGGCGAGCATCCCGGCCCGGCCAACTACGTCAACCTGCTGTCGAAGACCGCGTCGATGCAGGGCTTCAACGCCCTGGACATGTGGCCGCGCTTCGAGCAGGCCTACGCCGACCTGCGCCGCTGGGAGGCCGAGGGCAGGCTGGTGCACCGCGAGACCGTCTTCGAGGGCCTGGAGAGCTGCGTCGACGCGCTCAACGGACTGTTCACCGGGGCCAACATCGGCAAGATGCTGGTGAAGGTCAACGAACCGAGTTGATCCCGGGCATTGATCCAGACATCACGCACACCTGTACTCGCACAACGTGTGCGTGAGTTCTGATTCAGCGCCGCAGATCCACCAGCACCGGGGCGTGATCGCTGGGCGCCGGATCGCCCTTCTTGCCCGGACGGCGTTCGTCCTTGACGATCTCGGCGTGCACCACCCGCTCGGCCAGGCCCGGTGAGCCGAGGATGAAGTCGATCCGCATCCCGCGGCGCTTCTGGAACGCCAACTGGGTGTAGTCCCAGTAGGTGTACACCCCGGGTCCGGGGGTGTAAGGCCGCACCACATCGGTGAACCGGGTATCGACGATCGCGTTGAACGCCTTGCGTTCCGGCTCGGACACGTGGGTGGCGCCGTCGAAAACCGCTATGTCCCAGACGTCTTCGTCGTTGGGTGCGATGTTCCAGTCGCCGACCAGGGCCACCGGCGCGGTAGGGTCGTCCCGCAGCCAGGCCGCCGCGGTATCTCGCAGCGCCGCAAGCCATTCCAGCTTGTACCGGTAGTGCGGATCCTCCAGCGTGCGGCCGTTCGGCACATAGAGACTCCACACCCGCACCCCGGCGCAGGTCGCACCCAGCGCGCGGGCCTCGGCGGCCGGATCGGTGCCGTCCTTGCTCCAGGTGGGCTGGCCGTCGAAGCCGACCTGGACGTCGTCGAAGCCGACCCGGGACGCGATGGCCACCCCGTTCCACTGGTTGAACCCGCAGTGCACCACCTCGTAGCCGGCGCCCAGGAACGGCATGACCGGGAACTGGTCGTCGGAACACTTGGTCTCCTGCATGGCCAGCACGTCGACATCGCCGCGTTGCAGCCAGTCGACGACACGGTCCACCCGGGCGCGAATCGAATTCACGTTCCAGGTGGCCAGGCGCAGGACGTCGGCGGGCATGGTCTACACCCTACGTGCGGCCAGGTCGCGGGCATCGACGTAGCGGTGGTGGTGGTGCAACCCGAACCCGAGCGAGGTGTACAGCGTGATCGCCGGCGTGTTGTCGGTCAGCACCTGCACGTAGACCCGGTCGGCGCCGCGGTCGGCGCCCCACTTCGCCAGTGCCCGGCACACCGCTCGGGCGTGGCCGCGCCTGCGGCGCTCGGGCGGGACGTGGACCGCCGAAATGCCAAGCCAGCGCGCGCCATCGGGGGCCGTCGTGACCGCGCCGCGCCCCACCGCCGCGCCAGCCACCGTGGCGAACACCACCTCGCCGTCGACCACCGCGGTCAGCACCTCGGGCGGGACGTCGCGGCCGTAGCCCGCCAGCCACGCCGCGTCGGGCCGGTCCTGCAGGTCCACCCCGGCGACGGGCGCAGCGTCAACGAGGTCCGCGGCCATCACCCGGGTGTGCTTGATGCCCACCCCGCCGCCGAGTCCGCGCACCGCGATCAAGCGGTCCGGCAACGCCAGCCACGGCGGCAGGCCGCGACTCGCATACCAGTCGACGATGGCGGGCAGTGCGGCCACGGTGGCCGCGAAGTCAAGTGGCACGGCGGAATTCGCGCGGCTGGTGTAGCCGCCCGCGGCGCGCAGCAGCCAGCCGTCCTGCCAGTGCTGCTCGGTGCCCGGCCAGGCGAGGGCTGCGGCGTGTTCCAGCGCGCGGATCTCCGAGGCCCGCACCGGACGATGACTGAGCTCACGCACGGCGATCACATCGTCGGGCGAGATCTCGTTCAGGGCACCGGACTTCGTTCGGACGACCACCAGCGGGGTCACGGCGAGCAGGTGCCCGATGACGTCGGTGAACTCCCCGGTGGGCAGCCGGTGGCGGATGCTGACCCGGCTGCCGACCGACGGCGTCATCGGCTCAGTGGCCGAACGGGTCGGGCACCTCGCCGGGCGTCCACGACAGTCCCGGCACCCCCCAGCCATGCGACTTGGCCGCCCGCCTGGCGGCCCGCGCGTGCCGGCCGATCAGCTTGTCCACGTAGAGGAAGCCGTCCAGATGTCCGGTCTCGTGCTGCAACATCCGGGCGAACAAGCCGTGACCTTCCAGCGTCACGGCCGCCCCGTCGGCGTCCAGCCCGGTCACCCGCGCCCATGAGGCCCGCCCGCAGGGGAACGACTCGCCCGGCACCGACAGGCAGCCCTCGTCGTCGTTGTCGGGGTCCGGCATCGTCTCCGGGATCTCGGAGGTCTCCAGCACCGGATTGACCACTACGCCGCGCCGGCGCGAGGTGAGCCCACGATCGTCGGCGCCGAGAGCCCGCGCGGGACGACGGTTATCGGCGCATCCTGCTGGCCCACCACCACGCCGCGCCGGCGGGATGTGAGCCCGCGATCGTCGGCGCAGTCGAACACGAACCGCCGCAGTCCGACCCCGATCTGGTTGGCCGCCAAGCCGACTCCGTTGGCGGCATCCATCGTGTCGTACATGTCCTTGATCAGCGCGCCCAGATCGGCGGGCAGGGATCCGTCCGCACCGACCGGTACCGGGCTGGTCGGGGTGTGCAGAACGGGATCACCGAGGATCACGATCGGTCGGACGGCCATGAACGGCAAGCTTAGTCAGCCGACGCGCGGGCATCGCTGCCGTCCCAACGCAGGCATACGTGATTGAATGAGCGCCGAACCACTCACTCCGGATGTCAGTGCAGATCGTGGAAAGGGCCCCCAGGTCGAAATGGACGGCGCCATCGCACGGGCCGAGCGGTCAGAGAACGACGCCGATCTGCCCGATGGTCTGACCCGCCGCGAATACGACATCCTGGCCTTCGAGCGGCAGTGGTGGAAGTACGCCGGCGCCAAGGAAGAGGCCATCAGGGAGCTCTTCTCGATGTCCGCGACGCGCTACTACCAGGTGTTGAACGCGCTGGTCGACCGCCCGGAGGCCCTGGCGGCCGACCCGATGCTGGTCAAGCGGCTGCGGCGGCTGCGGGCCAGCAGGCAGAAGGCGCGCGCCGCCCGCCGGCTGGGCTTCGAGGTTCCCTGATTCCGCGGGCTCCGCGATGAGCGCGTGCGCGAGCGGAACCCGGCCGCAGATACAGTGGGCCCGATGAACGAGCGCGTCCCCGACTCCTCCGGGCTACCCCTGCGCGCCATGGTGATGGTCCTGCTGTTCTTGGGAGTGATCTTCCTGCTGGTCGGCTTCCAGGCCATGGGCTCGGGCGACGATTCCAGCGACGACACGTCGGTCAGCACCGTCACCACCACGACGTCGAAGACGTCGGCCGCCCCGGCGCCCAAGGCTGACGTGCGGGTTTTCAACGTCGGCAGCGACGAGGGCGTGGCCGGCCGCACCGGTGACCGGCTGCGTGAAGCGGGCTGGAACGTCACCGAGACCGGCAACCTCAGCGCGCCGGAGGTGACGGCGACGACGGTGTACTTCGGCACCACCCAAGGTGAGCAGGCGGCCGCCGAGGCCGTCGGAAAGGTGCTCGACGTACCGGTGCAACCGCGAATCCCCGAAATCGCCGAGCAGCCACCGGGCGTGATCGTTCTGGTGACGGGATAGAGTGCCTCCCATGGTTAAGCCAGTCAGCCAGCTGAAAACTGTCACCGCCCTCCTGTTCGTCGCGCCCGTCGCGCTGCTCACCGCGTGTTCGCCCAACGAGCCCGTCGCGACGCAGCCCGGCACCACCCCGCCGGTCTGGACCGGGTCGCCCGACCCGTCCGCGCCGGCCGTGCCGGAGAACGAGCAGGTGACGGTGGAGAAGAAGACCATCCACGCCATCATCGCCGGGCCGGACGGCGGCCAGTTGGCGGCAGCGACCATCGACTTCAGCGAGAAGGTCGCCAAGGTCACCGTGCAGACCACCGGCGCGGGCAAGCTGGCCCCCGGTCTGCACAACCTGCAGCTGACCTCGGTCGGCAAGTGCGAGCCCAACGGCGACTTCGCCTCCGCCGGTGACCCGATCGCGCAGGGCGGCCCGCTGGTTCCCCTGCAGATCGCCGGCGACGGCTCCGGCATGCTGGTCACCACCAGCGACGTCCTCAAGGAGGAGGAGCTGCTCGACGGGGACAAGGCGGCCCTGGTGATCTACGACAAGTCCGAGACGGTCGCCGACCAGACCACGCAGCCCGCCGGCGGCGCCGCCAAGCGCGTGGCGTGCGGTGTCCTCACCTCCGGCTAGCACGCCCGGCAAGCGGGCGGCCGAACGTATCGACTTCGCGGGGTCGCCACGGCCCACCCTGGGAGTGGAGTGGGAGTTCGCGCTGGTCGACAAAGCCACCGGAGACCTGAGCAACGAGGCCGCCGCGGTGATCGCCGACGTCGGCGAGAGCCCGCACGTGCACAAGGAACTGCTGCGCAACACCATCGAGGTGGTCACCGGCATCTGCGACACCGTGCCCGAGGCGATGGCCGACCTGCGCTCCACCCTGATCTCGGCGCACGACATCGTCACCGACCGGGGCATGGAGTTGTTCTGTGCCGGCACCCACCCGTTCGCCGAGTGGTCGGCCCAGAAGCTGACCGACGCCCCCCGCTACGCCGAACTGATCAAGCGCACCCAGTGGTGGGGACGCCAGATGCTGATCTGGGGAGTGCACGTCCACGTCGGCATCTCCTCGGCCCACAAGGTGATGCCGATCATCTCCTCGCTGCTCAACCACTACCCGCACCTGCTGGCCCTGTCGGCGTCGTCACCGTACTGGGCCGGCGAGGACACCGGGTACGCCAGCAACCGCGCCATGATGTTCCAGCAGTTGCCGACCGCCGGTCTGCCGTTCCACTTCCAGACCTGGGCGGAGTTCGAGGGGTTCGTCTACGACCAGAAGAAGACCGGGATCATCGACCATGTCAACGAAATCCGTTGGGACATCCGGCCTTCGCCGCATCTGGGCACCGTCGAGGTGCGCATCTTCGACGGCGTTTCCAACCTGCGCGAGCTGTCCGCCCTGGTGGCTCTGACGCACTGCCTGATCGTCGACCTGGACCGCCGGCTCGACGCCGGTGAGGAGTTGCCGGTGATGCCGCCCTGGCACGTGCAGGAGAACAAGTGGCGCGCCGCCCGCTACGGGCTGGACGCGATCATCATCCTCGACGCCGACAGCAACGAACGGCTGGTCACCGAGGATCTCGACGATCTGCTGACCCGGTTGGAGCCGGTGGCCGAGTCGCTGGACTGTGCTTCGGAACTGGCGGCTGTCGCCGACATACCCCGTCGCGGCGCGTCCTACCAGCGCCAGCGCCGGGTCGCCGAGGCGAACGACGGCGACCTGCGCGCGGTGGTCGATGCGCTCGTCGGCGAATTGGAACTCTAGACCGGCAGCTGGGAGGCAGCTTGAGCACGCACCGGACCCGGCGAGCCGCCGCCGTCCTGATGGTGGCCGCCGTCCTCGCGGCCGGCTGCGCCAACGAGATCGACGGCACGCCGGTCGCCACCCCGGGCCAGGCCGGCAAGGGTCTCGCACCCGCCGACCTGCTGAGCACCACCTGCCGCGAGTATCTGAAGATGGACGAACCCACCCGGCGGGAGGTGATCACGGCGATCGGGGAGAGCGGCAACAAGTTCATCGCCGGCAACCCCGAGCTGTGGGCGGGCGTCGCGGGTGCGCTGTGCGGGTTCGTCGACCCGAGCGCGCCGGTGAAGGACATCATCCTGGGGATGCGATAGCCGATGACCCCGCAGCCGATGTTCCCGCTGCAGTCCGCGCTGCTGCCCGGCGAGGTGCTGCCGCTGCGGATCTTCGAGCCGCGGTATGCCGAGCTGGTGAAGGACTGCCTGGCGATGACCGAACCGGCGTTCGGCGTCGTGCTCATCACCCAGGGCGCGGAGGTCGGTGGCGGCGACGTTCGCGGTGACGTCGGGGTGCTGGCCCACATCGCCGAGTACGCCGACCACGGCATGGGTCTGTATCAGTTGCAGGCCCTCAGCGGTGAGCGGATCCGGGTGCAGGAATGGCTGCCCGACGACCCCTACCCGCGGGCGGTCGTGCAGCCCTGGCCGGACGAGCCCGGGCCGCCGGTCAGCCACGAACGGATCGGTGAGGTGGTCGACCGGATCCTGGCGCTGTACCAGATGGTCGCCACCGCCCGGGGCGCCACGCTGCGCGCCGACGCGCTGGCGGTGGAACCCGAAGTGGCCGATGACCCGTCCCGGCACCTCTACGCACTGGCCGCGCGGGTCCCGATGGGCCAGGCCGACCGCTACGCGGTGCTGTGCGCCCCAACCTTGGCCGAGCGGGTCGACGTGTTGACCGATGCGATCGAAACCGTCTCGGCCATGGTCGAATTCCAGCTGGCCGCCGAGGAGGACTGACGCCGGCCCGGCCTGGTTGCGGGGCTCAGCCGGCCGCCCACCGCTTGGCGCGGTCGAGTTCGTCGAGGCCGAAGATGGCGAGCTCACCGGGGACCATCCAGGCGAACGCGTGCAGGGTGTGGGCCACCCATTCCTTGTCGGAGACCACCGCGATCCGCTTGAACGCCGAATGGTGGTGCAGCAGCGCACCGAAACCCATCTTCATGTCCTCGACCAACCCGCCCGGTCCGAACCCCTCGTAGTCGGCGGCGATCACCTCGACGATCCGCAGCTCGTCGCCGTCGAGCATCGTCCGCATCGTCGGCTGGAATTCGCGCATGTCCTGCCCGCTCAACCGGCCCGACACCCGGATGCCCGTCACCCCCGTCGGCATGTCCGGCAGCACTTCGATCATCGGTCTCCCCTTCCCGGCCCCCACCGAGGCCCCTGAGCCACCAGTCCATTGTGCGCGCGGCGTCGTCTATGTTGGTCGTCGGTCGGATGTAGTGAAGGGATTGCGACATGCGAATGCTCAAGGTGACCGCGCTGGTCGCGGCGTTGGTCGTGCTGGGTCCGGCGGGTCACGCCGCGGCGGCGCCGAAGAACTACTGCGCCGATCTCAAGGGCGACCAGGTCGGCTCGACCTGCCAGATCAAGGTCTCCGACCCGGGCTATGAGATCAGCATCAGTTTCCCCACCGACTACCCGGACCAGAAGTCGATCGCCGAGTACATCTCGCAGACCCGTGACCAGTTCCTCGGCGTCGCCAAGTCCTCGACTCCCCGGGACATTCCCTACGAGCTGGACATCACCGCCAACAAGTACGGGTCGTCGATACCGCCGCGGGGCACCACGTCGGTGGTGCTGACGGTCTATTCGAGCAGCGGCGCCGCGCACCCGGTGACGTCGTTCAAGGCGTTCAACTGGGACCAGGCCTACCGCAAGGCGATCACCTACGACACGCTGTGGCAGGCCGACACCGACCCGTTGAAGGTGGTCTATCCGATCGTGCAGGCCGACCTGCGCAAGCAGATCGGCGAGCAGGCGGTGATCGCGCCGGCCACCGGGCTGGACCCGACCTGGTACCAGCAGTTCGCCGTCACCAATGACGGGGTGATCTTCTTCTTCGGTCAGGGTCAGTTGCTGCCCGAGGTCGACGGCCCGGTGCAGGTGCTGGTGCCGCGCTCGGCGATCGACCCGATGCTGGCCTGAGCGCGCCCGTCAGAGCTTCCGTGCCTCGACGAAGGTGGTGTCGGGCACCGGGTCCTCGAGGTCTTCGGGCGCCTGCCGCTCGTAGTGCGCCATCAGGTCGACGGCGCTGACGTCGCTGACCTCCCAGCCGCGCGCGGCGAGCCACTGCGCGACGTCGGTGCGGGGCTCGAGGTACCACAACCGGCTCGGGTCGGGCGCTTCCGGGCGTCCGGCGGCCCGGGCGGCCTCGCGGGCCCGGTCGATGCGCGCGCGGCGGCGGGCCAACCCCTCGGCGGAGTAGAAGTCGGGGCCGAACGCCTCGACATCGAGGCGGCTGCCCGCGGCGCTGAGCCGGTCGATGTTCTCGAACAGCAGATCCTGGTCGGCCGCCGACAGATAGGGCAGCAGTCCCTCGGCGGACCATGCGGTGGGCCGGGTGGGGTCGAAACCGGCCTGGCGCAAGGCTTTCGGCCAGTCCTTGCGCAGATCGATCGGTACCGCGACGTAACCGGTGGCCGGCCGGGCGGCGTGCGCGGCGAGCACCCGCCGCTTGAAATCCAGCACCTTGGGCTGGTCGAGTTCGTAGACGACCGTGCCGGCGATCCACGGCAGCCGCCAGGCGCGGGTGTCCAGTCCGGCCGCCAGGATCACCACCTGGTCCAGACCGTTGGCGCCGGCGGTGGTGAAGAAATCGTCGATCTGCTTTGTGCGGCAGGCGATATAGGCCGACATCGCCTGGATGCGCACGGCATCCTCTCCGAACGGCGACGTCCAGCCCGCCTCGACGGCCGCGTCGACGAAGAAGTGGGCGAACGGATCGGTGTAGAGCGGGCGCTTGGCATCGGTCTCGTTGGCCCGGGCCCGCGCCACGCTCAGCGCGGTCGCGCCCACCCCCTCCGTGATGTCCCAGGTGTCATCGTCGGTTCGGCTCACGAGTTCCGGTCAGCCCCCTCGCTGAAGTCGTCCTTGCGCATCTCGTCCTGGGTCAGCAGGTCGTTGCGGATGTTCTCTTCACGGTAGGCCAACTGCCCGACCCGGTGCGCCACCACCGGTGCGGTGATGAGGGTGAACATCGCCGTCAGGATGATCATGCCGATGTCCACGTTGCCGCGTAGTCGGATCGCGGCGCCGCCGAGCACGAGCAGCAGGCCCAGCACCTGCGGCTTGGTGGCGGCGTGCATCCGGGTCAGGGTGTCCGGGAAGCGCACCACGCCGATGGCGGCGGTCAGCGCCAGCGCGGAGCCGCCGAGCACGAGCACGGCGGTCACGACGTCCGGGATGTTCATCGCCGGTCCTCGCGTTCGATGTCGGGCACCCGGAAGCGGGCGACACTCACCGAGCCGACGAAGCTGATCAACGCCAGCGCGGCGAGGCTGTAGGTCACCGTGGTATCCAGCGTGAAGGCTGCCCAGGTGCCGATGCTGCACATCGTCACCGCGACCAGGGTGTCCACTGCCACCAGCCGGTCCAGGGTGCTCGGCCCGGCGAGCAGTCGGATCATCGTCACCGCCGCCGCGGCGGTCAGCATCACACCGGCCAGCACCCACACGATCGTCATGCGCGATCCGCCTTCGCTTCTCGCTGGGTCGTCATACGCGATCCGCCTTCGCTTCTCGCTGGGTCGTCATGCGCGATCCGCCTCCTCGGGTTCGCTTGCCGCCGGCCGCCATTCGGACTCCCGCTCGAACGCCGCGACCAGCATCCGCTCCAGCTTGGCCGCCTCGCGATAGAACCTGTCCACCGACCGCTGCGAGCCGACGTCGAGCACGTGGACGTACACCAGCCTGCGGGCCTGGTCGATCTCCAGCACGATGGTGCCGGGAGTGAGGTTCATGATGTTGACCGCGAGGGCCAGCACCAGATCGGACTTGAGCGCCAGATGCGCCCGCAGCACCGCCGACAGCGGCGGCGGTCCGGGTCGTAACGCCAGCCAGGCCACCTGCGTGGAGGACACCACCAGCCACCACCCGACGGTGAGCGCCAGCCACAGCAGTGACAGCGGGTGCAGCCTGCCCTGCACGGGGACGGCGGGCAGCGGAAGCAGCAGCGTGATCAGCAGGGCCACGGCGAATCCCGAGAGCACGTTGGCCACCGTCACGCTGCCCCACAGCAGCAGCCACACCAGGGTCAGCCAGACCAGCACCCAGATCCGCAGCGTCCACTTCTTCACAGTCGCGTCCCCAACACCGCGCTGATGTACTGGCCGCGGTCGAGCACCTCGTCGGCCGCACGATCGCTGTACCCGAAGATCGGGCCCGCCGCGACCGTGAGCGCCAGCCCGACAGCGATGAGACCCATTGTCGGAGCAACCATTCCGATGGGCATCCGGCCGACGTCACCGCGGTCGTCGAAGGCGACGTCCTGGGAGTAGTCGGCCAGCAGCGCCGAGGGCGCCGAGTCGGCCATCGCACCGTCAGGGGCGTCGGCGCGGGCCCGCCAGAACGCCTTGGTCCATACCCGGGCCACCACGTAGAGCGTCAGCAGGCTGGTCACCACCGAACCGCTGACCAGTAGCCAGGCCAGCACCGAGCCGTTCTGGGTCCCGGCCTCCAGCAGGGCGACCTTGCCGATGAAGCCCGAAAAGGGCGGAATGCCGCCCAGATTCAGGGCCGGCACCATGAAGACGAACGCCAACAGTGGGCTGGCGGCGGCCAGCCCGCCGAGCCGGCGCAGGGTGGAGGCACCGGCCTGCCGCTCGATCAGGCCGACCACCAGGAACAGCGTGGTCTGCACGACGATGTGGTGGGCCACATAGTAGATGGCACCGGACATACCCAGCTGGCTGGACAGTGCGATGCCGAACACCATGTATCCGATGTGGCTGACCAGAGTGAACGACAGCAGCCGTTTGATGTCGCTCTGTGCGATCGCGCCGAGAATGCCGACGAGCATGGTCAGCAGCGCGGCGACGAGCAGCACCTGGTTCAGGCCGCCAGCGGGGAACAGCAGCGAGTGAGCCCGGATGATCGCGTACACACCGACTTTGGTCAGCAGGCCGGCGAACACGGCGGTGACCGGTGCGGGCGCGGTGGGGTAGGAGTCCGGCAACCACCCCGACAACGGGAACACCGCGGCCTTGATGCCGAACGCCACCAGCAGAACCGCGAACAGCGCACCCCGGGTGCCGCTGCTGATGTCCTGCAGCCGCAGCGAGAGCTCGGCCATGTTGAGGGTGCCGGTGGCGGCGTAGATCAGCGCCAGGCCGATCAGGAATATCAGCGAAGACACCATCGACACCATCACGTAGAAGATGCCCGCCCGCACCCGCTCCTCGCTGGCGCCGATGGTCAGCAGCACGAAGCTGGCCGACAGCAGCACCTCGAAACCGACGTACAGGTTGAACAGGTCGCCGGCCAGGAACGCCGTGCACACCCCCGCCGACAGCACCAGATAGGTGGGCAGGAAGATCGACACCGGCTGGCGGTCGTCGCCGTCCCGGATGCCCTGGCCGATGGCGTAGAACACGACCGCCAGCAGCACGATCGCCGATACCACCAGCATCAGCGCCGAGAGTCGGTCGGCCACCAGCGTGATGCCCAGCGGCCCGAGCGCGGCGCCGGTCGGCCCCCAGCCGCCGACATGCAGCGCCTGGGTGCCGTCGCGGTCGGTCAGATACACCAGCACACCGCACACCGCCAGAACGGCGCCGAGGGCGACCACCGTGATCAGCCGCTGCAGCCGCGGGCGACGCCCCGCGATGAGGGTCAGGGCGGCGGCGGTCAGCGGAATCAGCACCGGCAGCGGCATCAGGACACCGGAGAGGCTCATCGCGACCCCTCATGCCCGGGCAGCGCGTCGAGTTCGTCGGGCTCGTCGGTGTCGCGATCGGGGGCGTGCACCGGTGCGTCCTCGTCGATCCAGGAGGCCTCCTCGTCGGAGAGATTCGACACCCGGGTGTCCTCGGGATCGTTGCCGACCTCCTCCTCGGTGGTCAACCGGAACGACCGGTAGGTCAGCGCCAGCACGAAGGCCGCGATGCCCATCGCGATCACGATCGCGGTCAGGATCATGCCCTGCGCCAACGGATCTGCCGTCGTGGTCTCCGATCCGCTGGTCCGGCCGCGCACCGGCGGATTGCCCGACGGCCCACCGACGGTCAGGATCAACAGGTTGACGGCATTGCCGACCAGCAACAGCCCCAACAGCATTCGGGTCAGGTTGCGGGAGAGCAGCAGGTACACCCCGCAACTGGTGAGCCCGCCGATGATGACGAGTGGGACGAGGTAGGCGATCATGAGGCCCTCGCCCGCAGGGGGGGCGGCGCCTCGGCCATCTCGACGTCGATCCGCGCGCCGAGGCTGCGCAGCACATCGAGCACCAGCCCCACCACGATGAGGTACACCCCGAGGTCGAAGAACAGCGCGGTGACGATCTTGACCGTTCCAAGCAGCGGCAGCTGCAGCGAGATGACTGCCGACGACAGCGCCGGTGCGCCGAGCAACATCGAGCCCACTGCGGTGCCCGCCGACAGCGCCAGCCCGGCGCCGAGGATCTTGCCGGCGTCCAGCGGTAGCGTCTCGCCCAGCTCGTAGCGCCCGCCGGCCAGGTAGCGCAGCACCAGCGCCAGCCCGGCGGTCAGCCCGCCGGCGAACCCGCCGCCGGGGGTGTTGTGCCCGGTGAAGAAGAAGTACACCGACAGCACCATGATGAGCGGGAAGATCATCCGGGTCGCGACCTCGAGCACCAGCGAGCGGTAGCGCGGGTCGCGCAGCTCGCTGCCCCGCAGCCAGGTGGTGTCGCTGGTCGACGGGCTGTACCGCGCCGCGGGCAGCGCACCGATGTCCGGTTGTCCCGCATCGGAAACCCTTGGCGCCGAACCGAACCGGCGGTTGCGGAAAACCAGGGACGCCACCCCGGTGGCGGCGACCACCAGCACCGAGATCTCCCCGAGGGTGTCCCAGGCCCGGATGTCGACCAGCAGCACGTTGACGGTGTTGGCGCCGTGGCCGCGGTAGTAGGCGGCGTCGGGCAGCAGTTCGGCGATCGGCGTGGTTCTGCGGGCGGCCTTGGCGAAGACCGCCAGCGCGGTGACGCTGGCGCCGACCGCCAGCGACAGCAGCACCTTGGGCAGGCGGCGCCGGTTGGCCCCGGGGTCCTCGGCCTCGGCGGGCAGGGTGCGCAGTACCAGCACGAAGATCACCAGCGTGAGCGTCTCCACCAGGAACTGTGTCAGCGCCAGGTCGGGCGCCCCGTGGAAGGCGAAGATGACACCGCACCCATAGCCGGTGATGCCGACCAGCAGCACGGCCGCCAGCCGGTTGCGCATCACCGTGGCCGCCACCGCTGCGCCCAGCATCAACAGGCCCACCACCGGCTGCACCAGCGAGTCCCACAGCCGGAAGGTCGGCTGGTCACGCGCCCCGAGCGCCAGCACCACCACCGGCAACAGCACCAGTGTCGAGAGGATCACCGCCTGGGTGGCCGGTATCGAGCCGCGCTGGGTGACGGCGGTCAGCCGCACCGAGGCCACGTCGGCGCCCCGGATGATCGCGTCGTAGACGCGGTCGGCGTTACCCAGTGGCAGCCGGGTGGACTCCCGCACCCGGTGCAACCGGTTGCGCCCGAAGAACAGCCCGGCGCCGAGTGCGAGCACCAGCACCGACAACAGCAGCGGCAGGTTGAACCCGTGCCACAGTTCCAGCGTGTAGTGGCCGTCGGCGGACCCGGCGGCGGGCAGGGTGTCGGCGTAGTCGTCGAGGGTGTCGTCGAGGCGGCTCGGTGCCAGACCGAACAGCAGGCCCGCTGCGGCCAGGATCGCCGGGGCGGCCAGGAACGAGGGCTTGGGACGGTGCAGGTTGGCCACCAGGATGGTGGGACCGTGAAAACCCTTGCGGGCGAACGCCCCCCACAGGAATCGCAGGCTGTAGACCGTGGTGAACACCGACCCGGTCACCACCCCGGCCAGCACCACCGGTGCCCAGAATCCCAGCGAGGCACTGTGCGCGATGGCCTCGAAGTCGGCCTCCTTGGCGATGAAGCCCAGGAACGGCGGCAGCGCGGCCATGCTCGCGGTCGCCGCGGCGGCGATGACGAACAGCACGGGCAGCCGGCTGCCGAGCCAGGACAGCCTGCGGATGTCGCGGGTGCCGGTGGCGTGGTCGATGACGCCGACCACCATGAACAGCGTGGCCTTGAACAGCGCGTGCGCGCACAGCATGGCCAGCCCGGCCAGCATCATGTCCTGTCCGCCGCCGCCGACCATGATCGTGATGAAGCCGAGCTGGCTGACCGTGCCGAAGGCCAGGATCAGTTTCAGGTCGTACTCGCGTACCGCGCGCCAGCCGGCCAGCAGCATGGTGGCCAGGCCCAGGGTGATCACGGTGGGGCGCCAGCCGGGTGAGTGGGCGAACCCGGGGGCCAGCCGGGCGATCAGGTAGACGCCGGCCTTCACCATTGCCGCGGCGTGCAGGTAGGCGCTCACCGGGGTGGGGGCGGCCATGGCGCCCGGCAGCCAGAAGTGGAACGGCACGATCGCCGATTTCGACAGCGCGCCGACGAGCACCAGCACGATGGCCACCGCGACCGCGGTGCCGTGCGGCGGCGCGGCCACCAGTTCGGAGAGCAGGAAGGTGCCCGCGGCGTGGCCGAGGATGACGATGCCGGCCAGCATCGCCAAGCCGCGAGCGGGGGTGACCAGCAGGGCCTGCAGGGCGGCCCGGCGGCTGGGCGCCCGCTCGGCGTAGGGGCCGGCGAGCAGGAA
>CAZHUU010000044.1:0-28193 GCA_964535335.1 uncultured Mycobacterium sp.
GAGCTGCGGGACTCGCCGGGCACCAGCAAGATCGACACCTCGGCGCACGGCAGCGGTTTCGACCGGGTCGGCGCCTTCCAGGACGGCTACGACCACGGGCCGGAGGCCTGCAAGGCCTACCGCGATGACAACCCGGTGGTCCTCGAGCTGCCCTTCAGCAATGCCGAAGACCAGGCCAACGGCGGGGACATGCCGTACGACTCGGTGATCAACGGCGTGCCCTACGACCTCGAGGACTACTGGAGCCAGGTCTACCCCGAGCTGACCGACGGCCAGAAGTGGGTACCGGTCAAGGGTCTCGAGCCGTTCAACCCGGCCAGTCCGCCGCTGTGCGGCGGCAAGCCGACCACCGGCTATTCGCTGTTCTACTGCGTGCCCGATGACTACATCGGCTGGGACAACGTCGACGAGATGCCCACGGTGTACAAGCAGGGCGGCGACTTCGCGGTCGCGACCCTGCTGGCCACCCAGTACGCGCTGGCCGCGATGACCCGCGCCAACGACCAGTCCGATGAGAAGGTGCAGTCGCTGCGCGGGGACTGCTTCGCCGGCGCCTACACCGCCAGCGTGCTGCTGCAGAATCGCAAGGAGACCAGCAGCTTCCAGGTGTCACCCGGTGACCTCGACGAGGCCATCACCGCCCTGCTGGTGTTCCGCGGCGACGGTGACGCCGAGCGGCAGGGCGCCGGGTTCGAGCGGATCCGGCACTACCGCAACGGCGTCCTCGAGGGCGCCAAGGTCTGTCTGAAGGACTGACTCAGGCCGGCCGCGGGATCGTGGCCAGCGTGGACTGACCGATCCAGTGCGGCAGCGCCTTTCGGGCATCGGTGGTTCCGGCTACTGCGGCGCTGCCGTCGAGCAGGGCGCGGGACCAGGACACGTCGCCGCGCCAGATCTGGGTCAGGGTGCGCAGGCTGGTCGCCACCGTGGCGGTCACGTCGTAGCCCGGGTCGAAATCGCAGATGTCGACCTCTCCCTCGGAGACCACCAGCCACCAGCGCGCGGCTTTCGGCGCCACCCCGTCGAGTTGGAAGGCCACCGTGGTCCGGGCCCGTGGCCAGCTGTCGACCGGGACGGTTCGCTGGATGTCCCACATCAGCAGGTGCGGATCGAGGTCTTCGTCGCCGAGGTTGCCGATCCACCGCACCCCCCAGGCGCCCAGTGCGTCCACCACACCGGAGAGTTCGCGGCCGGATTCGGTGAGGGCGTAGGTGGTGCGCCCGTCGATCTCGGTGCGCTCGACCAGCCCCGCACGGGTCAGGGACTTCAGGCGCTTGGACAACAGCGCCGGTGACATCTTCGGCACCCCGCGGCGCAGGTCGTTGAAATGCGTGCTGCCTTTCAGCAATTCACGCACCACCAGCAAGGTCCAGCGTTCGTCGAGCAACTCCATCGCCTTGGCGACGGGGCAGAACTGTCCATACGTCGACATGACTTCCAGTAGACGCCACCCCGGCCGCCCTGACTAGTACAGATGTTGTACCGGTGCCGGTTCAGATCCGGCACTGGAAGTGGTTCACCCCCGGCGCGCACGATGAGTTCAGCACTTCGAGAGGGGAGAACCGACATGAGTGCAACCATCATCGACCGTGAGTTGGAAGCCAGACACCGTGCCGTGTGGGCGCTGGGTGACTACGCCACCGTCGCCGACGAACTCGTCCGCCCGCTGGGGGCGGAACTCGTTGCGGCAGCCGCCATCCGGCCCGGCCAACGGGTGCTCGACGTCGCGGCGGGCACCGGCAACGCGGCCTTCGCCGCGGCGCAGGCCGGGGCCCGGGTGATCGCCAGCGACCTGTGCCCGGAGTTGTTGGAACACGGTCGCGCCGCCGGCGGGACGGACGTGGAGTGGCGCGAGGCCAACGCCGAGGCGCTGCCGTTCCCCGACGACGAGTTCGACGCGGTGATCTCCTGCATCGGCGTCATGTTCGCCCCGCATCACCAGCAAGCCGCCGACGAACTGGTCCGGGTCTGTCGCCCCGACGGCACCGTCGCGGTGCTGAGCTGGACCCCACAGGGTTTCATCGGGCAGATGTTCGCCACCATGAAGCCGTACCTGCCCGCCCCGCCGCCGGGCACCCAACCGGCACCGCTGTGGGGCGACGAGGACTACGTCCGCGGCCTGTTCGGTGACCGGCTCGCCATCGAGTGCCGGCGCGGTGCCCTGGCGGTCGGCAGTTTCGCCGACGGTGCGGCCTTCCGGGACTACTTCAAGGCCAACTACGGCCCGATGGTCGCCGCCTATGCGTCCATCGACGCGGCCGACGCCGCCGAACTGGATGCCGACCTGGCCGCGCTGGGCGACGCCGCCCTCGCCAGATCGTCGCCGATGAAGTGGGAGTACCTCATCGTCACCGGGCGGCGCCGCTAGGTCGCACCCCCCTAGGGTGGGCGCATGACTGCTGTCGAAATCAACGTCCGCGGCTCGCACACCGTCACCCTGCCGCCCGAGCGGGCCACCGTGTACGCCACCGTCGGCATCGAAGGCCCGGCGCCCGAACCTGCCTTCGAGGCGGTGGCCGCCGGGCTGGCCGACGTCGTGCGATCCATCGACGCGCTGCACCATCCCAAGCGCGGACCGGTGACGTGGTACGCCGTCGACCAGGTTCGGCGCGGCTCGCACCGGCCGTGGAACGACAAGGGCAAGCAGCTCCCGCTGGTGTATTCGGCCACGGTGTCCATCGCGGTCAAGTTCCGCGACTTCGACGAGCTCGCCCGGTGGGTGGCCTGGTCGGCCGCGGTCGAGGGACTCAGCATCGGCCACATCGAATGGGCGCTGACCGAATCCCGCCGCCTCGAGGTGGAGCGCAAGACCCGGCAGAAGGCGGTGCGCGACGCCCGCCGGCGCGCCCAGGACTACGCCGACGCCCTGGACCTCGGACCGGTCTCGGTGCGCGAGATCAGCGACACCGGCTTGAGCCGCCCCGGCGGCCCCGCGCCGAGGGCGATGCTGGCCTCGGCCGCCGCGCCCGGCGGCGACGCCCCGGAGTTCGTCCTGCGCCCCGAGGACGTCGAGATCAGCGCGCACGTCGAGGCCGGCTTTTCGGTGGCGCACCGTCGTTAGGCTGGTCGGGTGAGCAGTCCGGGGCGCCGTGACCGCATCGGTGCGGCAGCGGGCCTGTTCGGCTGGGTCACGCTGGCCTACCTGGCCGGGGCGGTGCTGGCCTGGCAGACGTTCGGCGCCGGGGCGGGGACGGCGTTCTTCCCGCCGGCCGGGGTGACGCTGGCCGCGATGGTGCTCAAACGGCGGTCGCGGTGGCCGGTGATCGTGGCGGCGATCGTTCTGGCCGAGTTCGCCGTCGACCTGCGCTACGGCTCGAGCCCGCTCGCGGCGGCCGGGTTCGCCCTGGCCAACTCGGTGGAGCCCATGGTCGGGGCGGCGCTGGTGCTGGCGTGGTGCAAGGGGGTGCCGGACCTGCGGGAGCGCTCGGACCTGGCGAAGTTCGTGGCGGCCGGATGTGTGGCCGGGCCACTGGTGGGCGGGCTGATCGGCGGCGCGGTGAGCACGCTGCAGCGGGGTGACTGGTGGCCGGCGGCGGTGCTGCACTGGTGGGCCGGGGACGGGATCGGGGTGCTGGTGATCGCCGCACCAATCCTGTTGTGGCCCAAGCAGTCCCACATCCTACGCGCCCGGATCGCCGAGACCGCACTGGTGCTCGGGGTTACCGCCGCCCTGTCGGTGGCGGCCTTCTGGGTGGAGGCACCACCCGCGCTGCTGCTGCTGCCCGCGCTGGCCTGGACCGCGTTCCGGCTCGACGTGATCGGGGCGGGTCTGGCCGGGGCGGTGGTGGCCCTGGTGGCCAACTACTTCACCCACGCGGGCCGGGGGCCCTTCGCCAATCTGGATCTCTCCGAGCCGGCCCGGCTGACCGTCACCCAGGCGTTCATCGCGGTGGTGGTGCTGGTGGCCATGTTGATCGCCCAGGAGGCGGCGGGCCGGGTCGCCGCGGTCAGGCAGCGGCAGGCCGAACGCCGGGAGCGCGACCGGCTGCAGAGCCTGGCCCAGCTGGCCCAGTTGCTGTCGGCCGCGATCACCCCGGAACAGATCGGCGACACCGTCGCGCGGCAGGTGCTCAACGACGCGGGCGCCCAGGCGCTGAATCTGGGCCTGCTGCGGGCCGACGGCCGGGCCCTGGAGTGGGTGACGATGGCCGGCTATCCCCGGCGGGTCGTCGACGAGTTCGGCCCCGGCGTCGCGCTGGAGGCCGACACCGCTGCCACCGAGGCGGTGCGCACCGGCCAGCCGGTGGTGATCCACGGCCCCGACGAGTACCGGCGGCTCTATCCCGCGAACGCGCACTGGCTGGCGGTGGCCGGCGGGGCGTCGGTGGTGAGCTGGCCGCTGAGCGCCGGTGGTGAATCGATCGGGGTCCTGGTGCTGATGTGGACCACGCCGCAGCCGCTGAACACCGCCCAGCTGGCCTACGCCTCGGCGGTGGCCACCATGGTGGCCCAGGCGCTGGTCCGGGCCCGCGTCTACGCCGATGAGCACGCCCGGGCGGCCGTGCTGCAGGCGGCGGTGCTGCCATCGCGCCCGGAGCCGACACCCGGCATCGACGTCGGGGTGAACTACGAACCGGCGGATGTCGCCCAGGGACTCGGCGGTGACTGGTACGACGTCATGGCGATGCCCAAGAAGCTCACCTATCTATCGGTGGGAGATGTTGTCGGCCATGGCCTTCCGGCCGTGGAGGACATGGCGCAGCTGCGTAGCGCCGGGCGTGCGCTGGCGCTGCAGGGCCTGCCGCCCGCCCAGTTACTCGCCGAACTCAACACCTTCACCCGGCACGCCAGCCACGGTCAGTTCGCCACCATGAGCGTCGCGGTGTACGACCCGGTCGCCGGATCGCTCGACTATGCCTCTGCCGGGCACCCGCCGGCTCTGCTGCGCCGATTCCGCAGCGGGGAGGTCACCCGGCTCGGCGGCGGCCACGGCCCGGTGCTGGGCCCGGTCGAGGACGCCGGCTACAGCCAGGGCCGGCTCGAGGTGAATTCCGGCGACATCGTGGTGATGTACACCGACGGGCTCGTCGAACGCCGCGACCAGGACCTGGAACTCGGCATTGCCCGGGCCGAAGGCCTGATCGCGCGCTGGCCCGACGACGTGTCGCTGGGCGAGGCCTGCCATGCCCTCACCCAGGCGATGGCACCACCGCCGCGCAGCGACGACGTCTGTGTCGTCGCGCTGCGTTTCGGCGCCTGACCGCGCCTTCGGTCCCTATCGTGGAGCGATGCGCGGATCGCCGGTGCCGATGGGCTGGGGGCCGCTCGGCGTTGCGACCGTGGCGGCCGTGGTGCACCTGGCGGTGGCGACCCGCTACGGCTGGCACCGAGACGAGTTCTACTACGTCATCTGCGGGCGGCATCCGGCCTGGGGGTACGTCGACCAGCCGCCGTTGACGCCGTTGGTGGCCGCGTTCGCCGCGGCACTGCCGGGCGGGCTGTGGCCGGTGCGGTTGGTGGCCATCGCCGCGCAGGCGGGCTGCATCCTGCTGACGGCGGTGCTGACCGCCCAGTTCGGTGGCCGGCCACGCGCCCAGACCATCGCCGCCGCCGCGGTGGCCGCATCCTCGGTGTTCGTCGGCGCGTCGGCGCTGTACGGCACCGCGGGCACCGACCAGCTGCTCTGGCTGGTCACGCTGGTCCTGGTCGCCCTGGCCCTGCGAGTCGGGGGGACACCGGCATGGGCGCTGGCCGGGCTGGCCGCCGGCGTCGGGCTGCTGAACAAGAGCACGGTCGTCATCCTGCTGGCCGGGGTCTTCCTGGGACTCGTCATGTTCCGGCGGGACGCCCTGCGAACCCCGGGGCCGTGGGTCGCCGGTGGCATCGCGGTGCTGCTGGCCGTGCCCAATCTGGTGTGGGACGCCCGGCACGGCTGGCCGAACCTGGAGATGGCCAAGGCGCTGTCCCGCGCCCAGGGCGGTGCGCTGGGTTCGGTTCAGCAGCTGCCCATGTTGCTGGTGGTACTGGCCGGTCCACTATTGGTGGCGTTATGGGTGATCGGGATCCGGTGGCTGGTCTCACCCGGCGGGCGCAAGCACCGCTGGGTGCTGGGGGCGACGGTGGTCGTCGTGGTGTTGTTCACCCTCAGCGGTGGCAAGCCGTACTACGCCGCGCCCATGCTGGCCGCGCTCTACGCGGCGGGCGGGGTGAGCATCGAGCACGCCGGTACGGCCCGGGGCCGGGTCATCTGGCCGGTGGCGCTGGTCGCGTCGTTCCTGCTGGCGGTGCTGGTCTGGCTGCCGATGCTCCCGGTCCGCACCGCCAATGCCATGCGCGAGATCAGCCCGGTGCTGGTGGAGACCTACGGCTGGCCGCAGTTCGTGGATCAGGTGGCCACCGCCGCGGCCGGGCAACCGGCCGGCGTGCCGTTCTTCACCAGCAACTACGGCGAGGCCGGGGCGCTGACCATTCTGGGCCCGGCCGCCGGCGTCGACCGCGCGGTCTACAGCGGGCACAACAACTACACCCTGTGGGGCCCGCCGCCGGGCCGACCCGACACCGTGCTGTGCGTCGGACGGTTCAAGCCCGGATATCTGCAGCGGTCCTGGGCCGAGGTCCGCGAGATCGCCACCATCCGCCCACCCGACGGGGTGGACAACGCCGAGAAGGCCGGCGGCGCCGCGATCTATCTGTGTGGGCAGCCGCGCGGAACCTGGGCCCAGCTGTGGCCGGGCCTCAAGCATTTCGACTGAGCACGTGACCGGAGGCCCGCGCGAGGTTGACCGTACCGAGTGTCGCGACGGTGGCCCGTTCCAGGGCGGCTGCCTCGTCGGCGCCGAGGGTGCCGCACACCCAGTCCCAGTGGGCGGCGACCACCTCACCCGGCCGCGGAACCGGCGCCAACGAGGTCCCGTCCCGGCGCCACCGCACCGATTCCGCGGTGGGCTCGCCCAGCGTTAGACTCCCGTCCTCGAGTCGCAGCGGCCGTGACGTCATGATCACGTGCTCGTCGGCGACACCGTCCACGATGCCCCAGCGGATGCGACACGCCTGCAGAATGCGCAGTGGCGTCGAGGGGTCGATGTCGAGAAAGCGCACCCACGGATAGACCACGAGCACATGGAAACTGTGGTGGGCCAACGCCTTGTCGACCCGGTCGAGCACTCCGGTGGGCTGGTCGGCGAAGGCCGTCCGCAACCGCCCTGCCAGCCCGGCCCCGTCGACCGCCGCCAGTTCCGGACCGCCGATCCAGTAGCTCCGCACCACCGCGTCCTCGAGTGGGTCAGCGGCTCCGATGGCTGCCGCTATCTCCTGAAGGTATGGCCAGGCGCCGTCGAAACCGGCCGCGTGGCAGGCGATCTCGGCGCGAGTCCTGCCCCGCAGCAGAACCGAGGCGTCCGGCGGACCGCAGTACCCGAGCTCATTGGGGGGAAAGGCGTAGCGGGCGAACAATTCCCAGCCCGTACCTGCGATGCTCATGAGTCCTCGTCCACCCCGCTGCCCATCAAGCGCAGCCCCGTCATCGCAGCCTCGGCCCCCTGAGCATCTGTCTTCTCGACGACGAACCCCAGGTGGATGATCACCCAGTCGCCGGGGCCGATGGTCCCCTCGGACAGCATGCCGATGTTGACGCGGCGCCGTCCGCCTGCGACGTCGACGACAGCGAGTTGGCCGCCGTAGCCCTCAACCATCGAGATCACCTGACCGGGAATGCCCAGGCACACGTGTTCACCCCCTTCGTGCTGCCGGCGCGCTGCGCAACATCGCCACGGTGTCCCGGATTGCCTCGACCGCGGCGGGCAGTGCCGCGTCGACGGCTCGGCTCAGACCGATGCCGTCGGATGCGTCGAGGACCTCGCATCCGACGACGATGGTCCGCGGTGCGGTGCCCCCGAGCGCACGCAGGGTGGCGAACGCGGTGCCGGGATCCATGGCATGCGCATCCAAGGACGCCGTGGCACATAGCGATTCGTGGTCGGCTTCGAACACATGAAGCGCGCCCGCTGATCCGCCGTTGGGGATGGCGTCCACGAGGACCAGCGCCGACCAGTCCGCCAGCAGGTCATACGCCAGATGCATGCCGCCGACGCCGTAGTCGACCACCCGAATTTCCTCGTCTCCGTCGAAGTGCCCGCCGAGGTGGTGGATCACTCCGGGGCCGAAGCCGTCATCGCCGAGAAAGATATTGCCGACGCCGGCGATCAGGATGCCGGCCACTACATCTGCCGGATCCGCAGGTAGCGTTGAATGTCCGGTATCGACCGGACCCCGATCACCACCCCGGCCAGGACGACCAGTGCCACGATGATCGTGGCGATCCACCCTACGACTTCCATCTCGAACTCCCTTCTGGGTTCAACTCTGCAATTCCGTCCGGCTCGACCTCCTCGGGCGCGAAGTACAGGTAACGCCCATACCAGTCGTGCAGCTCCGCGGCTGGGTCGTCCTCGACGACCACCGCGACGTGGGTGTTGCCGTCGACGTCCTGATGCACCGCAGCGACCCGCGCCATCCGGCCGGCGACGAAGATGTCCTGTGCGTCGGCACGTCGGCTCGGCCGCAGCCGCACCCGGCTGCCGCGCGCCACTGCGACGCCGTCCACCGTGACGCTGTCGACCTCCGGTCGAACCGCCTGGTCGGCGTCCGGGCTCCACCAGTCCACGCCCTCGGGAACCCCGGGAATCGGCGCGGGGTTGTGCGGGTCGCGCAACACGCCGTGCAGCCGCTGCATCGCCTCGGGCGACATCGCGCCGCAGCGGTCGATGATCGCGGCGGCCAGCGGATCAGTCGCCCGCGCCTGCGCCTTCTCGTCGTCGGTCATCGTGATCACCCGCAGCGTGAGGATCTCGTCGATCTCGGTCGAGTCGTACAGGGCGCCGTCACTCTGCTCGGCGACCTGCGGATGGTCGTAGAGGATGATCGGCGAGATCAGCAGGAGATCGTCCACATCCGGTGGCCCGGCCAGTACCGGGAAGCAGCGATGATGATGGCAGCGGCCCACTGCGGCGACGGCCGCCGGCGGTGGCTCGAGCAGCGATACGAAACGGCCACCCGTGACGGCGGCGATGAGGTGCGTGCCGATCAGCGAGGTGGCAATGGCCGCGTCCCCGTCTGCGGGGGGCGAACCGGTGTTCGCGACCGTCAGCCGCACGCTGGTCAAACCGTCGTCGGACGTCACATCGACGGTGACCACGGCGCGCAACTCGCGGCGAATGCGTACCAGCTGGCCGCCCGCGACGTCCTCGACATCCGTACCGCACGACGCGATGAGCGGCAGCGTCCAAGAGCGTTGCGAACCGGCCAGATTCAGCGGTTCGAGCGATATCTCCCGCTCGACCGCCTCGTCCCACGACAGCCAGGTGCCGGCCGGGGTGGCGAGTTCTTCGACCGGAACCAGTCCTGCTCGCGAGTCACCGCGCAGCACCTGGCGGCGCTGCAGCTGCAGGAAGCGCACCACCAGGGTGAGGGTCACCCCGTCCTCGACCAGGAAGCCGGTGCTCAGGGTGGCTTCCTCGCCGAGTCCCGACTCGGCGGCACCGGGCGGTCCGAGCACGCCGAACTGCCAGCGGCACTGATTCTTTCGGGACGAGGCACGGTAGGGGTAGAGCAGGTAACCCTCGTAGAGCACCGCATCGGCCACGGCGCGGGCCTGCTCCCAGCCGTTGGTCATCGTCCCGGCGCTGACGAGCCGTTGGTCGACGTCGAAGTCGGGACGCCCCCTGCCATCAACGTACTGATCGCGTCGTCGAGATCGAGCAGACCGAGCCGGGATTTGAACTCGCTCAGCGCGGCGATGCTGTCGTGCCGCAGACGCAACCAACCCGTGTCGGGATAGTGCTGGGCGATCAGGTTCCGCCATATCGAAACCGGCATGTCGTAGGAGTCCTCGCAGTCCCAGGAGACGTGCCGGACCTGTAGGCCGGGCGCTCCGCCACCGAAGATCGTTCCACTGAACAGGAACTGCAACGGGATGGTCCCGGTGCGCAGCGCGTGGAAGTATCGGGAGGCGGCCACTTCGAGGTCGTAGGTGCACTGCAAAGGCAGCGTCGCGGCGGCGGCTCCGGTGAAGCCCGACACCATCGCCGTGGCATGCAGCCACGGGAAGGTCTGCTGAGTCGCCGCCCACCGCTCGCGCGGCCCGAACATGTCCAACAGTCCCGCGGCCTCCTCGTCGGTGTAGGTGCGCCGCAGCGGTTGAATACGGATCTGGCAGCGCAGCGCGATGGCGTGGATGGGCTCGTCGCCGGCGCTCGAGACCGAGAGGTGTGCTTCCAGGATCGGGGACACCGCGTACCGTTCCGGCCTCACGTCCAGCACGCTGAACCTCACATCCGGGTCGACGGCCGTCATGGCAGCCGTACCACGCTGCGCTCGGCGACGCGGGCGAAGAATGTGTCGATGAACTCGCGGGCTTGTGTCCCACCGTCGAATCCGCGCCACAGCAGGCGAAGGCCGCCGACGAACTCGTAGCAGGCGTCGATCGGAATCAGGAAGCATTCCGGAGGTCCGTCGGCGGGCACCCGCACGAGCAGGGCCTCGACATCGTCGGCCAGCAGGCCGATTCGCGGATCACCGCTCGCCGCGGACCAGGTCGCGATGTCCAACTCGGATTCGGTGGCGCCGGCCGGCCCGGGATAGAACGCCACGGTGCGGTCGAGTGCGGAGTTGCGGAAGAAGAACGCCACCCCGACCGGGATCTGCAGCGCCTCCCATTCCGGTCGGCCCATCGCGAAGTCGGGCAGCGACAGGTAGCGGTCTGGCACCGCGCGGTAGCGCAGGTCCGCGCCGGCGTCGGTGAACAGCAGGTAGCACGCCCGGCACACGCACATCAGTTGGCGGGCAGCCACATTGACCACATGCTGGTGCGCGTCGGCGACCGGAACGGCGCACATCTCACAGCGGTCACCGGACGGCTCGGCCGTCGTCCGCCCGGCCCGGATCCTGGACAGAACATCGAGCGTCGATGTCATGCGGAGGCCTCCATCTCCGGAACCGCCATGGACAGCACGCCGTCGCGGGTCAGAACCGGCACCGGCCGGAGGTGGCCGACGGTGCCTCCGACACCGGCACCGGCCTGCACCACATCGAAGCGCGCATGGCAGCACGGGCAGCGCAACACCGATTCCGACAGTGCTGCCCCGGCCAACGAGTCGGCACACTCCGGGCAGCGGTCGAGATAGGCCAGCACCGCGTCCCCGACTCGGCACGCCAACACCGTCGTGGCGCCGGCAACGAACCCTGCGACCTCGCCGGGCGCCAGTTCGGCGAGCTCCGGTGCGGCCCACCACGTCGTGGGCTCGTGGCGCCCGGCGCGCACCCGAGACAGCAGCGCGTCGACGGGGATCACCGACGTCGCCTCGACGGCGACCGCCTCGATTGCCGCTATCTCGGGTGCCGCGGTGCGCACCGCATCCTCCACCGCGAGCTCCAGCGTCACCGCCGAGGACGGGCAATTGCCGCAGTTACCCGAAAAGGCAAGGCGGACAACGCCGTCATCGATGGCGAGCAGCCGGACATCACCGCCGTGCGAGCCGAGGTAGGGTCGCACGGCGTCCAGTGCGTGCAGTACCCGCTCGGTCAGATCCCGGGGGTGGATCCCATGCACCAGCAGCAGGCTGCCGACCAGGTCGTCGGCGGCGAGCCGGTCGGCCAACGCCGGATCGCCAATCGTCGCCATCACCCTGGTCAGCCCAGCCCCATAGAGGTCGACGACCTCGCGCACAAGCTGCTCGGCACGGGTCTGTGCGGCAGCGCCGTCTGCCGCACAGGCCGCGATCAGGGCCTGGATCCGCTCACCTGCTGCGCGCCAGTGCGAATCATCCACATCGTCGGCGCCCACAGGTCACTCGCCGGTCAGCGTCTGGGTGGGGCTGTGCAGCTTGTTCAGCGACTTGCCCTCGCCGAGGTACATGTGCACCCCGCACGGCAGGCACGGGTCGAAACTACGCACCGTGCGCATGATGTCGATGCCCTTGAAGTTCTCCCGGTCGTTCTCCTCGAAAATGGGCTGGCCCTGGACGGCGTCCTCATAGGGACCGGGGGTGCCGTAGCTGTCACGCGGGTTGGCATTCCACGGCGTCGGCGGATACGGATGGTAATTCGCGATCTTGCCGTCCCGGATCACCATGTGATGGCTCAGTACACCGCGGACCGCTTCGGTGAACCCGCAGCCGATGCCCTCGTCGGGCACCTCGAAGCGCTCCCATGTCTTGGTCCGGCCCGCGCGGATCTCCACCAACGCCTTCTCGGCGAAGTGCAGCGCGCATGCCGCGGCGTAGGCCTGGAAGTAGGTTCGGGCGCGGTTGCGCTCGATGGTGTTGCTGCCGTGGACCGGAACCTTCCACTCCAATTCAGCGGGACCCATGAGCGCCGTCTTGGGGAGGTTGATCTGCACACTGTTGCCCGTGGCCTTGACGTAGCCGACGTCGACCAGGCCTGCCAGCGCCGTCGTCCACAACCGGGCCAACGGCCCGCCCCCGGTGTCGAGGGCGAGGTGGTCGGCGCCGTCGAACCAGCGTGGGGACATCACCCAGCTGTAGTTGTCGTCGAAGTCGCGCTTCTGCGGCCGGGGGTTGGTGTGCTGGTTCCAGGGGTGCCGGCGATCCACCGGATTGCCCAGTGGATCGGTCTTGACGAACATCTCCTGGTCGGTCCAGTCGTCATAGAAGGAGTGGCCCAACAGGATTCGGATGCCGAGATTGATGTCCACGAGTGAGGTGGTGACGAGCCTGCCATCGACTACGACCCCGGGCGTGACGAACATCTTGCGGCCCCAGTTCTCCATGTCCCGGTAGGAGAAGTTGCACACCTCGGGATCCTGGAAGGAACCCCAGCAGCCGAGCAGCGTTCGGCGTAGTCCGACCTTCTCGTAACCGGGGAGCGCCTCGTAGAAGAAGTCGAACAGGTCGTCGTGCATCGGTACGACCTTCTTCATGAACTCGACGTAACGCATCAGCCGGGCCAGGTAATCGGTCATCAATTGGACGGTCGCCACCGTGCCGATCCCGCCTGGATACAGCGTCGAGGGATGCACGTGCCTGCCCTCCATCAGGCAGAACATCTCCCGGGTGTAACGGCTGACCTGCAGGGCCTCCCGGTAGAACTCACCGGTGAACGGGTTGAGCGCCCGCATGATGTCGGCGACGGTGCGGTAGCCGTGCGCAGCTGCGTGCGGTGCGGCGGTGTTCTCGGCCTTGGCCAACACGCCAGGGTTGGTCTCGGAGACCATCTTCTCGCAGTAGTCGACACCGACCAGGTTCTCCTGAAAGATGTTGTGGTCGAACATGTATTCCGCGGCTTCGCCGAGGTTGATCAGCCACTCACCGAGGTGCGGCGGTTGCACGCCGTAGGCCATGTTTTGCGTGTAGCAGGAACACGTGGCGTGGTTGTCGCCGCAGATGCCGCAGATCCGGCTGGTGATGAAGTGCGCGTCGCGCGGATCCTTGCCCTTCATGAAGAGCGAATAACCCCGGAAGATCGAGGAGGTGCTGTGGCACTCGACGACCTCTCGGTTCTCGAAGTCGATCTTGGTGTAGATGCCGAGACTGCCCACGATCCGGGTGATCGGATCCCACGCCATCTCGACGAGGGCTCCGGGCTCGTTCCTGATCTGGGAGGGCTCGGGAATGATCGTCGTCATCGAATGATCCCCTCGATTGGCCGGTCGGTTACCAGGTGCGCCGTGCGCCGCCAGCGCGGCTCCTTGTCCACCGTGCGACCGGTGATCTGGCGCAGGTTGCGGATCACCGAGCCGTAGAGCCCCGAGGCGGTGGTGGACAGCTTGCCGCCCGGTGGCTCGTCCATGAACGGCATGAACTTGTCCGGGAACCCCGGCATGGTGCAACCGATACAGATACCGCCGACATTCGGGCAGCCACCGACGCCGTTGATCCAACCGCGTTTGGGCACATTGCATTTCACCACCGGGCCCCAACAGCCGAGCTTGACGATGCACTTGGGTGAGCCGTACTCGGTGGCGAAGTCGCCCTGCTCGTAGTACCCGGCCCGGTCGCACCCCTCGTGAACGGTCTGGCCGAACAGCCACTGCGGTCGCAGCGCATCGTCGAGCGGGATCATCGGCGCCTGCCCGGTCGCCATGTAGAGCAGATAGGTCAGCGTCTCGGAAAGGTTGTCGGGATGGATCGGGCAACCCGGGACGCAGACGATCGGGATGCCGGCCTTGCTCTTCCAGTCCCAGCCGAGGTAGTCGGGAACCCCCATGGCGCCGGTCGGATTGCCTGCCATCGCATGGATACCCCCGTACGTGGCGCAGGTGCCCACCGCCACCACCGCGGTGGCCTTCGGGGTCAGCCGGTCGAGCCACTCGCTGGTGGTCATCGGCTGGCCGGTGGCGGGATTGTTTCCGAAGCCGCACCAGTAGCCGTCGTCGTGGAGCTGTTCGTTGGGGATGGACCCTTCGACCACCAACACGAACGGTTCGAGCTCGCCCCGGT
Organism: uncultured Mycobacterium sp.; assembly: GCA_964535335.1. Classification (GTDB taxonomy): domain Bacteria; phylum Actinomycetota; class Actinomycetes; order Mycobacteriales; family Mycobacteriaceae; genus Mycobacterium. Next base: position 14,394 of record CAZHUU010000044.1, read on the forward strand.
CGGCCCGGAAGAACCACTCCAGGAAGTCGTCGGCGCCGCCGTTGGGACCACATTCGAAATCGATGAGCGGCCAGTGTACGGCGACCTTCGGCAGGCCGGGCAGTGCGCCGAGGGCGATCTCCTCGACGCTCGGCTGGGTGGCGGCAGTCAACGCCACCGAATCTCCGTCGCAACTGAGACCCGCGTTGATCCACAGAACGTGGATCAGAGTGTCTTCGGCTTGGACTGCTGCTTCCGTCGGCATGTTCGCAGCTTTCCGGGACGGAACCCCAGCCGTCCCTGCGTCGCCGGAGCCGACCCCCGGCCCACTTGCGCGGCGCTGTTTCTGGGTCTACTCCGGGCCAACCGCATTGTCAACGCTCGCCATGGAGTTTGCGAGCGCGTTAATTTAAGTGGTCGACGCAGCTCAGGAGGCGGGGCCGGCGAAGGTTCGGATCCAGTCGAACCAGGCGGGCATGCCTTCGCCGGTGCGTGCGCTCACGGGCAGGATGGTGGCGGTCGGGTTCACCTGGCGGACATGGGCGATGTAGGTGTCGACGTCGACGTCCAGATGCGGTACCAGATCGATCTTGTTCAACAGCACCACATCCACCGAGCGGAACATCACCGGGTACTTCAGCGGCTTGTCCTCGCCCTCGGTGACCGAATAGACCATCGCCTTGGCGTGCTCGCCGACGTCGAACTCCGCGGGGCACACCAGGTTTCCGACGTTCTCGATGATGACGAGGTCGAGCGCGGCCAGGTTGAGGCCTTGTAGTGCCCGGTTGACCATCGGGGCATCGAGGTGGCACTCGCCACCGAATCCGTTGTTGGTGTTGAGCAGGGATATCTGGGCGCCGCGACCGCCCAGCCGCTCCGCGTCGATGTCGGTGGCGATGTCACCCTCGATCACGCCGACGGCGATGTCGCCGGCGATTTCGTCGAGGGTCGCCGCCAACACGGTGGTCTTGCCCGACCCCGGGGAGCTCATCAGGTTCAACGCGCGGATCCCGTTGCTCTCGAAGGCCGTGCGGTTGATGTCGGCGCGGGTGTCGTTCTCGGCGAAGATCGATTCCAGCACCTCGATGCGCTGCGAGCCGGTGTGGTAGCCACTGTGGTCACCATGGTCGTGAGCATGGTCGTGAGCATGGTCGTGCTCGTCATGCTCGTGGGCGTGCACGGTGCCGTCGTCGTGCCGATGAAATCGACCCATCGTGAGTACCTTTCGCTCCTGCCTCAGGACACGTCTAGTGAGGTGACCAGAAACTCGTTGCCGCGGACCACCTCCACGTCGGCACTCTCGCACCGGGGGCAGCACACCGACCACCGCGAGGCGATCTCGGACTGCTGCCCGCAGCCGCGGCAGCGTACCTCGGCGGTGACGAGTTCGAGTTCGAGTTCGGCCTCGGGCATGTTCTCGTGCTCGCGGACCATGCTCCAGCAGAACGACAATGACTCCGGGACGACCTGCCGCAGGGCGCCGACCTGAACGCGGACCACGTCGACCCGCCGCCCCTCGGAGTACGGTCTGACCACCCCGGCGATCGCGTGGCACAGTGACAACTCATGCACCGTCGCGCACCAGACCTTTCGTCCGTTTCTGTCCGGATCGAGCAGTCCTGGACACTACAGCGCGCCGAGGCGCGGCCCGGGGCGATTCCGGGCGGAAAACCGCACGGTCTCGTTGCGAATCTGTGATTGTGGTCATTGCCGTGCCGGACTAGCGTGGGTGCCACCTACCCGCGCGGACAGCCCACCGCAACGGGTGGCTCTGTTTTCGCTCAGGAGGTTCATGAGCACCTTTCTACCCCTGCGCCGGGTGCGCCTCGACATCACCGGGGTGGTGCAGGGCGTCGGATTCCGCCCGGCGGTCGCGCGGATCGCCGCCGAGCACGGGCTCAGCGGCTTCGTCTACAACGACGCCGGGTCGGTGCACGCCGAGTTGGAGGGGCCCGGTGCCGACGTCGACGCAGCGGTCGTCGCCATCGAGGACCGGCCACCGCCGATGGCGCGCATCCACACCCTGCGGATGACGGCGTTGGATATCAAGGGCGACAAGGGCTTCGAGATCGTCAACAGCCGGGGCGCCGACACCTCCCGGACCCTGGTGCCACCCGACATCGCCGCCTGCGCCGACTGCCTGCGCGAGATGCGCGACCCCGGCGATCGCCGGTTCGGGCATCCGTTCATCACCTGCACCAACTGCGGCCCGCGTTACACGGTGATCACCGACCTGCCCTACGACCGGCCGACGACGACGATGGCCGGTTTTCCGATGTGCGCGGCCTGCGCAGCGGAGTACCACGACCCGCTGGATCGACGGTTCCATGCGCAGACCGTCGCCTGCCCGGATTGCGGCCCACGGCTGACCTGGCGCACCGTCGACGCCGACGACACCGGCTGTGACGACCCGATCGGCGCCGCGGTGGCGGCGCTGGGCAATGGCCAGATCGTGGCGGTCAAGGGCATCGGCGGATTCCACCTGGCCTGCCGGGCCGACAATCCCGCCGTCGTCGCCGAACTGCGGCGCCGCAAGACCCGGCCGACCAAGCCGTTCGCGGTGATGGCGGCCGACCTCGACGCCGCCGGGCGGATCGCGGTGGTCGACGTCGCGGCCGCGGCGGCGCTGAGCGACCCGGCCGCCCCGATCGTCCTGGTGCCGCGCCGCCCCGGCGCCGTCGCCGACGTGGTGGCCCCCGGCCTGGGCGAGCTCGGCCTGCTGCTGGCCTACACACCGGTGCATCACCAGCTGTTCGACCGTCTCGGACCCGTACCGCTGGTGATGACCTCGGCCAACCGGGGCGGGTCGCCGATCGTGTTCCGGGACGCCGACCTGGACTGGATCGACGGGCTGGCCGACGCCGTCCTGACCCACGACCGGCCGATTCACGTGCCGTGCGAGGACTCGGTGGTGCGGATCGACGACCGTGGTGAGGTGCTGCCGCTGCGGCGCTCCCGCGGTTACGCCCCACTGCCGGTCTCGCTGAGGTTGTCGGAGACCCCGCCGGTGGTGCTGGCCACCGGCGGCGACCTGAAGACCACCTTCTGCCTGATGGGAGGCGGGGACAACGGGGCGGGTTACGCGCACATGTCGTCGCATCTCGGTGACATGGCCGATCCGCGCACCCAGACCTGTTTCACCGCGGCCCTGGATCACCTGGCGTTCATGACCGACCGTCGCCCGGCGGTGATCGCCTGCGATATGCACCCCGGCTACGCCACCACGGCGTGGGCGCGGCGCCATGCGGCGGGCCGGCCCGTCGTCGCGGTGCAGCACCACCATGCGCATGCCGTCGCCCTGCTCGCCGAGCACGGGCGGCTGGGCACCCCGATGCTCGCGGTCACCTATGACGGCACCGGCTACGGCACCGATGGCACCATCTGGGGCGGTGAACTGCTGGCCGTCACCGACCTCGCCGGGTTCACCCGGGTGGGGCACGTCCGGCCGTTCGCGCTGCCGGGCGGGGAGGGCGCGGTGCGCCACCCGGCCCGCATCGCCCTGGACCTGCTGCACCGGACCGGTCTCGAGTGGGGTGCCGATCTGCCCCCGGTGGCCGCCGTCGGCGCGGACGGCCTGCACGTCCTGGCTCAGCAGATCCCGCGCGGTCTGGGCTGCGTGACCACCACCAGCATGGGTCGGCTCTTCGACGCGGTGGCCAGCCTGCTCGGCGTGTGCCAGGACGTCAGCTACGAGGGCCAGGCCGCCGTCGAACTGGAGCACCTGGCCCGCGCCGGACGCCCGGTTGCGCTGGATTTCGCCGTCGCCGACGGGGTGCTGGACCCGGCACCGGTGGTCGTCGGCCTCGTCGAAGGACTGCGCGCGGGCACCGACATCGCCGATCTAGCTGCCGGCTTCCATGCCGCGGTGATCCGCGCGAGCGCCGCCGCGGCCGCCGACCGGGCCGGCGCGCTCGGCATCACGGTGATCGGGCTGACCGGCGGGGTGTTCGCGAATCGACTTCTGCTGCAGGGACTTCGAGCGAAGCTCACCGAGGGTGGCTTCGAAGTCCTGTCGCACCGGACGGTGCCCTGCAACGACGGAGGGCTGGCGCTCGGCCAGGCCACCATTGCCGCCGCGCTGATGATCGACGCGCATCAGGCGGCTGAACCGGAAAGGAACGGCGTATGTGCCTCGGAATCCCCGGCAAGGTGATCGAGATCTGGGAGGAAGCGGGGACCCGGATGTCCACCGTCGACTTCGGCGGCACCACCAAGACGGTGTGTCTGGCGTATCTGCCGGACATGGAGATCGGTGAATACACGATCGTCCATGCGGGTTTCGCCATCACCCGCCTCGACGAGGCGTCGGCCAACGAGACGCTGAAGATGTTCGAAGAACTCGGCATCCTGGAGGAAGAGCTGAACGGAGTCGAGGGGCAGGGGAGGAGGGAACCAGCATGAAGTATCTAGACGAGTTTCGGGACCCGGTGGCCGCGAAGGCGCTGGTCGATGCCATCCGGCGCACGGCGACGCGGCCCTGGACGATCATGGAAGTCTGTGGCGGACAAACCCATTCGATCATCCGCAATGGTATCGACCAGTTGCTGGACGACGCGGTGGAGTTCATCCACGGGCCCGGCTGTCCGGTATGCGTCACCCCGCTGGAGATGATCGACCGGGCGCTGGAGATCGCCGGCCGCGAGGACGTCATCTTCTGCTCGTTCGGCGACATGCTCCGGGTGCCCGGCAGCCACCAGGACCTGTTCAGTGTGCGGGCCCGCGGCGGTGACGTGCGCATCGTGTACTCGCCGCTGGACGCCACCCGGATCGCCGCCGAGAACCCGGACAAGGAAGTGGTCTTCTTCGGCGTTGGCTTCGAGACCACCGCCCCGGCCAACGCGATGTCGGTGCTGCACGCCCAGCGGCTGGGGCTGACCAACTTCTCGGTGCTGATCTCGCACGTGCTGGTACCGCCGGCGATGACCGCCATCCTGAGCTCGCCCACCAACCGGGTGCAGGGGTTCCTGGCCGCCGGGCACGTCTGCACGGTGATGGGCACCTCGGAGTACGGGCCGCTGGTCGAGAAGTACGGGGTGCCGATCGTGGTGACCGGTTTCGAGCCGCTTGACCTGCTCGAGGGGGTTCGTCAGGTGGTCGAGCTGCTGGAGGCGGGCAAGGTCGAGCTACGCAACGCCTACCCCCGGGCGGTCAGCGAGGCCGGCAACACCGTCGCGCAGCAGGCGCTGGCCGATGTGTTCACCGTGACCGACCGGCAGTGGCGCGGCATCGGCATGATCCCGAAGTCCGGCTGGACGCTGTCGCCGCGGTATGCCGACTTCGACGCCGAGCTCAAGTTCGGGGTGGGGCACCTACAGGTGCAGGAGTCCGCGGAGTGCCACAGCGGCGAGGTGCTGCAGGGCCTGCTGAAGCCCAACCAGTGCCCGGCCTTCGGCACCAGCTGCACGCCGCGCACCCCGCTGGGCGCCACCATGGTCTCCAGCGAGGGCGCGTGCGCGGCCTACTACCAATTCCGGCGGCTGGAGACGTCCGCCGGTGTCTGACCTCCCGGACCCCACGGACTGGGTCTGCCCGTTACCGCTGCGCGAGACCAAACGCATCGTGCTCGGTCATGGCGGCGGTGGCATCCTGTCCGAGGAGCTCATCGAGAACCTGTTCCTGCCCGCCTTCGGGCCCTCCGGTGGGCCGGCCCGAGACTCCGCGCTGCTGGACGTCGAGGGCGGCCAGATCGCCTTGACCACCGACTCCTACGTGGTCAACCCGCTGTTCTTCCCCGGCGGAAACATCGGCGATCTCGCGGTCAACGGCACCATCAACGACCTGGCCTGCAGCGGCGCGCAGCCACTGGCGCTGACCGCCGGTTTCATCCTGGAGGAGGGGCTGGAACTCGAGGTGCTGGGCGCCGTCGCGCAGACGATGGGCAAGGCCGCCACCGACGCCGGGGTGGGCATCGTCACCGGCGACACCAAGGTGGTGGGAAAGGGCGGCGCCGACGGGCTTTTCATCAACACCGCCGGTGTCGGGGTGGTGCCTGCCGGGGTGCGCATCGGCCCCGAGCAGGCCCGCGCGGGTGATCACATCATCGTCTCCGGCAACATCGGCGAGCACGGTGTGGCGATCATGAGCGTGCGTGCGGGCATCGACTTCGGCACCACGGTCACCACCGACAGCGCACCCCTGCACTGGCTGGTGGCGGCGATGCTGGCCGCGGTGCCCGACCCGAATGCCGTTCACGCGCTGCGCGATCCGACCCGCGGCGGTCTGGTCGCCGCGACGGTGGAGATCGCCCGCGCCGCACGTATCGGCGTCGAACTCGACGAGAACACCATCCCGGTGCCCGACGCCGTCGCCTCGGCGTGCGGGTTCCTCGGCCTCGATCCGCTGCAGGTGGCCAACGAGGGCAAGATGGTGGCCTTCGTCGACCCGGCGCACAGCGAGGCGGTGCTCGCGGCCATGCGCTCGCGCCCGGAGGGCGCGGCTGCGGTGATCATCGGCCGGGCCGTGACCGAGCATCCCGGGATGGTGGTCGGCCGTACCCCGTTCGGCACCACCCGGGTGATCGAACGTGAACTGGGCGAACAACTTCCGAGGATCTGCTGACCGCCACCTGCACCCTCGACGCCGCGGCCGTCGCGGCGCTGAGCGCCTGGGTCCGCGAGCGCGGGGTGGGCTCCGGGGTGACCGACGTGGAGCCGTTGGCCGGCGGCACCCAGAACATCGTGGTCCGACTCCGGGTGGACGGACGGCCGCTGGTGCTGCGCCGTCCGCCCCCGCATCCGCGGCCGAACAGCAACCGCACCATGCAGCGCGAGATCGCGGTGCTTCGCACGCTGGCGGGAAGCACCGCGCCGCACCCCGAATTCGTCGCGGGCTGTGCGGATCTCGACGTTCTCGGCGTCGTCTTCTACCTGATGGAAGATGTCGACGGATTCAACCCGGCCACCGAGGTCGCCCCCGCGTATGCCGATCCGCGGTTGCGGCACCGGGTGGGCCTGAACTACGCGGCGGCACTCGCCGAACTCGGCCGGGCGCCGTGGCGGGACCGGCCCTTGGCGGAGTTGCAGCGTCCGGGATCCTTTCTGGCCCGCCAGGTTCCGAACTTCCTCGCGCTGCTGGAGAGCTACCGGCACGAGCGCTACCGCCCCGAGTCGCTGGCCGTCGCCGGGCTGGCGCGCTGGCTCGACGAGCACCGGCCACCCGACGGCGAGCCCGGAATCATGCACGGTGACGCGCATCTGAACAACACCCTGCTGCGCCGCGACGTGCCCGAGGTGGCAGCGTTCGTCGACTGGGAGATGTGCACCATCGGCGACCCACTGCTCGACCTCGGCTGGATCCTGGTGTGCTGGCCGCACGACCCCGACCCGATCAACGCCGGGCGCGAACTGGCAGCACTCGGCGGTCTGCCCAGCCGCACCGAACTGGTGGCGGCCTACACCGACGCCGGCGGCCGGGCCGTCCGACACCTGGACTGGTATGTCGCGATGGCCTGCTTCAAACTGGCCATCGTCATCGAGGGCACCTACTCGCGCTACCTCGCCGGGCAGGCGCACCGTGAAGCCGGTGAGCGCCTGCATGATTCGGCCAGCCGGCTGATCGCGCTGGGCGCTCGGGTGGCCGCCGGCGAGAACCCGTTCGGCTAGCTCGGGCGAACGGGTGCCGTGGTGGCCCCCGCGGGTGAGAATCATGGTCATGTCCGCCGACCAGCCGCCCCGGGGGAGCATCGTGGCGACCATCGCCGATATCGATGGCGCGTCCGACGAAGCGACGCTGCGCGCGGCACTGGCTCGTGCTCGCGCGGCGGTGGCCGCCGAATGGGACCGGCGCACCACCCCCACCCCCGCGCTGGCGGCGGGCTGGTCGGAGGCGATGCGGACCACCGTCGCGACGGCCGCGCGACTGGTCGGCGGTGCCGAGGCGCCCGTATGGACCTGGTTCGTCTCGGGCAGTGTCGGGCGCGGTGAGGCCGTTCCCGGGTCCGGGTTGGCGACGCTGGTCGCCCTGGCCGACGACGTCGACGAGGCGGGCAAGGCGCGCGCCATGGTGTTGGCCGCCGACGTGCACGTCCTGCTGGAGCGGTGCGGGCTGCCGTTGGACGATAACGGCGTGCTGGCCAGCCGTTCGCGGTACTGCCGCCGCGACGTGAGTTGGGACGACGGCATCGAACGGTGGGCGGCCGACCCCGCGGCGGACCGTGGTGGGGTGATGATCGGACTGCTCGCCGACGCCTGGAGCGTCACCGAGGCCGCACGCGGCGAGCGGCTTCGCCCCCTGGTGATCGCCGCCGTCCGGCGCCACGCCGCGGTGCGCACCTCGATGCTGCAGGATGCCATCTCGGTGCGCGCGGGCATCCCGTCGCGGCTGCGGATCCTGGCCACCCAGGACGATCGGGCCGACCTCAAGGCGGCCGTGATCGGACCGATCGTCAATATCGCGCGCTGGGGAGCGCTGTCGGCCGGATCGCACGCACTGCCGACCATGGACCGCCTCAACCACGCGGCGGCGGCCTCGATCATCGACGCCGACGACGCGTCCACCCTGTGCGACTGCTATGTGGCGCTGTCGCGCATCCGGTGGAGCCGCCGAACCGGGCCCTGGCTGGCCGGCACCGCCGTCGACGACATGGTGTCGATGTCAGGGCTGGCACCGCAGGAGCGGGCCACCGTGCGCACCGTCGCCCGCGAGGTCAACCGCATCCGGCGCAAGCTCAGCTCGCCGACGGCCTGACCGACGGCTCAGCGCGGCTGCGGGCTGGTGTTGCAGCTGCACCACTGGGCGGGTGGTACCGAGGCCTTCACCTCGGCCACATGCTCACCGCAACCGGCCCAGGTGGTCTTGTGGCAGCGCGGGCATTCGACGGGGTAACACATGACGACTCCTTTTGGTCAGGCGGATGCAATAGTCAGGCGGATGCGCCGGTCTGGCGCGCGGCGATCGAGGCCCGGACCTCAGCCATGTCGAGCTCCTTGACCTTGGTGATCAGCTCCTCGAGCATCGGTGCGGGCATGGCGCCGGGCTGGCTGTACACCAGGACACCCTCGCGGAAGGCCATGATCGTCGGGATCGAGCGGATCTGCAACGCCGCGGCGAGTTCCTGCTCGGCCTCGGTGTTCACCTTGGCATGCACCACATCGGGGTGTGCCTGCGCCGATTGATCGAAGACCGGGCCGAAAGCGCGGCACGGGCCGCACCAGGAGGCCCAGAAGTCGACCAGCACGATCGGACTCTCGGTGATCGTGGACTCGAAGTCGGCGGCGCCCAGGGCGACGGTGGTCATGGTGGTGTCCTTTCGGTCGGGGTGGTTGATCCACATATTCAATACCCCTATGGGTATCTTTATTCCGGCCTTGCGGATACCCCCTTGGGTATGCTTATGATATCAGCAACATACCCCTAAGGGTATCAACCGAGTCGAAACGGAACCGCCATGATTGCGCTCACCATCGCACTGGCCGTCTTCGTGGGCATCTCGCTGGGTCTGCTGGGCGGGGGCGGGTCGATCCTGACCGTGCCGCTGCTGGCCTACGTGGCGGGTATGGATGCCAAGCCCGCCATCGCCACGTCGCTGCTCGTGGTCGGCGTCACCAGCGCGGTCGGCGCGATCACGCACGCCCGGGCGGGCCGGGTGCGCTGGCGGATCGCGGCCGTGTTCGGCGCCGCCGCGATGGCCGGCGCCTACGGCGGCGGCCGGCTGGCCCGCTATGTCCCGGGCACGCTGCTGTTGATCGCGTTCGCCGCAATCATGATCGCCGCGGCCGTCGCGATGCTGCGCGGCCGCAAGGATGTCGCCGACGAGTCGGCCGGACCGCTTCCGGTCGCCAAGATCGTTCTGCAGGGCGCCTCGGTCGGCCTGATCAGCGGGCTCGTCGGCGCCGGTGGCGGCTTCCTGCTGGTGCCCGCGCTGGCGCTGCTCGGCGGGTTGCCGATGCCCGTCGCCGTCGGCACCTCCCTGGTGGTCATCTCCATGCAGTCGTTCGCGGGGTTCGCCGGGCACCTGGCCAACGAGCAGATCGACTGGAAGCTGGCCGCGATGGTGACCGCCGCCGCGGTGGTCGGCAGCGTGATCGGCGGGCGGCTGACCGGCTATGTGCAGCCGGCCACGCTGCGTAAGGCGTTCGGCTGGTTCGTGCTGGTCATGGCCTCGGTGGTGCTGGGCGAGGAGATCGACCCCCGGGTCGGGATCGCGGTGGCCGCGGCCACCGCCGTCGCCGCGGGGATCTCCTTCGCCTGTGCCCACTGGGCACGCTGCCCGCTGCGGCGGGCGCTGGACCAGCGGGCCGCCGTCGCCGCCCGCTGAGCGGGGATGAAATCGCCGGGGGCGCGCGTTATACCCCGGCGGGTAAGCTTGTCGCATTGTCCCGAAGGAGGGTGCCCCAATGGTTGGTGACGAGGATGCCATCGCCGCCGTGCTGAACCGGTTGCGCCGCGCACAGGGTCAGCTGGCGGGTGTGATCTCGATGATCGAGCAGGGCCGTGAATGCAAGGACGTGGTGACCCAGCTGGCCGCGGTGTCGCGGGCGCTGGACCGCGCCGGTTTCAAGATCGTGGCCACCGGGCTGCGGGAGTGCGTCATCGGCGCCTCGGCGGACGGCGGCGCCCCGATGACCGAGGCCGAGCTGGAGAAGCTGTTCCTCGCGCTGGCCTGACAATTCGAGGGAGAGTGAGATGGGCATCGCGCTGTCCACCACGGTGCGGGCGTCCTTCGACGACGCCGTCGCGAAGACCAGGGCGGCATTGGCCGCCCAGGGTTTCGGTGTGCTCACCGAGATCGACATGAGGGCGACGCTGACCGCCAAGCTCGGTCAGGATGCCGGTGACAACCTCGGCGACTACCTGATCCTCGGCGCATGCAACCCGCCGCTGGCCAATCGGGCCGTCAGCATCGACCGCCAGATCGGACTGCTGCTGCCCTGCAACGTCGTGGTGCGCGCCGATCCCGCCGACGACGGCAGCGTGCTGGTCGAGGCGATGAATCCGCAGCTGCTGGTACAGGTGACCGATCAGGCCGAACTGCAACCGGTGGCCGACGAGGTGACCGCCAAGCTGCAGGCCGCGATCGACGCCCTGGCCTGATCAGCGCAGCGGGCGCAACACGATCGGCATGCCGTCGATCGGCACCGGCATGCCGCCGTAGTCATAACGCGGACGGTAGCCCGGGCGCACCAGTTCGAGCCGGTAGCGGCGCAGCAGTCGGTGCAGGATGGTCTTCACCTCGAGCTGGCCGAACACCATGCCGATGCACTTGTGGGCGCCGCCGCCGAACGGGGTGAACCCGTACCGGTGTCGCTTGTGTTCGTTGCGTGGCTCGGCGAACCGGTCCGGATCGAATCTCTCGGGGTCGGTCCAGATCTCCCCGAGCCGGTGGTTCATCCCCGGGTAGGCGATGACATTGGTGCCCTCGGGCAGGTAATAGCCGAGTAGTTCGGTGTCGCGCACCGTCCGGCGCATCGCCCATTGCACCGGCGAGACCAGCCGGATCGACTCGTTCAGCACAAGATCGAGCGACTCGAGCTTCTCCAGTGACTCGATGCCCACCGGCCCGTCGCCGAGCCGGGCCGATTCGTCGCGGCAGCGTTCCTGCCACTCCGGATGGGCGGCCAGGTGGTAGATCATCGTGGTGGCCGTCGACGTCGACGTATCGTGGGCGGCCATCATCAGGAAGATCATGTGATTGACCACGTCGGTGTCGGAGAACCGGTTGCCGTCCTCGTCCTCGGTCTGGCACAGCACGGTCAGCAGATCCGAGCCCTGCTTTCCACGGCGCTCGCGCACCCGCTCGGCGAAGTAGGCCTCCAGGTACTGCCGCGCCTTGACCCCGCGCCACCAGGTGAACGGCGGCACGCTGGTGCGGATGATCGCGTTTCCGGCCCGGGTGACCACGGTGAACGCCTTGTTCACCGTGGTCACAAGTTCGCGGTCGCTGCCTGGTTCGTGGCCCATGAATACCATCGAGGCGATGTCCAGGGTGAGTTCCTTCACCGCTGGATACAGCAGGAAGCGGGCGTCGTTGGTCACCCAGTTGTCGGCCACCACCTGCGAAACCACCCTGTCCACCTGCTCGGTGTAGCCCACCAGGCGCGACCGGACGAAGGCCTCCTGCATGATCCGACGGTGGAACATGTGCTCCTCGAAGTCCATCAGCATCAGTCCGCGCTTGAAGAAGGCTCCGATGACCGGCGCCCAGCCCTGCTGGGAGTAGTCCTTGTTCTTGTTGGAGTACAGCGCCTGGGCCGCATCCGGACCCAACGCGGCGACCGTGGGAATGATGGGCGAGTCGAGCAGCACCACCGGGCCCTGCTTGCGGTAGGCGTTCACCCAGTAGTCGGGGCCGCCGCGGAACGTCTCGATCATGTGGCCGATGATCGGCAGCCCGCCGTCCCCAAGCACCGGCCGCAGATCGCTGCCGGCCGGTGGTTGCGCCATCGGGTGCTGTGGCCACTCCCGCGCCAGCAGTCGCTTCTCGACCAGGCCCATGCCGGGCAGGGTAAGGAGAGGGGACGTGGTGAGCCGGCGCTTAGCCTGGTCGAGCAGATAGTCGGTGGTGGTGATGGTCGGCATGCGATGGTCTCCTGACCCGTCGTGGCTATGATCCAGATCACCTGCCCGGCCATCTTCACCAGGAAACTTGACGCATGTCAAGTTTCGCTTCCGGCGCGGCGTGGTGCAAGGTGATGCGGTGACCGCAGAGCAGGAACTCGCCGACGCGCCGAAGCGCCGTGGGGACAAGCAGCGCCAGGCCATCGTGGAGGCGGTCCGCGAGCTGCTCCAGGAGAAGCCGTTCGCCGAACTGTCGGTCAGCACGATCAGCGACCGCGCCGGGGTGGCCCGGTCCGGTTTCTACTTCTACTTCGACTCGAAATACGCGGTGCTGGCGCACATCCTGGGCGAGGTGACCCACGAGCTCGAAGAGCTCACCCAGGACTTCGCCCCGCGCGGCGACGAGGAGACGCCGGTCGAGTTCGCCAAGCGCATGGTCGGCAGCGCCGCCGCGGTGTACGCGCACAACGACCCGGTGATGTCGGCGTGCACCAACGCGCGCAACAGCGACGCCGAGATCCGCGACATCCTCGACGGCTACAACGACGTGATCGTCGACCACATCGTGCCGATCGTCGAGGCCGAGATCGCCAAGGGCACCGCGGACCCGATCACCACCGACGTGCGCCGGCTGGTGCGAACCCTCGCGGCGACGACGGCGTTCACGCTGTCGGGTGAGTCCGCGTTCGTCGGACCCGACCGCGACATCGATGCCGCCGTGCGGGTGTTGGAGAAGCTCTGGCTGCGCGCGTTGTGGGGCGGGCAGGTCGGCGGCTAGCCGGACGTTACCGCCGGTATCGTCGCCCCCATGGCGTACAGCTTCGCGGGCAAGAGAGTCTTCCTCACCGGCGCGGCAAGCGGAATCGGCCGGGCCACCGCGCTCCGCCTGGCCCGCGAGGGGGCCGAGCTCTACCTCACCGACATCAACGCCGACGGGCTCGCGCTGACCGTCGCCGACGCCCGCGCGCTGGGCGCCGAGGTTCCGGCCCACCGCGCCCTCGACATCTCCGACTATCACGAGGTCGCACACCTCGCCGTCGACATCCACACCCACCACGGCGCCATGGACATCGTCTGCAACATCGCCGGCATCTCGGCGTGGGGCACCGTCGAACACCTCACCCATCAACACTGGCGCTCGATGATCGACGTCAACCTGATGGGCCCGGTGCACGTGATCGAGACGTTTCTGCCACCGATGATGGCCGCCGGCCGGGGCGGCCAACTGGTCAACGTGTCCTCGGCAGCGGGCCTGGTGGCCCTGCCCTGGCATGCCGCCTACAGCGCCAGCAAGTTCGGGTTGCGCGGGCTGTCCGAGGTGCTGCG
>CAZHUU010000044.1:28203-32308 GCA_964535335.1 uncultured Mycobacterium sp.
TGGGGGTGACTTCGCTCACTTCGCCGGTCAGCGTTTCGCCCGGCACGGCATCGGGGTCTCGCTGGTGGTGCCCGGCGCGGTGAACACGCCGTTAGTGGACACCGTGCATATCGCCGGTGTGGATCGCGACCATCCCGAGGTGCAGCGGTTGGTGCGGCTGTTCACCGGCCACGCGGTGCCCGCGGAGAAGGTGGCCGACAAGATCCTGGCCGGCATCGCCAAGAACACCTTCCTGGTCTACACCTCGGCAGACATCCGGGCGCTGTACGCCTTCAAGCGGCTCGCCTGGCGGCCGTACAGCGCGGTGATGACCCGCGCCAACGTGGCCTTCACCCGCGCGCTGCGGCCGCGCAGCGCCCAGCCGATACCGCCGGCCTGATCCGGCGTTGATTCGAGCGTTGAGTCAGAAACCACGCACCCGGTTACTCGCACTCTTGTGCGTCAGTTCTGACTCAACGGGGCGAGTTCCAATCGCACGCCCAGCAGCCGGACCGGGCGGTCGAGGTCGAACAGGTCCAGCACCCGCCGCGCCGCCGCGACGATGACCCCGGCCTCGATGCCGGGCTCGTCGAGCTTGCGAATCTTGGTGCGGGTGAAGAACGTGCTGGTGCGCACGGTCACGGCGACGCGGGTGACGACGCGGGACTGCGCCACCACGTCGGCCAGCGCGCGGCGGGCCAGATCGTCGAGCGCGACGTCCATCTCGGCGCGGTCGGTGAGATCGCGGGGGAAGGTGACGACGTGGCTGCGCGAGCGGGGGATCCACGGTTCGGCGCTCACCGACTCGTCGCCGCCGCCCTTGGCAAGCAGCAGCAACCAGAGCCCGGTGCGCGGCCCGAAGGTGGTGGTGAGCAGTTCGGCATCGGCAGCCGCCAGCTGCCCGACCGTGGCGATGTCGAGGGCGGCAAGTTTTTTCGCGGTCTTGGGACCCACGCCCCAGAGCGCGTCCACCGGGCGGTCACCCATCACGTCCATCCAGTTGGCATCGGTCAGGGTGTAGACGCCGTCGGGTTTGGCGAAGCCGGTGGCCACCTTGGCCCGCTGCTTGTTGTCGCTGATGCCCACCGAGGCGGCCAGCCCGGTCTGGGCGGCGATCTGCGTGCGGATGGTCTCGGCCAGGTCCTCCGGATCGGGCACCGCGGCGCCGACGTACGCCTCGTCCCAACCCCAGACCTCCACCGGATGACCCAGATCGCGCAGCACACCCATCACCTCGTCGGAGGCCGCGTCGTAGGCGGCCGGGTCTGCGGGCAGGAAGGTGGCCTGCGGGCAGCGGCGGGCCGCGCTGCGCAACGGCATCCCGGCGTGCACACCGAACTCGCGGGCCTCATAGGAGGCGCAGGTCACCACCTTGCGCGGCTCGGTGGGGTCGCCGCTGCCGCCGACGATCACCGGCAGGCCGACGAGTTCGGCGTGGCGGCGCAACTCCACCGAGGCCAGGAACTGGTCGAGGTCGACGTGCAGGACCCAGTGCCGGGGGCCGGGTCCGGTCACTTCCCGCACAGCTTGCGGGCCACGCTCTCCCAGGCATCGCCCAGTGCATCCAGGGTGCGGCCGCGGCCGGTGAGCTGGCGGGTGACGTAATCGGCGTCGAGCAGGGCCAGCAGCGCGTCGGCCTGGGCGTCGAGGTCGCCGGTGCTGCCCGCGGCGTCGAGCAGCAGCCGGACGTGGGTGTGCATCACCGCGAACGCCGCGTTGTAGCGGGCGTCGGGGTCGCGGTTGGCCTCCGAGAGCAGCTCGCGGTGCACGTCGACGAAGCGCAGCCGCTCGCGGCCGAACGCCACCAGCCGCTGCAGGGGCGCGGCGTCCGGGCCGAGCGGCGGCGGGCCGAACAGCACCGCCCGCTGCAGCGCGCGCTCGTCGGCGTCGAGCAGCACCATCATCAGGCCGGCCCGGCTGCCGAACCGGCGGAACACGGTGCCCTTGCCGACGCCGGCGGCCGTGGCGATGTCGTCCATCGAGACCGCGTCGGTGCCGCGCTCGGCGATCAGCGTGCGGGCGGCATCGAGCAGGCGCAGCCGGTTGCGCGCGGCGTCGCCCCGTTCTGGGACAGTCGGGATCGCCAGCTCCGTCACCCTGTCCACTTTAGCTCAGCGGGAAATAAATCGGACCGCGGTCCGGTTAACCCGTGCGATGATCCGGAACGCAACGGAAGGGACTTCGGACATGGCCGATATCAAGGTCTTGGTACTGCTGGGCAGCCTGCGGGCCGCATCGATCAACCGGCAGCTGGCCGAACTGGCGGCGGAGTCGGCGCCCGACGGCGTCAATGTGACCGTCTACCCGGGGCTGGGCGAACTGCCCTTCTACAACGAGGACCTGGACACTGCTGACGCCCCGGCCGCGGTGACTGCCCTGCGGGCCGCGGCCGCCGATGCCGATGCGGCGCTGGTGGTGACGCCGGAATACAACGGCAGCATCCCCGGCGTGCTGAAGAACGCCATCGATTGGCTGTCGCGGCCCTACGGCAACGGCGCGCTGAAGGACAAACCGCTCGCCGTCATCGGGGCCGCCCTCGGCCAGTACGGCGGGGTGTGGGCGCACGACGAGACCCGAAAGTCGTTCGGCATCGCCGGCCCCCGGGTGGTTGATTCGGTGAAGTTGTCCCTGCAGACGACGGTCTTCGACGGCAAGCATCCGCGGGAGAATGCGGAGGTGGCCGCGGCGGTCCGGGACGTGGTCGGAAAGCTCGCCGCCGAAGTTAGCTGAGCGCCCCCGGAGTTTGCTGGCGAGGCCGTCGTAGCGGGCCGCGCGGCCCCGGAGTTGTCGGTGCCAGGTGCTACACCTGGTCAGCAGGGGTGCCATCCGGCGTGTTGTGAGCTACGACACGCCGGGCGCGGCGCCGACGGAGCCGTTACGACCAGGGAATTTCAGAATTGTTATTCAGAACATCTGGTATCTCTTCTAGTAGTCACCCACTAGGTGTAGTGTTTGGGGAGCCGACAGACCGCGGAGTTCGCTGGTTCGCCGGACCGCCGAACCGGCACATTTCCGCCGGTAGAGACGGCTCCGCGGGCCCGGGAATCCGGGGTCGGGAAGCTCCCCGAGCGTTCACGGGTGCCCCCGCACAGCCTGTTCCGTGTCCCTCACCCGTCAGTACCGAAGTTCATCTCCACGTTTCGCTGAGGAGCCGTACCGCAGATGACCATCACCGTCTACACCAAGCCCGCCTGCGTACAGTGCAACGCCACCTACAAGGCGCTCGACAAGCAGGGTCTGACCTACGACATCGTCGACATCACCCAGGTGGCGGAGGCGCGTGACTACGTCATGGCGCTGGGCTACCTGCAGGCGCCCGTCGTGGTCGCCGACGGCGAGCACTGGTCCGGCTTCCGGCCCGACCGGATCAAGGCACTGGCCGACGCGGCTCTCTCCGCCTAGTCCGACGCCGGGGTGGGGGGTCCAGTGATCGAGGCGGCCGGCCCGGTGCGGCTGGTGTACTTCTCCAGCGTCTCGGAGAACACCCACCGCTTCGTGCAGAAGCTGGGCCTGCCCGCCATCCGGATCCCGCTGCACGACCGCATCCGGGTGGACGAGCCCTACGTGCTGCTGCTGCCCACCTACGGAAAGGGCCGGGGTGACAGCCCGACCCTGGACGCCAAGGGCTACGTGCCCAAGCAGGTCATCGCGTTCTTGAACGACGCACACAACCGCTCCATGATCCGCGGCGTCATCGGCGCCGGGAACACCCAATTCGGCGCCGAGTACTGCTTTGCCGCGACCCTGGTCTCGCACAAGTGCAACGTGCCGCTTCTGTACCGCTTCGAAATGATGGGAACCGCCGAGGACGTGGAAGCCGTCCGGACGGAAATCGCCGAATTCTGGAAGGACGAACAAACGTGCCACCAACGGTCACAGCTGCTGAGCCTGTAACGCAAACGCACGCGTTGCCGGGGGAGACCGACTACCACGCGCTCAACGCGATGCTGAATCTGTACGACGCCGACGGCAAGATTCAGTTCGAGATGGATGTGCTGGCCGCGCGGCAGTACTTCCTCGAGCATGTCAACCAGAACACCGTCTTCTTCCACAATCAGGACGAGAAGCTCGACTACCTGATCCGGGAGAACTACTACGAGCGCGAGGTCCTCGATCAGTACTCGCG
>CAZHUU010000045.1:0-31408 GCA_964535335.1 uncultured Mycobacterium sp.
CCGGCGACTACAACTCGATCGCCTGGGGCTGGGGTCTGGGCGTGGCGATGGCGGTGTTCGTCGCGGGCCGGGTCAGCGGTGCGCACCTCAACCCCGCGGTCACCGTTGCACTGGCGATCTTCAAGGGGTTCAGCTGGCGCAAGATCGCGCCGTACATCGCCGCGCAGATGGCCGGGGCGTTCGTCGGCGCCCTCCTGGTGCGCTGGTCCTACTCCGACGCGATCAACCGGGTCGACCCGGGCCACACCAAGGCCACCCAGGGCATCTTCTCCACCTCGCCGGACATCGGCGTCTCGATCCCCACGGCGTTCCTGGACCAGATCATCGGCACGGCGATCCTGGTGATGGTGATCTTCGCGCTGACCAGCGCGGTGAACAATCCCCCGCTGGGTAACACCGCGCCGCTGTTCATCGGGTTGCTGGTGGTCGGAATCGGACTGGGCTGGGGGGCCAACGCCGGCTATGCGATCAACCCGGCCCGCGACTTCGCGCCGCGGGTGGCGTCCTGGCTGACCGGCTACCACGAGGCCATGTTCTCGGCCAACGGACCGGAACTGTACTTCTGGCTGCCGCTGACCGCCCCGCTGATCGGCGGGGTGATCGGCGGCGCGCTGTTCGTGTTCGGGATCGAGCGATTCCTGCCCACCGCGATCGCCGAACCGGCCGAGATCGGTGTGGTGGAACCGACGCCACTGCGGTAGCACTCAGCGATCGGCGCCCGTCATCGTGTAGGGTCTGAAGTGAGGTTGATCTTCCAGCCTCGGAATCCGTCGCAGGCGCACGGTGTGCCATAGCACCCGTGATGCGAGCCTCCGGACGAATCCCACACACACTTGCTTCTTCTCTTCATGCTGTAAATCGGAGTTTTTCAATGTCACTCACCCTCATCGGCTCGGCTGGTGCCAGCCGTTCCGTACCACCGCTGGCCGGTGTCGCCCTCGGCGACCGAAATACGTTGCGATCGTTCGTTGACTGGGTCAATTCCACCGATGTCCGCATCACCGCGGTCGGTCAGATCGACATGTCCACCGCGCAGGCCTTCAGCGATCACGTGTTCCGCTATGCCGGTAACTGCCGGCGGCTGACGCTGGATCTGCGCGACGTCACGTTTTTCGACTGCGCCGGGTTCGCCGCGCTGTGCCACATCGACGATCGCTGTCACATGGCGGCGGTCACCTGGACCGTCGAGCCGGCTGCCTGCGTCTCGCGTGTCCTCGAATTCTGCGATCCGCTGCGGCGCCTTCCGATCTCGACCGAGGAGGCGTCTGATGAGTGAGCTGTTCTCCCACCCCTACCGCCCGGAGCCGCAGATCACGTCCTGCGACGAGGCGTCGAAACCGGTTCAGCTGCCGGTGTTCTCCGATCGGGCTGATCAGCGCGCCAGGTCCCACTGACCGAAGTCGGGCGCGAGTACGTCGTCGACGTCGACGTGGACGCCGTCGATGACGGCTCCCGGGTCGGTGGCGGTGACGACTTCACGTTGGAACAGCACGGCCGCGGGCTCCAGTTGGCCGCCCGACCACGCCTTGGTCTGCCAGGCCCACCGGAAGCCCGGCGTGCTGGAATGGCCCACGACACCGTCGGCGATCGCCCACCCGAGCTCGTGCACGCCACCGTAGATCCCGGTGCGCGCCACACCCAGGACCGAGTTGATACCCCGGAACCATTGCACGGCAAGGTTTTTCCAGGTCTCCGCGGTCAGCGGCTCGTCGACGCTGAAGAAGATCGGCGCCGAATCCGGCCCGCCGGCCGCCCCGTGCAGCCGCAGCGCGGTCTGGGCGTCGGCCACCCCGCCGTCGAAGCCGCGGGTGAAGTCCGACGGCGAGTTGGGCCAGCCCGGCTTGCCGTACTGGTAGCAGCTGACCACCCGCAGCCCGAGCGCGCGAATGCCGTCGGTGAACTCGCGCGTCACCGGCTTGAAGTCGAATGTCGCACCGGGCCGTAGTTCGGAGACGTAGACCAGCGCGCCGTCAAATCCCGCGGCCTTGATCTGCTCCGGGGACACCAACCGCTCGGCGAAGTCGATCAACCGGGTGGGGGCGGCGCCGGCCCGGGGCACACCGGAGGCCGCCGCCACGATGCCCGGGGCGAGGACCGCCGAGAGGCCGTAGCGCAGGACGTCACGTCGCGATGCAGACACCACGACCGGTCAGCCTATCGGGCTAACCGGCTCCCACGGTGCGCATCAGGCGCACCAACTGCTCGCGCTCGTCGATCCCCAACTTGGCGTAGATCCGGTGCAGGTGGCCTTCGACGGTGCGCACCGACACGTACAGCTGATCGGCGATCTGCCGGTTGGACAGCCCTTTGGCGACCAGAGTGGCGATCTCGCGCTCGCGGTCGCTGATCGGCAGGGTCAGTCCGCTGTTGTCGACGGCCGGGGTGTGCAGGCCCAGACTCGAGGACAGCCAGTGCGCGCGGCTCGCCGACTCGAGCTCCTTGAGCCGGACACCGGCGCGCCGGTGGGCGACCGCCGCGGCGGCGAAGGCATCCGCTGCGTGCGCCACCATCCCGAGCGCCTCCCAGGTGCGCGCCACCGTGTCCAACCGATCCCCGTCATTGGCCGCGGCCGCCTCGGCGTGCGTGGCAGCTGCCGTGGCGAGCGGTGTGTTCAGTTGGGCTGCAAGCTCGTTGAGCCTCTCGACATCGGGCAGAGCGCCGAACCGCAGCGCGGTGTGCAGGGCCTCGAGTTCAAGGGTGGCCATGCCGCAGCGGCGCGCGATGCGGGCGGCCTCCTCGGCGTGGTTCTGCGCGGGCAGGGTGTCGCCGGTGGCCGCGCTGTGGTAGCCGCGGGCCAGTTCCAGCGTCGGCAGGAACACCTCGGTGGGGGGCCCGTAGGTCTCCTCGGCCATCTGCAGGGCGCGGACTGCCGCGGCGCTGTCACCGCGCAACGTCTCGGCTTGCACGGTCCACGCCGCGACCAGGGTGACCCAGCCGCCGGACAGCGTCGAGACCATCGAGGCCAGCGCGCGCTGCAACCATTCGCAGGCGGGCGCCGGCCGGCCGGCGGCCAGCTCCACCCGCCCGGACATCGCCGCGACGATCGCTTCGGCGTGCGGAACGCCGTGGGTCAGCGCCCGCTGGCGGTCGACGATCCTCTGGGCTTCGTCGATCCTGCCCTGATTGAGCGCGCAGAGCACCTCCGACAGCGAGATGGCGTACTGCTGCGGACCCGAGGCGCAGTGCCGGGCGGCCTCGTTGGCGCGGGCCGCGGCCGCGGCGACGTCGGCCGGCCGCCCCTGAAGGTTGGCCGCCGCGGCCGCGGGGACCGCTGCCCACAGAACGGCCAACGGCATCGCGTCCGGGTCGGCGATCACCGCTGCGCTTGCCGCCGTGGATGTTTCGAGGTCGGCGGCAAAATAGGCGATGGTCGCCTCGACGGCCGTGGGATAACTTCGCAACAGCGGCAACGTGATCCGCGATCGCACGGTCGCCAGCACGTCCTCGGCTGCTTCGCGTAGCCCGCAGCCGAAGAACAGGTTGGTCGCCCGGGTGCAGCCCCAGCGCACCAGCATGATCTCGTCGTCGACCGGGTCGAAGGCGGACAAGACCTTCTCGGCTTCCGCACCGAATCCCTGCCAGGCCAGCGGGTCGGCGAGCGCGATCGCGGCGCGAAGTCCGCCGCCCCGCTCGTAGGCGAAGCGGGCCAGCTTCTCGGCCATCGGCAGGCTCGACATGGTCATCGCGCTCTCGGCCGCGTCGAGCACCAGGTTCAGGTCGGACTCCATGTCGCTGTCCATCATCAGCCGGGCGAGCTCGATCACCTGACGAGGGTCACGGCCCGCCCCCTGGGTCCCGCGGTCGAGCACCGACCGAAGATGTTGCGCCAGAGAGGTGTTGATCTGGCGGAGCCGGGCGGTGCTTCGCGCCCGTCGCACGACGTCGGACAGCATGGGGTGGCCGGGGCGGACGGTGGTGCGCGTCGGGTCGCTGACGACCTGGATGATACCGCGATGCTCGGCGTCGCTGATCGCGTCGATGTCACACAGCGCGCGCAATGTGCTCCAGTCGAGAACCTCTGCTGCGCTCACGATTTCGAGCACTTCCAGCTCGCCGGGCGGCAGGGTGGAAACCTGCAGCTCGAGCAATGCCTCGAGCTCGGCACCGGCGCGGGGCGCGCGCGTCAACCGCCAGCGCCCGGTGTCGTTGACCACCGCGCCGTCGTCCACCGCGGCGTCGAGCAACCCACGCAGCAGCAGCGGGATGCCCGCCGAGAGTTCGTGAAGCTGATCGACGACGGTGCCGGCGACCGGGCCGCCGAGGGCCTCGGTGATCAGCCGGCCGGTGTCGGCGTGCGACAACGCCGCCACCTCGACGCGCAGCAGGTACTCGTCCTTCCAGAGCGCGGTGATGGCGTCGAGGACGTCGGTCTCGGATCGCAGCGTGACGATCAGAGTCGCCTCACCACGCACCGCGAGCTGGTGCACGACGATCGCCGACAGCGGGTCGAGCAGGTGGGCGTCGTCGACCACGAGCAGCAGATCCTTGCCCGCCCGCAGCGCGTCGTGGGCGGCGGCGAGCAGGCGCGCGGGTTCCAGCGCGTCGTTGATCTCGACGATGCCCGCGAAGGCGGCCAGCGGAACGTCGCGGGAGGTCTGGGTGCCCACCACGAAGTGCGTGCGCAGGCCGGCATTGCCCAGCCGCTCGGCGGCCCGGCGGGCCAGGGTGGTCTTGCCGACACCGGCGTCGCCGACGAACACGACACCACGGAACTGCGATCGGCTGACGGCCTCGGCCGCCATGTCCATCTCCGCCGCGCGGTCAAGAATGGGCCACTCCGATGGCAAACCCGACCTCCTTCCCCGGCAGCGCACGATGATGCCGGGATTTAGACTAACTGTCGGATTTATTGCGCGTAGGTCAATAATTGTGACGTCTACCGACCGAAATCCACTTGCCGGCTCGGTCCGTCGAGTGATCGGCTGGCGAGCATGGCCGACATCCGCGAGATAAGTCCGAGCGATACCGCCCAGATCGCCGAGGCGATCCTGGAGTTGCGGCCACGCTGGAAAACCGAAGCCGCTCTTGTCGACTTCATCGACGGCACGCTGCGTCCAACGGGCTACCGCCTCGTCGGCGCCTTCGAGCCCGGATCCGATACCGCCGCGGCAGCGCTGGGCTTCCGCCGCCTGGCATCGACGGCGTGGGGTTGGTATCTGTACGTCGACGACCTGAGCACGCTGCCCCGCGCCCGGGGTCGCGGTCATGCCGACGCGCTCCTGCAGTGGGTGGCCGAGGAGGCGCGGCGCAGCGACTGCGAGGCAATACATCTCGACTCAGGCGTCGGAGCCGACCGCGCCCCGGCGCATCGCCTCTACATGCGGCACCGTCTGCGCATCTCGGCGCACCACTTCCAGGTCGATATCTGAGCTACCGCATGACGTGCGGGTATTGCCGGTTCGGATGGACGTCGAACATGTCCCGGTAGGACGGCGGCTGGCGGTCGTCCTCGTCGGTGATCCCGTACTTCACCGCCAGCTCCGCTCCGATCAGCGTCTGGCCGGTGAGCTCCATCAGGTCGGGGTCGTTGTACAGCGCCCAGATGACGTGACCGGTGAGCTCGGGGGTCTCCGCGGTGTCGAGGATGCGGCCGAACTTCTCCGGATTACTCGCGATGATCGCGCGGACCCGGTCGGTCAGCAGCGAGCCCATCCAGATCGAGACAGCCGCGATGTCGAACTCCTTGAAGTCGAACGCCATGTCGGCGGCCATCTTGTCGGTGCCGGCCTTGGGGACGCCGTAGGCGGGCCCGAACGCGTAGTGGACCGCCCCCGACGACGAGGTGAAAACGACGAGGCCGTGGCGCCGCGGCAGCATCAGCGGCGCCGCGTACACCGTCGCCACGTAACTGCTGCGCAGCCCGACGTCGAGGGTGTCGATGACGTTGAGCGGTTCCTCCCAGAACTTGGTCCGCCCCATCATGTCGTCGCGGATGATGGCGGCGTTGTTCACCAGGATGTCGAGGCGGCCCTGCTCGCGCTCGATCCGATCGAACAGCGCCTTCACCTGATCGTCGTCGGCGTGGTCCACCCGCACGGCGATGCCGGTGCCGCCGGCCTCGGTCACCCGCCGCGCGGTCTCGTGGATGGTTCCGGCCAACGCCGATTCGCCCGTCGACTCGGTGCGGCCAGTGACGTACACGATGCAGCCGTGACTACCGAGTGCGTGCGCGATACCGGCGCCGGCACCACGACTGCCGCCCGTCACCAGAGCCACCGGCCTGCTGTCCGACATGTACGCCCCTTCCGTCGCGCCCGCTGTGAATCCTAGGCATGTGCTATACAGTTGTACAACTGAGTAGGAGGGACAAGCAATGACGGAATCTGTTGACCTGGTGGCATTGCAGAAGCGGGTGCAGTACCTGGAAGACCGCGCGGCCGTCCTGGACTGCGTCATGAACCAGTCCCGCGGCCACGACCGCCATGACGCCGAGCTGATGGGCAGCGTGTACTGGGAGGACGGCGTCGACGAGCATGGCCCAGTGGTCAAGTTCGGCCCCGAGTACGGCGAGTGGGCGAACGCCGCGCACAGCGGAGTCTTCGAGGACCACCTGCACAACATCACCACCCACACCTGCGAGATCGACGGTGACACGGCGCATGCCGAGAGCTACGTGATCGGCGCGATGCGGGCCAAGGGCGGCAAGATCGTGTCGCTGATGGGCGGGCGCTACATCGACCGGCTCGAGCGCCGCGACGGCGTCTGGAAGATCGCGCTGCGGCGATGCACCCTCGAGTGGATGATGAGCGGTGACTCGTCGGTGATGAAATCCGGTGCGGTGCAGGGCTTCATCAAGGGCAAGTGGGACCACTCCGACCCTTCCTACACCCGGCCGCTGACGATGGACGGCGAGCCGGTCGAGCGCTGGTGAAACTCGCGGGCCGCGTCGCCCTCGTCACCGGCGGCGCCTCGGGGATCGGCCGCGCTGCGGCACGGCGACTCGCGGATGCGGGCATGCGGGTGTGCGTGGTCGACATCGACGGGGCGGCCGCCACCGCGGTGGCCGACTCCGTCGACGGGATCGCGGTGCGCTGCGACGTCTCCGACGCCGAGCAGGTCACTGCCGCGTTCGACACCTGTGTGCGCGAACTCGGCAGTGTCGATCTGGCATTCCTCAACGCGGGCATCACGATTCACTGGTCCGGTGACATCGGATCACTCGACCTGTCCTACTACCGACGCTCGGTCGGGGTGAATCTCGACGGCGTCGTGTTCGGCGCCGTCGCCGCGGTCCGCGCCATGCGCGCCCGCCCCGATGGTGGCGACGGGGTGATCCTGGCGACGGCGTCACTGGCGGGGATCCTGGCCTGGCATCCCGATCCGGTGTACTCGCTGGGCAAACACGCCGTCGTCGGCTTCATGCGGGCCATCGCGCCCAACCTTGCTCCCGAGGGCATCTCGGTGCACACGATCTGCCCGGGCATCACCGAGACCGGTGTGCTCGGCGATCGCAGGCCACTGGTCGAGAGCATCGGCGTGCCCGTGATGGAACCGGACGCCGTGTGCGACGCGGTCCTGACGGCGGCCACCGCCCCGATCGAGGCCAGCGGGTCGTGCTGGGTGGTTCAGCACGGAAAGGCACCGTGGCCCATGGAGTTTCCCGACGTTCCCGGCCCGGACAGCCGGCTCAACGTGCCGGTGACCCGGTAACGCTGCGCACTCGGTTCGGTCACGACCTTCGGACAGCCCTGCGCAATTCCGGCAGGCGGTGGTGTGATCGGAGCACCGAGTGAGGAGGGTGCTGCATGGACGCGGTCGGATCGCTGTGCGTTCTGCTGATCTCGATCGCCGCTCTCGCCGCGCTCGGCGGGTATATCGCGGGGATCTTGCGTGAGCGGAACAAGCGCCGGGTTGGACGATATTTTGTGCTCGGCGTCGTCACCGGATTCGTCGCGGCGGTGGTCAGCCGTCGACGGCTCGATCGGCTCGTGCCCGCCGCGCGCCGGCTCGTACTCCCCCAGCGATTCGATAGCGGGTGGCGACTACCACGCGCTCGGTGAGTAGTCCTTCAGGAAGACGCCGCGCAGATCTTCACCCAACTCACCCCGAACGATCGGGTCGTACACGCGGGCGGCACCGTCGACGAGGTCGAGCGGCGCATGGAAACCCTCATCGGCGAGCCGCAGCTTGGTCGGGTGCGGCCGCTCGTCGGTGATCCAGCCGGTGTCGACGGCCGTCATGAGGATGCCGTCCTGTTCCAGCATCTCACCGGCGCTGGTGCGGGTCAGCATATTGAGAGCGGCCTTGGCCATGTTGGTGTGCGGATGCCCTGGGCCCTTGTAGGCGCGGCTGAACTGTCCCTCCATCGCCGACACGTTCACGACGTACTTCCGACGGGCCGATGATGCGGCCATCGCCGGACGCAGCCGACTCACCAGAATGAACGGCGCGGTCTGATTGCACAGCTGAACCTCGAGCAGTTCCATCGGGTCTACCTCGTGCACGCGCTGGGTCCAACTGTTGATCGATGCGGTGTCGGGCAGCAAGCCGCCCGCGTCGATGGCGGTGCCGGCGGCGATCCGCTCAGGCGATGCGCTGCGGGCGGTGAGGGCGAGTTCAGTCAGCCCGTGCGGAGTGTGGTGTTCGGCGAGACTTCCGGCCAGCGCTGCCGGATGGGCGTCGCTGACGCGGTCGAACGTGACCACGTCGACCAGTTCCGGTGCCGGTGACCGCTCGGCCTCGACGAGTGCCGCGTAGGAACCGGGGGCTCGGCGCACCGTCTGGGCGGCGTTGTTGATCAGGATGTCCAGCGGTCCCCGTGCGGCCACGGTGTCCGCGAGCGCGACGACCTGGGCGGGGTCGCGCAGGTCGATACCGACGATGCGCAGCCGGTGCAGCCAGTCGGCGCTGTCGGGCATCGCGGTGAATCGGCGCACGGCATCGTTGGGAAAACGCGTGGTGATCGTGGTGTGGGCACCGTCGCGCAGTAGCCGCAGTGCGATGTACATGCCGATCTTGGCGCGGCCGCCGGTGAGCAGTGCCGTCCGACCGGTGAGGTCGGTGCGCGCGTCGCGCTTGGCGCGGTTGAGTGCGGCGCACTCCGGGCAGAGTTGGTGGTAGAAGGCATCGACGACGGTGTGGTGCTTCTTGCAGATGTAGCACGCCCGCGACCGGAGCAGGGTGCCCGCCGACGCCCCCGCCGCCGTGGACACCAACGGCAAGCCGGCTGTCTCGTCATCGATGCGACCAGGCGCACCGGTCGCCGTGGCTGCGATGACAGCCCGATCGGCAGCGGCCACGGCGTCGCGCTTGGCATTGCGGCGGGCCTTCCTCACCGACTTGAAGATGCCCGCAGTGGCCCGACGCACAGCAACGGCGTCAGGGTGCTCGGGTGGTAACGACTCGACGTCAGCCAGCACCTGCAGGCAGGTGCTGAGCTTCTCCGGGTCGATCGCGTTCACCAGGGAAGAATACGGCGCAGTTCAGGCAGGTCGTGAATCGAGACCGGACGCTAGCCCACAATCACGGGCATCGAGTCCCAGCCGCGGACGGTGGCCGTGGGCGCCCGAACGGCGTTGTCCAGGTCGACCGTCCAGTCCGGCCAGCGCTTGAGGATCTCCTCCAGTGCGACACGGCCCTCCAGCCGGGCCAGCGAGGCGCCCAGGCAGAAATGCGTTCCACGGCCGAAGGACAGGTGGTTGGCGCCGTTGCGCCGGATGTCGAAGACGTCCGGGTCGTCGAACCGGCGCTCGTCGCGGTTGGCCGCGGCCGCCATCAGCAACAGCGCGCTGCCGGCGGGCACGGTCTGGCCGTGGTACTCGACGTCGTTGGCCACGTAGCGGGCGATGTTCTGCACCGGCGGCTCGAAGCGCATGACCTCCTCGACAGCACCCGGGATCAGCGACGGGTCCTCGACGAGTTGGCGGCGCTGGTCCGGGTGCTCACCGAGCAGCTTGCCGAGCCACCCGAAAAGCCTTCCCACCGTTTCGGTTCCGGCGTTGGCGATGACGCCGAGGAACACCAGCAGCTCGTCGGGGCTGAGCCGGCGGACGGTTCCCGAGACGTCCTCGAACTCCACCTGCAGCAGCTCGGTGACCAGGTCGTCGGACGGGTTCTCCTTACGCCACTCCACGTAGTCGCGAAACATGTTGCCGTTGAAGTAGTTGTTCTTGCTGACCGGCAGCGGTTCGCCCGGCTTGTTGCGCAACCGGCGGCCCGCCACGGCACGCACGCTGCGCTGCAGGGAGTCCGGGATGCCGACCAGGATCCCGACGACACGCATCGGCATCTCCGCACCGAGGTCCAGGGTGAAGTCGAAGCGGTCACCGCCGACGAGCGGGTCGAGGCAGGCCGCGCAGAACGACCGGATCTGGTCTTCGATGGCCTGCATCTTGCGCGGGGTGAACGCCCGCGACACCAGCAGCCGGTGCACGGTGTGCAACGGCGGGTCTTCGTTGATGAAGACGCCGAGCGGCATGACGGGCTCGGCCTTGACCACTTCGAGGATGTCGCCCTTGGCCGAGCTCAGATTGTCCACGTCCCGTAGGGCGGCCTCGACGTCGGCGAACCGGCTCAGCGCCCAGAAATCGAACTTCTCGTTGTAGTACACCGGCGCTTCGTCGCGCAGCCGCTTGTAGGTCGGGTACGGATCGACGTCGATCTCGACGTTGTAGGGGTCGTAGGACAAGTGGCTGTCGCCCAGAACCTGCATCGTGCTCCTATGCCCTTGCGCCAACGCGCGACGAGAAGTGCAGTACGATCGTACAGCACGATGGTGGCGCGAAGGAGCGTTGATGGACCTGGGATTCGTATCGCTGAACACCCCGCGTGATCTCGGGCCTGCGGCACTGGGCCGGGAACTGGAGGCCCGCGGCTTCGAGTCGCTGTGGGTAGGCGAGCATCCGCAGTTGCCGGTGGCTTCCGCCGCCCAGATGCCGGGCGGCCTGGTCGGTGCACAGAAGCGGATGTGGGACCCGTTGCTGTCGCTGCTGGCCGCGGCTTCGGCCACCACCAGCCTGCGGCTCGGGACGGCGGTCGCCTTGCCGTTGGAACGCGAATTGTTCACTTTTGCAAAGGAAGTCGCGACACTTGACCAGTTCAGCGACGGGCGTCTGCTGCTGGGGGTCGGGGTGGGTTTCCGTCCCGAGTTCGAGCTGTCGCGGTCTATCCCCTGGGCGGATCGCTACCGGGCGCTGGGCGACATGGTCGCGGCGTTGAACGCATTGTGGAGCCAGGACGAGTCCGAGTATCACGGGGAGTTCCACGACTTCGAACCGGTGTGGTCATACCCCAAGCCCCGCCAACAGCCCCGCCCCCCGCTGCTGGCCGCCACCACCGGCCCCAAGGCGACGCGGGAGTGTCTGCCGTGGGCCGACGGGTGGCTACCGGGCGATGCGGCGTTCCGCGACCTGCCCAAGGCGGTCAGTGACTTTCGGCATCAGGCCGAGGACGCCGGCCGGGATCCGTCGACGCTGGACCTGACCATCATGGTGTGGCGCGAGCCGACGATGGAGACGCTCGGGGCCTACCGCGATCTCGGGTTCAACCGCGCGATCGTCGGCGGCGCGCGGCGCGACCCGCACGATCAAGCGGCCACACTGAGCTTCCTGGACCAGTGCGCCGAGTTGATCGACGAAATCCTGTGATTTCGGCGCGTTTTCGTTCGCTCAGCGAACGAGAGCGCGCCGAAATCACAAAGAGGCCGAGGGGACGGGCCGCACCGCAGACGCGATCAGCTCGAGCAACTGTCCCTCCGGGTCGCGCACCATGCACGCGAAGCCGCCACCCGGGTCGGCCACGATGGTCCCGCCCGTCTCCACCACCGCCGCCTGCGCCGCGGCCATGTCGTCCACGGCGATCGACAGATGGGTCAGCCCGGCCCCGACCATGCCCCGCTCGGCCTCGTCCGGCACGGGATGGCCGGAGAACGTGATCAGCTGCAGCACAAAGCCGTTGTTGCGCAGGTAGACGGCCTCGAAGCCGATCGGCGGCTCCAGGCCCAGCAGCCCGGCGGCCATCCTGTCCGGCACCGTGAGCCGGTTGACCTCGGTGAAGCCCAGCGCACCGTAGAAGCGCTGCGCGCGGTCGAGGTCGCGGACCCGCAGTCCGACGTGGCTGACATCAGCAGAGGTCATGTCTCACACCCCCGCCGGGCCGGGGCCGCCGTGCATGTACAGCGTCTGCCCGGAGCAGTAACTCGAGGCGTCGGAGGCGAAAAACAGCACGCCGTAGCCGATCTCGTCGGGCTCGGCGATCCGGCCGGAGCCGTTGGTCTGCCCGATCACGTCGATCTCGATGCCCATGCGCTTGACATCGGCTTCCAGGCCCGGGGTGCGCACGGCGCCGCACGCGATGCAGTTGACCCGCACGCCCTTGCGCGTCCAGGCCGCCGCCATCGATCCGGTCAGGTTCTGCAACCCGGCCTTGGCGGCGCCGTAGATGGGTGCCTGCGGCATGGCCAACAGGCCCGCGCCCGAGGAGATGTTGACGATCGCGCCCTTCTTCTGGGCGATCATCGGCCCCACCGCGGCCCGCGACAGATACCAGGCGCTGGACAGGTTGAGGTCCAGAACCTGATGCCACTCCTCGTCGGTCCACTTCATCATCGGTTTGGTCTCGCCGCCGCCGGCGTTGTTCATCAGCACGTCGAGACGGCCGAACTCGGCGACCGTGGTGTCGACCAGGGCGCGGCACTGATCGGCGTCCGTTACGTCAGTCGGCACGGCGATCGCGCGCCGGCCCAGCTTCTCGATCTCGGCGGCGGTGGACTCCAGCGGCTCGACCCGGCGCCCGGCCAGCACGATGTCGGCGCCACGCTCGGCCAGCACGAGTGCCGAGGCACGGCCGATCCCGGTTCCGCCGCCGGTGATGACGGCAGCCCGCCCGTCCATCGAGAATCTGTCGTTCACGCCCACCACTTCCTGTTCCGTCGGCCGTCGAATGCAATACGACTGTACAACACGCCGCGCAGGCTCGGGAGGGCCTACGAGACTCGACATCGGCGCGCGGGTCTTGTAAACCAATGGCATGCCGCAACCGACGAATGACGTCTGGGAAGTGCTCTCGACGGCCCGCTCCATCCGGCGCTTCACCGACGAGTCGGTCGACGATGCGGTCCTGGACCGCTGCCTCGAGGCGGCCACCTGGGCGCCCAACGGGGCCAACGCCCAGCTGTGGCGCTTCATCGTCCTCGACGCCCCGGAGCAGCGGGCGGCGGTGGCGAAAGCGGCGCAATCAGCCCTGGGCACAATCGAATCCATCTACGGGATGAGCAGGCCCGCCGTAGACGACAACTCCCGCGCCGCCCGCAACAACCGCGCGACCTACGAACTGCACGACCGCGCCGGCGAGCTGACCTCGGTGCTGTTCACCGCCTTCAAGAACGAGTTCGCCTCGGAGTACCTGCAAGCCGGATCCATCTACCCGGCGATGGAGAACTTCTACCTCGCCGCCCGTGCACAGGGCCTGGGCGCCTGCTACACCAGCTGGGCCTCCTACAGCGGAGAACCGATCCTGCGCGAATCGATCGGGATTCCCGACGAGTGGTTCCTGGCCGGGCACATCGTCGTCGGCTGGCCCCGGGGCCATCACGGTCCGGTACGCCGACGCCCCGTGACCGATGTGGTCTTCCGCAATCGGTGGGACGCCGAGCACGCCGACATCGTCTACGGCAAGGGCACCCGACCCAAGAAGGACTGAGCGGCGAGGCTAGATCTGGGCGGTGGCCTTGTGCTCGGTGATCGGCCGGGCCAACCCCTGCTCGTCGCAGACCCGCTGCAGCCTGTCCAAGGTCTCGTCCAGGCCGGGCCCCTTGGGGGCGCCCTTCGTGAACGTCGCAGGCAGGTGCCGCATGCCCTGGATGACGCCGATGCTGTCGTAGTGCACTGTGCCCTCGGGATCGCACCGGTAGTCCGGCAGGCGGTCGAGCACCGCGGTCAGCATGGCTTTGAACACCGTTCGCGCGACGTTCGATCCGGCACAGCGGTGTACCCCGAGGCCGAAGCTGAAGTGCCGATTCCCCTTTCGATCCAAGACCACATTGTCCGGGTCCTCGAAGAGCTTCGGGTCGCGGTTGGCCATCGCCCAGGACAGCCACAGCCGCTCCCCCTCCCGCAGGGACACGCCGTCGAGCTCCGTGTCCTCGGAGATCGTGCGCCCGTCCCCCGGCGCGGGGGTGAAGTACCGCAGGAACTCCTCGGTCGCCGGGTTGAGCAGGGTGGCGCGCTCCCGGCTGAGCCGGGCCCGCTCGTCGGGATGCTCGGACAGCCACTCGAGCGCATGGGCGGTCAATGCGGTGGTGGTGTCGAACCCGCCACCGATGAGCAGGTTGAGCATCCCGATCAGTTCGATGTCCGGCGGCGCCTGCCCGTCGATGCGCAGCCTGGCCAGCGCGTCGACGATCCCCGGGCGCGGGTTATCCCGGATCTCAATGAGGCTGGTGTAGAGGTCCACCCCCATCGCCAGGTACAGCTCACGCACGCGGTCCGCGTCGGGCGAGTCCGGCCGGGTGTAGACCGAGGCGTGGGCCGGCTCGTTGTAGATGGTCCACTTCGCCAGCGGTATCCCGAGCATGGCCAGCGTGAGCACCGCGGGAACGACGTTGGCCAGGTCGTCGACGAAGTCGATGCGCCCGCTCTCGATGCGCTCGTCGATGCAGGCGCGCGCCACCTCGTCGATGAAAGGCTCCCACCGCTTGATCGCGGCCGGCGACAGATAGGGGTTCAGGGCGGTGCGGTAATGCCGATGTTCGGGGTCGTCCATCTCCAGCATGCCGCCGCGGAAGTTCTCCGCCTCGATCATGGTCGGAATGGAGATCCCCTTGTAACCGCGTCGGGTCCCGCTGACGTCGTGGTCGTTCGAAATGTGCGGGCACCGAGCCAGTTCGAAGACCTCGTGTCCGCCCGCGGCGACCCAGTGGCCACCGTAGGTGTCGGTCCAGGCCATCGGGCAGCGGTCCTGCATCTCGTGGGTGATGTCGAGGAACTTGTCCCGGTAGTCGTCGGCGTGCCGGTCGAAGTGATAGTTCATCAGATGACCGCCCCACCGTTGACGCCGATCACCTGTCCGGTGATGTAGCCCGCCGCCTCCGAGCACAGGAACCCGCACAAGGCCGCGATGTCCTCACCGGTGCCCAGACGGCCCGCCGGGATCGCCTTGACGAGGTGTTCCGCGGGTGGCAACTTGTTGTCGCGCTGCTGTTCGCGCAGCATCGGGGTGTCAAAGGCGAAGGGCGGCACGGTGTTCACGGTGATGCCCTTGGCCGCGTAGTCCAGCGCCACCGACTTCGTGAGTGCGATGACACCGCCCTTGGTCGCCGAGTAATGGCCCTGTCGGGAGGCGCCCTTCTGCCCGGCGGCCGACGAGATGGTGACGATCCGTCCCCACCCCGCCTCCACCATGTCGGCCAACGCCGCCTGCATGCACAGGAACGTCCCGGTGAGATTGACCGCCAGGTAGCGATTCCACTCCTCCAGCGTGATCCGGTCGAACCGGGTGAAGCCGCCCAGTGCGGCACTGGTGACCAGGATGGCGACCGGGCCCAAGGCCGAGCGCGTCGTCTCGAAACCCGCTGTGATGGAGACTGGTTCGGCGACATCGACCGTCACTCCCAGGGCATCGCCGCCATTGGCCCGGATCTGCGCTGCCACCCGCTCGGCACCTGAGCCGTCGATGTCGAACACCGCGACGCGGTGGCCGTCACAGCCCAGGTGTATCGCGATCGCCTCGCCGAGGCCGGATCCGCCTCCGGTCACCACCGCTACCCGACTCACTGGCTTCATCCCCTCACGCACGGACCCGCGCCCTGCTATGCAACTGTATAGCACAGCAGCGTGCGACAGATCACCCCCGAATTTCGGGGATGCTCAGCGCCGCCGTGTTGCGCTGGAGGTCTTGGCGGGCTTGCGCTTACGCCGCGAGCCGGGTTCCACGGCGTCGAGATAGCGCTCGACCGCCCGCACCACCTCGGCGTGTGCCGTCTCGACGCCGACGCCTTCTTCCAGGCTGAGGAACTTCGGAATCCCGGTGATGAGCAGGACCACTGCGCTGGGCGACAGGTCACCCTCGAAGCGCGCTTCGGAGCCGAACGTCTCGGTCAGCACCTCGATCTGCAGCTTGCGCATCCGCTCGGTGACATCGGCGATCTCGGACTGGATCGACTTGCGGTGATTACCGAGTGCCATGAATTCGGTCATCATGGCGCCGGTGGCCTCGTCCCAGCTGTACTCCCACATGGCGTGCAACGGGTCGTCCGCCCGCTTCTGCAGAGCCGTGCGCAGGTGCTCGAGATTGCGCTCCGAGTAGCGGCGGATGGCAGCCAGGAAGATGTCGTCGAGTGACGGGAAGTAGTACTGGACCAGGCTTGCGGTGACGCCGGCCTTGGCCGCCAGGGCGCGGTAGCTGACGCTGGCGTAGCCCTCCTCGAGCATCATCTTCTCGACGCTGTCCAGCAGGACATCGCGGGTCTTCGAGGTCTCTGCGCCGACGCGGCGAGGTGATGCGGCCATGGTCCCCTCATTCTGGCAGAACCCGGGGCCATTCTCGCCCGAGATGGCACTGTGCGGATGTACAGCACTTGCTGCACAGAGCGAATGGAGGCGATGTCGCCGGCCGCACTGATTACCGGCAATCCGCCCGGACCGACAGCCCCTCTACCCAGGCAGGGTGCCGAAATAAGGCCGCCAGTGCGTGCCCGTCAGTGTGCGACGCCCTCGGTGACGGGTGCGAGTATTCGCCCGGACAGATCCAGAAGCGCTCGGTGCAGATCGGTATCATCGATGTCGGCCAGCGCGGGGTCGGCAGCCGCTCTGCCCACCCCGGACAGGAAAACCGAACAGTTGATCCGGTCGGCGGTATTCCGTTGCGGCCCTTCAATGACCTCGCGAAGTTGATCGGTGACGGCCTTGAAGGCGGGCTCGCTGTTCATGATCTGGTCGACGGCTGGGTCGCCATGAAAGATGATCGCCAGCTGTCGATTACGCACAACCATTTCGACCAGTCCGCTTACGGCCACGACGCGGCGCTGCTGCGGATCGGGGAGCGCTGCGGCGGCTCTGACGATTCGCGACATATCGTCGATGGTGGGACGGATGACCTCCAAGAGGATGTCCTCCTTGGAGCGGAACTGGTAGTACACGGCGGCCTTGCCGACCCCGACGCGGGCGGCGATCATCTGCAGCGACGTGCCGTGCACACCATGCTCGGCGAACAGGGCGAGCGCCGCCTCCAGAACCCGGCCGCGGGCCAGACCCCGCGGTGCCGCCTGTTTCGCCACGTCGTCCGCCTCCTCCGTGTGCCGAGGTGAGCACAGGATAGCCCGCGGCGTGGACGCCGGTGGCCACTTTTTCCGATACGTTCGGCTGACTTAAGTAAGCCGCTCGGCTTGCTAGAGTACAGCCAAGGCCCTAAGGTTTGATTGGCTAATCAATTGAGATGCTGCGTTGCACCGGCGGCCGGGAACCGATCGGCCGGGCGCGGCTGGCCCGCACGGGAAGGACCTCAGTGCTCGCACTCCTCAAGCGGGGCTGGATACCGCTGCTCATCATCGTGGTCGTCGGGCTTGCCGCCACGGTCGTGTACCGCATGCACGGGTTGTTCGGATCCGATAATGAGACCTCGCGGTCGGGCGCCGGGCTGGCCCAAGACGCCGAGCCCTTCAACCCGAAGGTCGTCACCTACGAGATCTCGGGGGCCGCAGGCGCGGTGGCCACCATCAACTATCTCGACCTGGACGCAACCCCGCAGCGCGTCGACGACATGCCCCTGCCGTGGTCGATCACGTTGCGCACCAACAAACCGTCCGCCGCCGCGACGATCATCGCCCAGAGCGACGGCGACACCATCACCTGTCGCGTGCTCGTCGACGATGGGGTGCGCGACGAGCAAACGGCCAGCGGCACCAACGCCCAGACCTCGTGCCTGGTGAAGTCCCTGTGAGCGCGCCGCACGCCGGCCACGCCCGGATCCCGCGTTTCCTGCGCCTGTCCTGCGTGCCCGTCCTGCTGGCCTGGATCGCGCTGACCGCCCTACTCAACGTCATCGTGCCGCAACTGGAGGCCGTCGGCGCCGCCAACTCGACATCACTGACCCCGAACGACGCGCCCTCGCTACAGGCCACCCAACTGGTCGGAAAGCTGTTCGGAGAGTACAAATCCAACAGCTCGGCGATGATCGTGCTGGAGAGCGACAAGCCACTGGGCGCCGAGGCGCACTCGTACTACGACGGCCTGATCGCCGATCTCCGGAAAGACACCACCCACATCCAGCACATCCAAGACCTCTGGGGCGATCCGCTCACGTCGTCGGGATCGCAGAGTGCGGACAACCTGTCGGCCTACGTGCAGCTCTACATCGCAGGCAACCAGGGTGAGACCCTGGCCAACGAATCGGTGCAAGCGGTGCGCGACATCGTCGACGCCCACCCGCCGCCGCCGGGGTTGCGGGTTTACGTCACTGGCGCCGGACCGCTGAACTCCGACCAGCAGCACGCCGGCGACAAGAGCCTGCAACTGGTGACGGCGCTGACGTTCGCCGTCATCATCTCCATGCTCCTGATCGTCTACCGGTCCATCATGACGGTGATCCTGGTGCTGCTGACGGTCGTACTGGAGTTGGCCGCCGCGCGCGGCGTGGTGGCCTTCCTGGGCTACCACCACATCATCGAACTCTCGACCTTTGCGGTAAACCTGTTGACGCTGCTGGCCATTGCGGCCGCCACCGACTACGCCATCTTCCTGGTGGGCCGCTACCAGGAGGCGCGCAATGCCGGTGAGGACCGCGAGAGCGCGTTCTACACCATGTATCACGGCACCGCGCACGTCATCCTTGGTTCTGGCCTGACCATCGCCGGGGCGACCCTGTGCCTGCACTTCACCCGGCTGCCGTACTTCCAGACGCTCGGGATCCCCTTGGCCATCGGCATGTTCGTAGTGACGATGGCTGCACTCACGTTGGCCCCGGCGTTGATGACCGTCGCGTCGCGATTCGGGTTGCTCGAACCCAAACGCGGGCAACGGACCCGCGGCTGGCGCCGAATCGGGACGGCGGTGGTGCGGTGGCCGGGTCCGATCCTGCTGGCATCGATCGCGGTGACCTTGGTCGGACTGATCGCGCTACCCTCGTACAAGACCAGCTACGACGACAAGAAGTACCTGCCAACGAGCGTGGAGGCGAACGTTGGCTATCAGGTTGCGGCGAAACACTTTCCGCAGGCGCGGTTGAACCCCGAGGTTCTGATGCTGGTCGCCGACCATGACCTGCGGAACCCGACGGACATGCTGATCGTCGACCGGGTCGCCAAGGACGTCTTCCACCTCCCCGGCATCGCGCGGGTGCAGACGATCACGCGGCCGTTGGGCACGCCGATCGAAGGATCGTCGATCCCGTACATCGTGGGCCAGCAGGGAGTCAACCAGAAGCTGACGCAGTCCTACGCCGAGGCGCGCACCGCCGAAATGTTGGGGCAGGTGGCCGACATCAACAAGCAGATCGACCTGCTACGGGAGCAATTGACACTGCAAAGTCAGAGCGCCGATGCGCAGCAGGAGCAATCCGATCTGCTGAAGCAGACGGTCGCGGTGACCAACGAGCTGCGCGACAAGATCGCGAACTTCGACGACTTCTTCCGGCCGATCCGCAACTACTTCTACTGGGAGCCGCACTGCTACGACATCCCGGTCTGCAACGCGCTGCGGTCCCTGTTCGACGCCCTTGACGGTGTCGACCAGCTGTCGGATCTGCTGGGGCAGACCACGGTCAGCCTGGACAAGATCAACGCGCTGCAGCCGAAACTGTTGGCGTTGCTTCCGCCGCAGATCACCACCCAGGAACGCAACCGCGACCAGATCATGACGAATTACGCAACGCAGAAGGATCAGCAGGACCTGCAGGACCGGCAGCAGTCGGATCCCGCTGCGATGGGCAGGGCGTTCAACAACTCCAAGATCGACGACTCTTTCTATCTACCGCCGGAGGTGTTCGACAACCCCGACTTCCAGCGGGGGTTGAAGCAGTTCGTTTCGCCCGACGGCACAGCGGTACGTTTCATCATCTCCCACCAGGGGGATCCCGCTACGCCGGAGGGCATCTCCCACATCGACCAGATCAAGAATGCGGCGTTCGAGGCCATCAAGGGCACGCCGCTGGAGACGTCGAACATCTATCTGGGCGGTACGGCGGCGACGTACAAGGACATGCATGACGGATCCAACTATGACCTGATCATCGCCGCGGTCTCGGCGATCTGCCTGATCTTCATCATCATGCTGATCATCACCCGTGCCGCGATCGCCTCCGTGGTCATCGTCGGCACGGTCGTGCTGTCGCTGGCAGCCTCCTTCGGGTTGTCAGTTCTGCTGTGGCAGCACGTGATCGGCATCGAGTTGCACTGGATGGTGCTGGCGATGTCGGTCATAATCCTGCTGGCGGTCGGGTCGGACTACAACCTGCTCCTGGTGGCGAGGTTCAAGGAGGAACGCCACGCCGGGCTGAACACCGGCATCATCCGCGCGATCGCGGGCAGCGGCAGCGTGGTGACCTCGGCCGGCCTGGTGTTCGCGTTCACGATGATGTCCTTCGCGATCAGCGATCTCAAAGTCATGGCACAGGTGGGCACCACTATCGGGCTGGGCTTGTTGGTGGACACCCTGGTGATCCGGTCGTTCATGACGCCGTCGATCGCGGCGCTGATGGGTCGGTGGTTCTGGTGGCCGCAGAACATACGCCAGCGTCCCGCTCGCCAAACCCGCGAACTGATGATGGCCGGAACAGGCGGGCGACACACCGCTGGTGACGACCAGCCTGAAGCACCAGATCGTGAGTAAGACCGAGGCTTCACCACTGCCTGTAAGAAGCCGGGTCCCCCGCCGACGCGGCGAGGTGACGCGGCCACGGTCCCCTCACTCGCCAAGACGGCACTGTACGGGTGTACAGCACGTGCTATATGCTCGTACAGTCCGGTGCGAATGGAGGGTATGTGAGCGAGCTGTACTACGACCCGTGGGACGTCGAGATCGATCTGGACCCCTATCCGACGTTCCGGCGGTTGCGCGACGAGTCGCCGGTGTACTACAACGAGCGCCACGATTTCTGGGGCTTGAGTCGTTACGCCGATATCGACGCGGCGTTGCGGGAGCCCAACAAGCTCAGCTCAGCCAAGGGCGACATCCTCGAAGTGGTCAAGGCTGACCCGGTGATGCCGCCGGGTGTGTTCATCAACGAGGATCCCCCGCTGCACACCATCCATCGCGCTCTGGTGTCACGCGCGTTCACGCCCAAACGAATTCGGGAGATCGAGGACAAGGTCCGGGCCTTCTGCGTCGCGTGTCTGGACCCGATCGTCGGCAGCGACCGATTCGACTTCGTCCAGGATCTCGGTGCCGAGTTGCCGATGCGCACCATCGGCATGCTGGTCGGCATCCCGGACTCCGACCAGCCCTCCGTGCGCGCTCACGCGCACGCGGTGCTGCGCAACAAGCCCGGCGAGCCGCTGCCGGTCAAGAAGGACCACTACTTCGACGGCGACATGTTCGGCGACTACCTTGCTTGGCGGACCAAGAATCCGTCCGACGACCTGATCACCGAGTTGCTCAACGTCGAATTCGAAGACGAGACCGGGGCGACGCGCCGCCTGAGCACGCAGGAGTTGCTGATCTTCCTGGCGGTCGTGGCGGGGGCCGGTGTCGAGACCACCGGCCGGCTGTTCGGCTGGATGGGCAAGGTGCTGGGCGAAAACCCCGACCAACTGGCGGATCTCGCCGCGAACGCGGCATTGGTACCCAACGCGATCGAGGAACTGTTGCGCTACGAGCCGCCGGGGCCGCATGTGGCCCGTTGGGTCGCCGAGGACGTCGAGTTCCACGGCCAGACCATCCCCGCGGGCAGCGCGCTGCTGCTGATGCTCGCGTCGGCCAACCGCGACGAGCGGCACTTCACCGATCCGGACCGCTTCGACGTCCATCGCCGACCCGGTGGCCACCTGACCTTCGGGCGCGGGGCCCACTTCTGCCTCGGGGCACCGCTGGCCCGGCTGGAGGGCCGGGTGGCGCTCGAGGAGGTGCTCAAGCGCTTCCCCAGCTGGGAGGTCGACATCGCCAACGCGCGCCGCTCCCGGACCTCCACGGTGCGCGGCTGGGATTCCATGCCCACGGTGGTGAGCGCATGACGTCGGACCGCGTCGCCCTGATCACCGGCGCCGCGCGCGGCCAGGGCAGAAGCCACGCCGAGGCCCTGGCCCGCGAGGGCTACGACATCATCGCCATCGACCGCTGTGCCGACATCGCGTCGATCCCCTACCCGCTGGCCACCCCCGACGATCTCGACGAGACCGCCGGGCTGGTCAAGGCCGCCGGGCGCCGGGTATTCAGCGCCGTCGCCGACGTCCGGTCACTCGACGATCTGCGGGCCGCCGTCGCCACCGGCGTCGAGCAGCTCGGCGAGATCGACGTCGTGGTCGCCAACGCCGGCGTCGTCGCGATGGGCAAACCCGACCCGGGCGACGCACAGCTCTACCGCGACATCGTCGACACCAACCTCAACGGCGTCTGGCACACAATCGCGGCGACTGTTCCCTCCATCATTCGCAAGGGACAGGGCGGCTCGATCATCCTGGTGAGCTCGATGCAGGGGCTGGTCGGCCGCGGCGGCGACGGCAGTGCCGCCGCATTCGCCTACGCCGCCTCCAAGCACGGCGTGGTGGGGTTGATGCGCTCGGCCGCCAATGCCTATGCCGCACAGAACATCCGGGTGAACTCAGTGCACCCCACCGGGGTGGGCACACCGATGATCTTCAACGAACACATGGCGCAGGTGTTCGCGAACAACCCGGAGGATCTCGGCGCCATGACCGGCAACCTGCTGCCGGTCCCGTTCGTCGACCCAGTCGACGTCACCAACGTCGTCACGTTCCTGGCGAGCGAGAAGGCCCGGTACATCACCGGAGTCACCATGCCGGTCGACGCCGGCTACGGCGTGATGTGACACGAGAGGACACCCACATCAGATGACGAAGCGAATGATCTTCACCCTGTTGGTGATGGACTCCGCCGGCCACAACTTCCAGGGCGGCTGGCGTCATCCGCGGGCGCGCAACCGCGAGTTCAAGAAGTTGGACCTGTGGGTGGACCTGGCCACGAAGGCCGAACAGGCCAAGATCGACGCGTTCTTCTTCACCGACGTGCTCGGAATCCAGGGCGAGTTCAACGGGTCCCGTGACATCGTCTTCGAGCAGGCCGTCAACGTCCCCAACGGTGATCCCGCGATGCTGGTGTCCGCACTGGCCCGGGAGACCTCCGACATCGGCTTCCTCTACACCAGCTCGGTGATCTCCAAGCACCCGTTCATGTTCGCCCGGGAAGTCTCGACGCTGGACAACCTCAGCGATGGCCGGGTCGGCTGGAACATTGTCACCTCGGCCAACGAACGCGCCTTCCGCAATTTCGGTCTGCCGAGCAGCCTTTCGCACGACGACCGCTACCGGTGGGCCGACGAGTACGTCGACGTCGTCTACAAGTTGTGGGAGGGCTCCTGGGACGTCGACGCGGTGGTCGACGACGCCGCCCGTGGTGTGTACACCGATCCGGACAAGATCCACGACATCCACCACACCGGTGAGCGCTACAGCGTCGAGGGCTTCAACCTGATGGAGCCCTCGCCGCAACGCACACCCGTGCTGGCGCAAGCCGGCGGATCGCCGGCGGGCCTCGACTTCGCCAGCAAGCATGCCGAATTGATGTTCCTGTCCGCCTACACCCCGGAGACCATCGCCGCGCAGATCAGTGCGGTCCGGGCTCAGGCGCGTGGGCACGGCAGATGCGACGGCGACATCCTGTTCCTGCAGGGGTTGATGTTCGTGGTCGGCTCGACCGACGAGGAAGCGTTCCGGAAGTGGCAGGACCTCGAGCAGTACCGCAGCCAGGAGGGCCAGGTCGCCTACTTCGCCGGACTGTCCGGCACCGACCTGGGCCGCTATGACCCGCAGACTCCGCTGGAGGATCTGCTCGACGAAATCCCCGGCATCCAAGGCGCATTCCGCGCCGTCATCAACGCCTGGCCCGCCGGCGCCAAGCCGACGGTGCACGACTTCCTCACCACACTGTCGATCCCCCAGATGGTGGTCGGCTCACCCGAGACCATCGCCGCCAAGCTGGCCGACTACCAGGCGGCCGGTGTGGACGGGGTGCAGATCATGAACATCCTCATGCCGCAGAGCTACGACGAGTTCTTCGAGCACGTCGTCCCGGTGCTGCAGCACAAGGGCCTGATGCAGAAGGAATACCGACCGGGATCGTTGCGGCAGAAGCTGTTCGACGTCGACACCGCGGACATCTCGAAGCGCCACCCGGCGTTCGGCTATCGCGGTATGTTCAGCAACCGATGACGCGAGGGAAGGCCGCATGACCGCCTACGACTACATCATCGCCGGGGCCGGCTCGGCGGGTTGCGTACTGGCCAATCGCCTGTCGGCCGACCCGGGTGTGTCGGTGCTGCTGGTCGAGGCCGGCGGCGGGGACCGCAACCCGTTGTTCCACATCCCCAAGGGCTCCGGGATGTTGTTCGAGAACGACAAGTACATGTGGCACTACACCACCACACCGTTCGGACCGAACCCGCACACCGAGATGTGGATGCGCGGGCGGGTGATCGGCGGGTCGAGCTCCATCAACGGCATGGTCTACAACCGGGGTAACCGGGCCGACTATGACGAGTTGGAGCGCCTCGGCAACAAGGGCTGGGGCTGGGACGAGATCCTGCCGATCTTCAAAGGGCTCGAGGACAACGAGTTCGGACCCTCCCCTACCCGCGGCGTCGGCGGCCCGCTGCACATCTCGGTTCCCCGCGACCCGGACCCGCTGTGCCAGGAGATGATGGCGGCGGGCACCGGAATCGGACTGACCCAGGTGCAGGACATCAACGAGAGCGACGCCGAGCGAATCGGTTACGCCACCTCGACGATCCGCAACGGGCGACGGGTCAGCGCGGCGACCGCATTCCTCAAACCCGTTCTGCGGCGACCCAACCTGACCGTACTGACCAACACCGAGGTGCGTCGCATCCTGCTCGAGCACGGTCGCGCGGTGGGCCTGCAGATCGCCGGCAAGAGGGGAACCGGCGAGGTGCGGGCCACCCGCGAGGTCATCGTCTCGCTCGGCAGCCTCAACAGCCCGCGGCTGCTGCAACTGTCCGGGATCGGTCCCGGTGAGGTGTTACGGGCCGCGGGAGT
Organism: uncultured Mycobacterium sp.; assembly: GCA_964535335.1. Taxonomy (GTDB): domain Bacteria; phylum Actinomycetota; class Actinomycetes; order Mycobacteriales; family Mycobacteriaceae; genus Mycobacterium. The sequence continues at coordinate 25,157 of CAZHUU010000045.1, forward strand.
CCCCGTCCAGCTGGAGCGCGAGAACGTCGGGCGCCGGATGCGCGAACACCGCTGTGCCACCTTGCGTTACCGGCTCAACGCCGATCTCGGGTACAACCGTCAGCTGTCTAGCAGCGCCGCGCAGGCCGTCACCGGCGCGCGCTACCTGTTGAGCCGCAAGGGGCCACTGGCCGCGCCGTCGTTCGACATCATCGCCTTCGTCAAGTCCACCCCTGAGGCCGAGCGAGTGGACGGGCAGTTGTTATTGGGGCCGTGGACGATTCCGGCCTACAACGCCGGGGAGCCGGTCGCCATCGAACGCGAGCCGGGCCTGTCGTGCCTGGGCATGGTGCTGCGCCCCACCGCGCAGGGCAGTGTTGAGATCACCGGCAGCGATCCGAGCGCCCCGGTCCGAATCGACCCCAACTACCTGGGCAGCGACCATGACCGCGAGAAGACCGCCAATCTCCTGCGCAGGATGCGGTCGATCTTCGAGCAGTCCCCGATCGCCGAGCGCATCAGCCACGAGACCTACCCCGGACCGTCGGTGCGCAGCGACGAGGAGCTGGTCAACTCCGCCCTCGACGGCGGATACTGCGGGTATCACGCCGTCGGCAGTTGCGCGATGGGGCCCGGCGACGACGACGTGGTGGACAGCGAACTGAAGGTGCGGGGTGTCGACGGCCTGCGGGTTGTCGATTGTTCGGTGATGCCGACCATGGTTGCGGGTAATCTGAACGGCCCCATCATGGCGATGGCGTGGCGTGCGGCGGACTTCATCCGCGACGGGCAGTGACTCGGTAGACCAGGCGCGTCGCAAGGACGGAAGGCCTGAGATGACCGACGATAATCTCGTCTACGAACGGCGCGGCGCGGTGGCGATCGTGACGATCGACGACGCTCCCTATAACCGGATGACCTTCGCATTCATGGACGCACTGGAGTCCCTGGTCACCAACATCGCCGCCGACGTGCAGATTCGCGCGGTGGTGATCACCGCGGCCGGTGACGAGAACTTCTCGGTCGGCATGAATTTGAAGGAGCTCGCTCCTTCGCTGGGTGATCCGGCACGCCTCGACGAGATCTTCGACCAGCGGCTGCGAGTTCTGGCCGCCATCGAGAACATGGACAAACCCTGGATCGCAACGCTGTTCGGCAACTGCCTGGGCGGCGGGCTGGAACTGCCGCTCGCCTGTCACTTCCGCCTGGCGGCCGCGGCGGGCGCGAAGATCGGCCTGCCCGAACTGCACCTGGGCACGGTCCCGGCGTGGGGCGGCAGCGCGCGGCTGGTGCGCCGGATCGGCCGGGACCGAGCGATCGACCTGATCCTGCGCGCCAAGACCGTCGACGGCCCCGAGGCACTCGCCCTCGGCTTGGTCACCGAGGTTTGGCCGAACACCGAGCTCAAGCAGCGGGCTGTCGATTTGGCGGAGGAACTGGCGGCAGCGCCGCGCCTCGCGGTCGCCGCGATGTTGCGCTGTCTGGTGACCAGCGACAGCAAGACTCTGGACGAGTCACTGCGCGACGAGCGGGCCGCGGTTCACGCCACGTTGGGCACCCCCGACTCAGTCGAGGGACTGACCGCCTTCATGGAGAAGCGGCCGCCGCGATTCAATCGGAGCTGAACGGCCTCAACGGCTTTCGGCCCACACGGTGACCTCGTTCACCGACCGGCGCTGGGTTGTGGGCAGCGGGTCGTCGCCGGAGGGAGCCAGACCCACCCGGATCAGCGCCTGCGGATGCGCCTCACCGTCGAAGACCTCGCAGGCCAACGCCAGGCTGCTACGGATGTCGTCCAACGGCTCGGTCAGGGGGCAACTGGCCAGGCCCATCGCGGTGGCCGTCAGGCTCAGGTGGCTCAGCGCTTCACCGGCGCGCAAGCGCATGGCGTCGTCGTCGCCGCGGGTGCCGAGCACCAGAAGGGCCGAATCGTCGGGCGCCGCCGCGGTGCCGGTGGGGAATTGCAGGGCGACGCCGCCGCCGTCGAGCAGCGCCCAGCGGGACTTGGGAACGACGGCCAGTTCCACGCCCATCCTGGCCGCACGGATGTAGAGCAGTTCCAAGGTGGCCGGCGGGATCGACTCCGCGCGGTACGGCCGGCGGTCGGCGCGGCGCCGGGCGATGGCGTCGGCCAACTCGAGGTCGGCGCGGCTCGGCGGCTGCTCGACCACTTCGAGGATGGCGAGGTGGCTGCCGTCATTGCGGTCCGGGAACCGGTGCACACGTGGCTGCCAGCCGGCCGCGGCCAGCGCGACGACGCAGTGGTCGAGGACCGCTCCACAGCCGAGGAGGACGTCGCGCCGATCCGCGGGCGCGTCGCCGGCTTGGCGGCTCCAGTCCGCGAACAGGTCGATGGCACCGCCGTCGACCCGCCACCGCCAGGGCTGCAGGTTACCCAGCGAAGGAGCGCGGGCGGCGATGTCGAGCGCAGACTCCAACGTCGCCCTATCGGGGAATGTCGTCGCCAGCGCTCTCACCTCCTTGGATGTCCGGCGGTTCCGATTATGCCTTTGCCGCGGGCACGAGGTCGCCGACGGCTACCGCCTTCCCGGTGCGGCGGTCGTCAGTCCAAGTGCCCGTGCGGCATTAGCGAGCCGCTCGTCATAGGCGACGAACGTCAGCGGTGCCACCGCGTCCGCTACCTGTGCGGTCGCGAGATGGATCGCGTCGAGCGAGCGCAGGGCAGCGTCGGCATACGCCGCCGCGGTCGAGCGCACCACCGTGTCGATCTCGAACCTTTCCAGCCGGGCCAGCAGAACCGGCACTGCCGAAAGGCCTCCGGCGATGCCCGCCCGGATGATCGCTCTAGGGAGTTCCACCTCCGCCAATGCGGATGTGATCCAGGGAGTTTCGATGCGTTCGTCAAGCCAGTCGGCCAGCGTCTCGGATTCGGGCTCTACGCGGATGAGCTTGACCAGCGCAGAGGTGTCGAGGTAAATCACGACGGGCTAGTACCGTTCCTCGTCGCGCATCTCATGAACGAGGGCTGCGGCATCGGCGCCGTCGCCGGCCGGGAGCTTCGGACGGGGGGCGGGCCCGTGGGCTTCGGCGGGGTGGACGCGCCCGGCGGCTACCAAGGCGTCGAGTGGGCCCGCCGAGGCGGGAACGATCCGGGCGATGACAGTGCCACGCTCGGTGACGACGATCTCCTCGCCCGCCTTCACCCGAGCGAGCACTCTGGCCGTCTCCTGGTTGAGCACACGAACGGATACGTCAGCCATGAGCCCAATGTACTACGCAAACGTAGGACATTGCTCACCGACGGGGCGCGCCTTGCTCCCACCAGTCGACGGCTACTCCGTCGGCGTTCCACCGGTCCAGGGTGCCGGCAACCATCTCAAGGTGGCTGCCACCACCTGATGCCCAGCAGAACTTCCACAGTTCGCGCGCTGCCCGGTGATAGTGGTGAATGGTCTCGTCGACGCCGTAGGCGTCGATCTGTCCGGCGCGGTATCCGTCGATCGCGGTGGCGACGTGCTCGATCAGTTCGCCCAGTTGCGTCTCGTGATAGGCAGCGGCCGCCTCCTGCGCGGCTTTCCGCTCGGCCTTGTTTCCCACACTTCGACGATAACCAGGCTAGCGGCGACCAGGCTCGATTCGCGCGGCCCCATTGCGCAGGCGCGGCTACGGTACGGGGTATGGGCGACGACTCTGTGGCGGACCTGCCGATCGGGTTGGATCGGCCAGACCGTCGACGCTCGCCCCAGACCGACCCTGTCGTTTACCGCCTGCGAGTCGACCTGGACGACGCGACCCCGCCGATCTGGCGTCGAGTCGATGTCCGGTCGGATGTGACGCTCGAGGTCATGCACCAGGTGCTTCAAGTGGCGTTCAGCTGGGACGACTATCACCTGTACCGGTTCTCGCTCGGGGGTCACGCGTTTGACCGCGACAGTCAGCTGTTCCTGTGCCCGTACGACGTCGACAACCCCGACTGGGAGGACTCCGACGCCGGACTCCCCGCGGCTGCGGTCCGTCTCGACGAGACCATGGGCGAGCCCGGAGACGTGCTGCAGTACGTCTACGACTTCGGCGACAACTGGGAGCTGACGCTGCGGCTGGAAGAAATCCTGGCGGCCGATGCGAGTACACCGACCGCGGTTGTGGTGGACGGTCAGCGCGCCGCGCCGCCAGAGGACTGCGGCGGACGTCGGGACGAAGCGGAGCTGGCGGAGGTACTCGACGATCCCGCCCGATTCGACATCGACCAAGTGGACGCGGCGCTGCGTGGACCGTACTTTTTGCTGCGCGAAGCCGGTTTCGACCGACAGGTGGTGGACCTGGTCTATCGCCTGGAATGCACACCGGTGGGCGCGGACCTCACGCCTCGGGTGGGGCAAATCGTGGAAATGCCCTCGGGCACTGTCGATCCGGCCCGTTATCTCGGCGCCTACCAGTGGTTCCTCGACCGGGCCAAAGACGATGGCATCCCCCTGACCGCCAGCGGCTACCTCAAACCCGCCGATGTCGAAGCGTCGTCGAAAGTCGTTCCCGGAATGGGTGATTGGCCCGGAGTCCCCAACCGGGAGGTGCACTGCTTACCGCTTCTCCAGTTCCGCCAGAACGTGCAACGGCTGGGATTGCTGCGCAAGAACAAGGGCATGCTGGTGTTGACACGCGCAGGGGCTGCCGCCCAGCGCGACCCACAAGCTCTGTGGAATCATCTTGCCGGGCGCCTACTACCCGATGGCGAAGACGGGTTCGATGCGCAGGCGACCGTGCTGCTCCTGGTGTACGCCGCGAGCTCGCCAGACTCGCATCTCCCCTATGCAAAGGTCACGGCGGCGCTGGCCGAACTCGGCTGGCGGTACCCCGACGGCCGAACACCGGGAACCGAGGCGGTGTACCACCTGCCCGTCCGCTCCATCTTGGCCAATACTTCCGATCGCCCCGCCTCGTGGTCGGAGCGAGACCGCGTCAGCGCGGGCGCTGCCGCATTGGCGCGTGCGGCACTGCGAGGCGGGTCCTAAGTAGCCGAGACGCTGACTGGCCGCGAGCGCGAGCGTGCCCGCGGCCAACGCCGGCTTAGTTGTCGCTGGGTGGGGGTTGGGCTTGGAAGGGGTCGTACCACTTCCATTGGGCGCGTTCGCCGGTGGGCCCGGGGTAGGGCGGGACGTCCGGCGGCGGGTGGTTGGGGGCGCGGGCGATGGAGGCGTCGTCGAGTTCTTCCCCATCGTTGTCGGTGACGACGAGGCGATCGGCCGGGCCGGTGATGGTGATCAGGCCGCGGTGGTGCGCGCGGTGGTGATACGGGCAGACCAAGACCAGATTGGACAGTTCGGTTTCGCCGCCGTCTTCCCAGTGCCGGATGTGATGGGCATGCAGTCCGCGGGTGGCCCCGCAGCCGGGCACCGCGCAGGTGGGATGGCGGTGCTCGAGGGCGCGGCGCAATCGTCGGCTGATCACCCGGGTCGTTCGGCCCGCGCCGATGACCTGGCCGTTGCGTTCGAACCACACCTCGCAGGTGGCATCACAGGTCAGGTAGCGCCGCTCGGCGTCGGACAGCAGTGGCCCGAGGTGTAGGGCGGCGGCGCGTTGTTCGATGTCGAGGTGCACGACGACGGTGGTGTGCGCGCTGTGCGGGCGGCGGGTGGCTTCGGCGTCCCAGCCGGCATCGACCAACGCCAGGAACGCCTCGAGATTGCCGGGCATCGGCGCGGCCAACTCTGAGTCGGCCTCGGTGCGGGTGGGCTTCCACTCGGTGACCAGCGCCTCGCCCCGACGACATCTTTTACTACACGTACGGGCTGCTGCACTCTCCGCAATACCGACAGAGGTTCGCCGCCGACCTCAAAAAGATGCTTCCCAGAATCCCCCCACCCGCAGCCCGAGAGCACTTCGACGCTTTCACCCACGCTGGTCACACGCTCAGCGACCTTCACCGCGGATACGAAACCGCAGCTCCCTACCCCCTTCTCGAAACAACGACCGGAGCTCTCAACGGCACTCCGCAGGAGACCCTGCGCGTCACAAAGATGCGATTCAAGTCGAAGACTGACCGCAGCGTCCTGATCTACAACTCCCAGCTCACCCTCTCAGGAATTCCCGAGGACGCGCACCGTTACCGACTCGGGTCGCGCTCAGCGCTCGAATGGATCATTGAGCGCTACCAGATCAAGACTGACAGCCGCGGCTCGGGGATCGTCAACGATCCCAATACCTGGTGCAGCGAACACGACGACCCCCGATACATCGTCGACTTAATCAAGCGCATTGTCACCGTCAGCGGGAAAACGATGAGCATCGTCGACCGCTTGCCACCAATCCGACTCC
>CAZHUU010000045.1:31418-31918 GCA_964535335.1 uncultured Mycobacterium sp.
AACCTGATGGAACACCGCCAGCAGATCCGGCAAAGGACTCGCTTCCCCCGCCCTTGAACCCGCTAACGCCGCCAGGGTTTTAGTTCTCGTCGCAGGTCACCGCAGCCGTCGCCTTCTTTCTAATGCGCGCCGGATACGCTCTGATACGACTGAGCCACTCTCCCCGATCCGGCAGGTAGCTGTTGCTGACCCTTCGCGACTATCAGCGCGCCGCCGTCGACGCCGTCACCCCCGACGAGCACCGGGCGCTTCTAGTGTCGGGCTGCGGTACCGGCAAGACTCTCATGGCGGTGCACGCCGTGGCCAAGCTGCTCGCCGGCGCCCCCGGCACGGTCCTGCTGACCTTTCCCACCCTCGGCCTACTGGAGCAGACCTATCAGGTGTGGCGCGGCGAGGCACCCATGCCTTTCTCCGCGCTTGCGGTGTGCTCCCAGCAGATCAGCGACCCCGAAGCCCTCGCCGACGACCCCTTCATCATCGCAACCGTGACGCGTCACTGG
>CAZHUU010000046.1:0-1805 GCA_964535335.1 uncultured Mycobacterium sp.
CCGCCATCGGCCCCGACACACCCGACGACAAAGCAATCCCCGGCGACCACCGATCCGGTCCTTTACCTGCCATCGCTGCCCGGTCCTTCCAGGGTCGTCGGGGATGAGACCGAGGTGTGCTCAGCGGCGTTGCGGGCCAAGCCGATTCGGGCGTCGACAATGGCCGGCAGGCCGATGCGGTTCACCGGCACCCGTCCGCACTGCTGGTCACTTCGGCCCCTATCGACTCGTCGGCCCCGCAAACGTTCGGCAAAGGTGCAACCTTCATAGCCGATCACGTGGGCGCCGGTGAAGGAATGCCGAATTTCAAGCGCAGCAAAACGATCGGGCGAAGTGTGTGCGAATAACGCACCTTGCCGGTCGGCAAGTCCGACGCCACGGCCCCGGCGGGGCGGCTGCGTTCCGATCGTGGCGATGAGCGGCATCAGATTCCCGGCGCTAGGTGACCGCGCCGGCGGTCTTGAGTTCGATGATCCGGTCCCAGTCCAGGCCGAGTTCTTCGAGGATCTCGTCGGTCTGCTCGGCGAATCCCGGCGCGGCCGCTGACCGGGGGGCGGCCACGTCGAACTGCACCGGGTTGGACACCAGCTCGAGTTCACCCGCCTGCACCAGGTATTCGTTGGCCCGCACCTGGGCGTCTGCAGCGGCCTGCAGGGTGTCCTGCACCGGGGCCCACGGTCCGGCCAGGGTGGCGAACCGGGCCGACCACTCCTCCAGGGTGCGGGTGGCCATCGCCTTGCCCAGGATCTCGACCGCGTCGGCGGTGTGGGCGGCGATCTGCTCGGCGCTGCCGAACCGCGGATCGTCGACGTACTCGGTGATGTCCATGTGCCGGCACACGTCGGCCCAAAACTTGGTCGGCTGCATCATCACGAAGGAGATGTAGCGGCCGTCGGCGGTCTCATACAGCCCCACCAGCGGATTGATCGGTGAGCCGTGCACCCCGGGCACCGGTGCCACCAGTCTCTCGTGCAGATGCTGGGTCAGCGCGATGGTGTGGCCCATCGCCCACAGACCACTGCCCAGCAATGAGACGTCGACCACCGACGGCTCCCCGGTGCGCTCCCGCTTGAACAGCGCCGCGGCGATGCCGCCGGCCAGGTTGGTGCCCGAAATGGTGTCGCCATAGGCGGGACCGGGCGGGCCGATCATGCCCTCGATCCCGGGCGGGGTGATGGTGGCGGCGGTGCCGGCGCGGCACCAGAAGGCGGTCATGTCGTAACCGCCCTTCTCCGCCTCCTGACCGCGCGGGCCGAAGGCACTGCCGCGGGCGTAGATGATCTTCGGGTTGACCGCGCGGATGTCGTCGACGTCGATGCCGAACTTGCGGCGGTGTCCGGGCAGGAAGCTGGTCAGGAACACATCCGAGCGGCGGACGAGTTCGAGGAGCACCTCCTTGCCCTCGGACACCGACATGTCCAGACCGATGCTGCGCTTGCCGCGGTTGGCGTGCTCGACGTTGGGGTTGGGGTCGCCGGTCACCGCATGCTCGACCTTGATCACCTCGGCGCCCCACTCGCCGAGCACCGCGCCGCAGGACGGGACGAACCCGTACATCGCGACCTCCAGGACGCGGACCCCCGCCAGCGGCCCGGTCACGAGACCACCTCCGCCAGGGTCTTGCCCTCCAGGAACTCCTCGAGCCCGGCCACCCCCATCTCGCGGCCGACACCGGACTGCTTGTAGCCGCCGAACGGGCTGTCCGGCGCGAAATAGCTGCCACCGTTGAGGCTTATCGTCCCCGAGCGGATCCGGCGGGCGATCGCCCGCGCACGGTCCGGATCACCGAACACCCCGCCGGAGAG
>CAZHUU010000046.1:1815-31533 GCA_964535335.1 uncultured Mycobacterium sp.
TAGGCGAGCACGACGAGCACCGGCCCGAAGATCTCCTCCTGCGCGATCTCGCTGTCCGGGTCGACGTCGGCCAGCAGGGTTGGTTCATAGAAGTAGCCCGGGCCCTCGACCTTCTTGCCGCCGGTCACCAGCGTCGCGCCGGCGGCGACCGCGCGCTGCACGATGCCGTCGACCTTGTCGCGCTGGGTCTCGCTGATCAGCGGGCCCATGTAGGTGTCCGGGTCGGCCGGATCGCCATAGCGGACCATGCCGAGGAAGTTTTTCACCAGCCCGACGATCTCGTCCTGATGCTTGCGCGGCACCAGCAGCCGGGTGGTGATCGCGCAGCCCTGCCCGGCGTGCGAGCAGATCATGAAGGCCGCCATCATCGCGCAGGTGTTGAAGTCGGCGTCGTCGAGGACGATCATCGCCGACTTGCCGCCCAGCTCCAGGAAGACCTTCTTGATGGTCTCGCTGGCCGCCGCCATGATCTTCCGCCCGGTGGCGGTCGAGCCGGTGAACGTCACCACGTCCACGTCGGGGCTCGTCGTCAGCGCGACGCCGACCTGGGCATCGGTGGAGCTGATCACGTTGACCACCCCGGGTGGGATGTCGGTGTACTTGGCGATCACCTCGCCCAGTGCCAGCGTGGTCAGCGGGGTGTCCGGCGCGGCCTTGAGCACCACGGTGCAGCCGGCCGCGAGTGCCGGACCGAGCTTCGCCAGGGCCAGCTGGTTGGGATAGTTGTAGGCGATGATCGCGGCCACCACACCGGCGGCTTCCTTCTCCACCCAGCGGCGGTGCCGCTGACCGCGGCTCTCGATCTCGCCGAGGTCCTGGCTCATCGGATAGGTCTTGAGCAGCTCGGCGTAGTAGCCGACGATCCGGATCGGGTCGTCCAGCTGCGGACCTTCGGTCAGGGCCCGGGTGGCGCCCACCTCGGCGATGGTCAACGCCCGCAGCTCGGCGCTGTGCTTTACGAGCGCGGCGTGCAGCTGCTCCATGCACCGGATGCGCAGCTCGACGTTCGTCGGCCAGTCGGTGTTGTCGAACGCGGTGCGGGCGGCGGCGATCGCCCGCTCGGCGTCGTCGACGCCGGCGTCGGCCGCGTAGCCGACGATCTCACCGGTCGCGGGGTTCACCGAGGGGTAGGTCGTGTCGGCGCCGACGAGCCGGCCGTCGATCAGCATCCGCCGCTCGGACACCCGGCCCTCCCCCGCACTCGTGTCGGCGACGGCGGCCGTCGTGTCCTGCACAGGCATGCATCAACTCCTACGAGTCGGGGATAACTCGATTCTCATCTTCGGCGAATCATACATTCGGCCCATGAGAACTCAAGACGCTTTCGCCGGTCCCGCCACCACCTGCGCACCGAACGTGGGGCCCGGAGGTGGGCGGCATCTCCGCAGTTAGACAGATTGCGTCAGAGTGTCTTGCGAAATGCGTCACAGCGAGAGTAGCGTTCTCATTCCGGAAAGGGAGGTTCTTGACAACCGAGATCGCCTGGATCGGCGACGCTAGCAGGAGCGGTCGCCGAACCACACCGTGTCAGCCGCTGATCGACCGTGATGGAGACCGTCTTTGAAGACCGCATTGGTAACCGGAGGCAGCTCGGGTATCGGCGCGGCGATAGCCAACCGGTTGCGTTCCGACGGCTACAACGTGGCGACCATCGATCTCAACCCGGCCGACACCGATCATTCGTACATCGCCGACGTCACCGACCCCGCCCAGATCGAGGCCGCACTCGTCGCGATCCGTGCTGCGCTCGGGCCGGTGACAATCCTGGTCAACGCCGCAGGCAAAGAGGTCTTCCGGCGATTCGCCAACATCAGCTTCGACGAGTGGCGCAGGATCATCGACATCAACCTGCACGGGGTATTCCACACCACCCAGGCCGTCCTGCCCGACATGGTCGAGGCCGGCTGGGGCCGCATCGTCAACATCTCCTCATCGAGCACCCACTCCGGCGCGCCCTTCATGTCCGCCTACGTGGCGGCCAAGTCGGGGGTCAACGGTCTGACGAAAAGCCTTGCGCTGGAGTACGGCCCGGCCGGCATCACGGTCAACGCGGTGCCGCCCGGCTTCGTCGACACCCCGATGCTGCGCGCCTCGGCCGAACAGGGCAACCTCGGCTCGATCGAGGAGGCGATCAAGCGAACCCCGGTGGGGCGGATGGGCAAGCCCGAGGACATCGCCGCCGCGTGCGCCTTCTTCATCTCCGAGGAAGCCGGTTACATCACCGGCCAGATCCTCGGCGTCAACGGCGGCCGCAACACCTGAGCAGCTTCACCTAGTCCGAACACTTCACTGAGAGGAACGCCCGTGGGACGAGTCCAAGGCAAGGTCGCCTTCATCACCGGTGCCGCGCGCGGTCAGGGCCGTAGTCACGCATTGCGGCTGGCCGAAGAGGGCGCCGACATCATCGCGATCGACCTGTGCAGGGACATCGAGACCATCGGCTACCCGATGGCCACCCCGGAGGACCTGGAGGAGACCGCCGACCTGGTCAAGAAGACCGGCCGCGGCATCCTCACCGCCCAGGCCGATGTGCGGGAGGCCGCCCAGCTCAAGGCTGCGCTCGAGCAGGGGCTCGCCGAGTTCGGCAAGGTCGACATCGTCGTCGCCCAGGCCGGCATCGCCGGAATGAAGGGCACGCCACCGCTGCAGGCGTGGTGCGATGTCATCAACACCAACCTGATCGGCACCATCAACGCCATCCAGGTGGCCCTGCCGCACCTGGAGGAGGGCGCATCGATCATCGCGACCGGCTCCACCGCGGCGCTGATGGACGCCCACCTGAAGATGGACCCCGGCGGCGATCCGGGCGGCATGTCGTACATGGTCGCCAAGCGGCTGCTGTCGAACTACGTTCACGACCTGGCCACCGAGCTGGCGGTCCGCGGCATCCGCGCCAATGTCGTGCACCCGACGAACTGCAACACCGACATGTTGCAGAGCGAGCCGATGTACCGCTCGTTCCGCCCCGACCTCGAGCACCCCACCCGCGCCGACGCCGAGCCGGTTTTCGGGGTCCAGCAGGCGATGAAGGTGCCCTACGTCGAACCGCTGGACATCAGCAACGCGGTGCTGTGGCTGGCCTCCGACGAGGCCCGCTACGTCACCGGCATGCAATTGCGGGTCGACGCCGGCGGCTACCTCAAGTGGTACGACTACCACGTCTGACATCCAGATCAGACATCCGATATCGAGAGCGCGAAGGGGAATCCGTGAAGGTTAGGGTTGATCAGGACCGCTGCCAGGGGCATACCCTGTGCGCCATGATCGCTCCAGAGATGTTCCAGCTCAGCGACATTGACGGTAGCTCGTCGGCCGTCACCGAGGTGGTGCCGCCCGACCAGGAGGACGCGGTCCGGGAGGCCGCGCAGTCCTGCCCCGAGCAGGCCATCCTCATCGAAGAAGACTGAGAAGCCCTACCCCGACAGTCATCGCCCAACACTCACCGGGAGACAGTGCCTTGAGCATCGACGACACCGCCGCGGACGAACAGCGCAGACAGCCGCGGTATCACTTCGACAGACACACCTCGGACTATCGCGTGCAGTTCGAGAAGATCACCGAGGAGATGCACGAGAAGTGCCCGGTGGCATGGTCGGACACCTACGGCGGGCACTGGGTCGCGGCGGGAAGTAACGCCGTGTTCGAACTGGCCCGCTGTCCACACATCTCCAACGATCACGACATCAACGGTGAACGCCGGGGATACAAGGGCATTTCCATCCCGACGGCCCGCCGGGTGGTGACCCGGGGCGGCATGCTGGAGATGGACGACCCGGAGCACCGGATCTACCGCAACGCATTCAACCCCTACCTGTCACCGGCCGCGGTCGCCCGGTGGGAGCCGTTCATCCACGAGATCGTCCGCGCCAGCATCGACGAGAAGATCGAGACCGGCGAGATGGACTTCGTCGACGACCTGGCCAACGTCGTCCCGGCCGTCCTGACCATGGCGCTGCTGGGGATTCCACTGAAGAACTGGACGATCTACTGCGAGCCGACGCACGCCGCGATCTACACCCCCGAACACTCCCCGGATGCCGAGCGGGTGGCGCAGCAGCATCGCGAGATGGGCATCGACCTCATCACCCGGATGAACGACGCCAAGCAGAATCCCCGTCCGGGCCTGATCAATGCGCTACTCAACCTCCGCATCGACGGCGAACCGGCCCCGGACATGGAGATCCTCGGCATGCTCGGGCTGGTGATCGGCGGCGGGTTCGACACCACCACCGCACTCACCGCGCACGCCCTGGAATGGCTGTCCGATCACCCCGACGAACGCGAACGGCTGATCCGCGACCGGGACACCCTGCTCGACCCGGCGACCGAGGAGTTCCTGCGGTTCTACACCCCCGCACCCGGTGACGGCCGCACCTTCTCCGATGACGTGGAGCTCGAGGGCCACCAGTTCAGAGAGGGCGAGCGGGTGTGGATCTCGTGGGCGATGGCCAACCGGGACCCGTCGGTGTTCCACGACCCCAACGAGGTGATACTGGACCGAAAGGGCAACCGGCACTTCAGCTTCGGCATCGGTGTGCACCGCTGCATCGGGTCCAACGTGGCCCGCGCGGTGTTCAAGGACATGCTGACCAGCGTGCTGGATCGCATTCCGGACTATCGCTGCGACCCGGAGCGGACCGTGCACTACGACACCATCGGCGTGATCCAGGGCATGCGGCACCTGCCCGCGACGTTCGCCCCCCGCAAGGCCCTGGGCCCGGGGCTGGACGAGACCCTGGACAAGCTGCAGCGGATCTGCGACGAGCAGGAGCTGGCCCGGCCGATCACCGAGCGCAAGGAAGCGGCCGTCATCGACTGACCGCAGCGTTCGTCGCGCGTTGAGTCAGAACCCACGCACACATTGTGCGAGTAGGCATGTGCGTGACGTCTGACTCAACGCCGAATCACTTGCCGCGGGGCAGCCCCAGCACCTGTTGGGCGATGATGTTGCGCTGGATCTCCGAGGTTCCGCCGGCGATGGTGCCGGAGAAGCTGCGGGCATACCGTTCGAACCAGCTGGCGAAATAGTGGTCGAGGTTCATGTGCGCGTACGGCCCCGACATCGCCGGGTGCATCAGGCCGTCCGGCCCGGCCGCGGTCAGGGCGTTCTCGGCCAGTCGCAGTTCCGCCTCCGAACCGAACAGCTTGACCACCGATACCCCGGCGACGTCGGTCTCGCCGCGGGCGGCCTTGGCGAGTCCCTTGGAACCCATCAACCGCAGCGCGTGGTAGTCCATGACGCCCGAGGCGAACTGATCCCGTTCCAGCGGGGTCCGGGGGTGAAAGTCGCCCAGCACGTTGTGGATTCGGTCGGCGAAGCCGAGCCACATCATGGTCCGCTCGTGGCCGAGTGAGCCGTTGGCCACCCCCCAACCGCCGTTGAGCGGGCCCACCAGGTTCTCGGCGGGCACCCGCACATCGGTGAAGAACACCTCGTTGAAGTCCAGGTCGTCGATCCCGCAGATGGACGGGAACGGCCGGCGCACCACACCGGGCAGATCGGTCGGGATCACCAGCACGCTGATGCCCTTGTGCTTGGGGGCATCCGGGTCGGTGCGCACGAACGTCAGCAGGAAGTCCGCGTCGTGGGCGCCCGAGGTCCACACCTTCTGGCCGTTGACGACGAAGCGGTCACCGTCGAGCACGGCACGGGTGCGCAGCGACGCCAGGTCGGAACCCGCGCTCGGCTCGCTCATACCCAGTGAAGCGGTCACCTCGCCCTTGAGCACCGGTACCGCCCACCGGTGCTTCTGCTCCTCGGAGCCGAACGAGATCAGCGACGCCGCAATGATGTTCACGCCCTGCGGGTTGAAGCTGTGATAGATCCGGCGGTTGCACAACTCTTCGAGATGGACGAACTGCTGCAGGACGGTCGCATTGCGGCCGCCGAACTCCGGGGGCTGCCCGGGCAGCAGCCAGCCGTTGTCGAACAGCAGCCGCTGCCAGCGCCGCGCCCAGGCGGGCATGTGCGACACCGACCGCGGCCGCTCGGCGGTCTGCGCCTCGGTGGGCAGGTTGGCCTCGAGGAACTCGACGAATTCGGCCCGGAACTCCTCGACATCGGGATCGAAGGTCAGCTGCATCTCAGAACTCCCGGTACTCGTTGGCGATGATCGCGCGGTGGTCGGCGGCGCCACCGAGCAGCAGCTCGCCGACCTTGGCCCGCTTGAGCGCGAACTGAACGTCGTTCTCCCAGGTGAAGCCCATCCCGCCAAACAGCTGCAGGCCGTGCCGGAAAACGACCGACTGGCATTCTCCCGCAGCGGCTTTCGCCATCGCCGCGGCCAGCCGCCGGCGCGGGTCGTCGGCACTGATGGTCAACGCCGAGAAGTAGGCCAACGCGCGGGCCCGCTCGATGGCGACGTGCATGTCCACCGCCTTGTGCTGGACGGCCTGGAACGACCCGATCGGCACGCCGAACTGGTGCCGGTCCCGCACATGGGCCAGTACCAGGTCGAGGGCCCGCTGGCAGGCGCCCACCGTGGTGATCGCCATGCCCATCAGCGCGACGTGGTGCGCCCGCTCGGCGTCGGTGTGCACCCGGTCGCCCTGGCTCACCCGAACATCGGCGAAGGTCACGTCGGCGACATGCAGCACCGGGTCGAACACCTCGGTGCGGGTCACCCGGCCCAGGCCGGCGTCGACGACGAAGGTCCCGCCGTCGGTGACCACCGCGAACTTCTCCGCCCGGTCGCCGTCCAGCACGTAGCGAGCGGTCCCGCTGAGCACCCAGCCATCGGTGTCGCGGTGTGCGGTGATGCCCGAGTACAGCGCGGCGCCGGCCTGACCGGGCTGGTAGCGGTCACCGGCCAGTGGCGCGAACTGCGTGACGGTGGCCAGATAGGGGGTCGGGTCGGTGGCGCGACCGAGTTCCTCCAGCACGATGGCCAGCTCGACGGCGTTCTCCGGCTCGACGAGTTCGGTCCAGCCTTGCTCGACATAGCTGCCCCACAGCGGCGCCGCATCCGCCTTGTTCTCGGCGACACCGCGGACCAGCGTGGCCGGGCACTGCTTGGCCACCGCGTCGCGCACGGTGTCCTGCCACAGCTGCTGATCAGCGTCGAATTCGAGTAGCACCCATCGCCTCCTGCTCAGGTGGTCCGCATGGAAATCTAATTCTCAGATATTGCGTTTGTGATTCTCCCAGGACGGTATCGCACTCTACCGGCTGATTTGCTTGCTGGGAACGCCCGGTTGAGGCAAAGTGGTAACGAGGTTCTACTCTCAATAGCGAGAATCTTGTTCTTGCCGTTGAAGAACTGGGATTTACACGCACGGGTCCGGTGCCGTGGTGCGTACGGAAGGCGGCTTTGGTGATAGAGCACCGTGATGGGACGGCCACGCCCCTGATCGACGCGAGCGTCCACATCTTCTTCGGATCGACGCCCGAGCTGCGCACCGTGATGCGCGAACCGTTCAAGAGCCGCGGGTTCCCGGACTACGAGATGGACTGGTACGGCGCTCCCGGCGGCGAGTACGTCAAGGGCTCCCGCGGTCCCGACGGTCAGTACCCCGGGTCGGATCCCGACGTCGTCGCCCAGCACCTGTTCGCCGATCGCGGCGTCGACGTGGCGGTGCTGCACCCGATGGGTCGCGGCATCATGCCCGACCGGCACCTCGGCACCGCGATCCTCGCCGCGCACAACGAGATGATGGTGTCGCGCTGGCTGGAGCATCCCGAACTCGGCGAACGCTTCCGTGGCACGATCCGGGTCAACCCAGACGACATCAGCGGCGCGTTGCGCGAGATCGACAAGTACAAGAACCACCATCGCGTCGTGCAGATCGGCATCCCGCTGCAGTCGCGCGAGCTCTACGGCAAGCCGCAGTTCTGGGAGCTGTGGGAAGCCGCCGTGGACGCCGGCCTTCCGGTGGCCACCCACATCGAGGTCGGCGAGGGCATCGCGTTCCCGCCGACCCCGTCGGGCAACACCCGGACCTTCGAGCAGTACCTGGGCTTCATGTCGCTGAACTACATCTACCACCTGCTGAACATGATCGCCGAGGGCGTCTTCGAGCGGCTGCCCGATCTGAAGTTCGTCTGGGCCGACGGAGCCGCCGACATGGTGACCCCGTTCATCTGGCGGATGGACTGCTTCGGGCGCCCGCACCTGGAGCAGACACCGTGGGCACCGAGGATGCCGAGTGACTACCTGCCGGGCCACGTCTACTTCATCCACAACAGCATCGACGGCCCCGGGGACGCCGACTTCGCCGACCAGTGGCTGTCGTTCACCGGCAAGGACGACATGCTGATGTTCGGCTCGAGCTACCCGCACTGGCACTGCGGCGACGCCCGCGACCTACCCGCGGCGTGGACGGCCGAGCAGCGCGAGAAGGTGTGTTGGGGCAACGCCGCCGGGCTGTACGGAATCGACATCCCGGCCGGTCTGACCAGTCAAGGCGCACGGTAACGGCGAGGAGGACACCACGATGACCCTCAACCACATCCAGGAGCGGGTGACCCCGACCGAGCGGGTCGCGGTGCGCTGCGTGGACTCCGATGTGCACCCGGTCCCCCGCCGCGGGGTGCTGCAGCAGTACATCCCGGAGCCGATCCGCAGCAAGTACTTCATGAACCACCGGGTCGGCGAGTTGATCTACTACGACGCCCCCGACTACGCGCACGCCTACGCGATGCGGGTGGACACCTTCCCGGACGACGGTGAATTCGCCTGCA
Source organism: uncultured Mycobacterium sp. (assembly GCA_964535335.1). Lineage (GTDB taxonomy): Bacteria > Actinomycetota > Actinomycetes > Mycobacteriales > Mycobacteriaceae > Mycobacterium. Next base: position 10,496 of record CAZHUU010000046.1, read on the forward strand.
CGGACCCCGATCTGGCGTTGCGGCAGGCCATCATGGAGGCCGGCGCCGACATCGCGGTACTGGAGCCGGTGCACAGCTACTGCCGCACCACCGAGGCCACCGCCGCCCTGACCTACGCCCACAACGCCTGGCAGGCGGACAACTGGCTGGACAGCAAGAACAACTGGCATGAGCGCTGGCGCGGTTCGATCTGCGTGGCCATCGAGGACCCCGCCGGGGCCGCGCTGGAGATCGAGAAGTGGGCCGAGCACCCGTACATGGTGCAGGTGCTGATCAAGGCCGAACCCAAACCGGCCTGGGGCGACCCGAAATACGATCCGGTCTGGACGGCGGCCACCAACCACGACATCACGGTGAGTTGCCATTTGGGCCGCGGCGTCTTCGACACGCTGCCGATCCCGCCGGTGGGCTATCCCAGCTACAACCACGACTTCATGGTCAGTTACTCGCTGCTGGCCGCCAACCAGGTGATGAGCCTGATCTTCGACGGGGTCTTCGACCGCTTCCCCACCCTGCGCATCGTGTTCGTCGAGCACGCCTTCAACTGGATCCTGCCGCTGATGTGGCGGATGGACGCCATCTACGAGGCTCGCAAGAGCTGGATGGACATCAAGCGCAAGCCCAGCGAGTACGTCAAGGACCACATCAAGTTCACCACCCAGCCGCTGGACTATCCCGAGGACAAGACCGAACTGCTGCGCGCCTTCGAGTGGATGGAGTGCGAGAAGATCCTGCTGTTCTCCTCGGACTATCCGCACTGGACGTTCGACGACCCGCGCTGGCTGGTCAAGCACCTGCCCGAGCACGCCCGCGAGGCGGTGATGTTCCGCAACGGCATCGAGACCTACAAGCTGCCCGAAACGGTTCCGGCCCTCGAGGGCCAGATGCGGGTGTTCTGAGCAGATGACTCGGTGGGCAGGAGCGGAGCGACGGGGGAATATGACGAGTCCCGATAAACAACCGCGGTTGGCGCAGGGGCGCGAGCACGTGGTCGCCACCGTCGACGAGATCCCGCCCGGCACCCACAAACTCGTGCCGATCGGGCGACACGGTGTCGGCGTGTACAACGTCAACGGCACGTTCTACGCCATCGCCAACTACTGCCCGCACGAGGGCGGACCGTTGTGCTCCGGGCGCCCGCGTGGCCGCAATATCGTCGACGAGAGCGTCCCCGGCGACGCGGTGATGGTGCGCGACCTGGAGTTCATCTACTGCCCCTGGCATCAGTGGGGCTTCGAGTTGGCCACCGGAACCACCGCGGTCAAGCCGGAGTGGAGCATTCGCACCTACCCGGTCCGAGTGGTGGGCGACGACGTGCTCGTGATGGCATGACCGGCCCGCAGCTCCGCGCCGGCGAGCGGGTCCTCGAGATCAACGGCGGCAACGTCGTGTACGAAATCCTGGGTGAGGACGGCGAGTTCATCACCCTGACGCCCGGCGGCCGCTACAGCAAGGACATCGAGGGGCTGCGCCCGCTGGCCGACGAACTGGTCAAGGGCGGCCACCGGGTGCTGCTGTGGGACCGGCCCAACTGCGGCAGGTCCGATCTGCAGTTCTACGGCCAGAGCGAATCCCACATGCGCGCCGACACGTTGCACGCCCTGATCACCGGCCTGGGCATCGGCCCGTGCATCATCGCCGGCGGGTCCGGCGGCGCCCGCGACTCGATCCTGACCACGATCCTGCACCCCGAGGTCGCGACCAAGCTGGTGGTGTGGAACATCGTCGGCGGCGTCTACGGATCCTTCGTGCTGGGCTCGTACTATCTGGTGCCGAGCATCCTTGCGGTGCGCGGCCTGGGCATCAAAGGCCTTCTGCAGGTGGATGAGTGGAAGGAACGCATCGCCGAGAACCCGGCCAACTCCGAGCGCATCCTGGCCATGGATCCCGACGAGTTCCTGCGCGTCATGCTGCGCTGGCTGAATGCCTTCGTACCGAAGCCCGGCCAGGCGATACCGGGTGTCGACGACGAGTTGTTCGGCGACATCGGGGTGCCCACGTTGATCATCCGCGGAGGTGAGAACGATTGGGATCACCCCAAGCGCACCTCACTGGAGGTGAACTGTCTGATCAAGGGTTCCACCCTGATCGACCCGCCGTGGCCGGAGGACGCCTGGGAGCGGGCCGGTGAGGACCGCGCCTCCGGGAAGGTCAAGCGGTTCAACATGTTCGACACCTGGGTGCAGGCGGCACCCGCGATCCTCGACTTCGTCGGCCGATGAACGCGGGCTCACACGGTGCGGATGTGCACCTCACAGTTGGTCGAGGCCTCCAGGGCGGTGAATACCCGGCTCTCCGGGATGCGTTCCATATCGGCCTTGCGCAAAGTCACCTGGATGATGTCGTAGCCGTCGTCGCCGGGCGTGCGTTCGATCCGGCCGGTGAGGCCGAATCCGGCCAGCACGCCGTGCGCGTCCTCGTCGGTGCCCCGGCTCACGAACGTCATCGTTCCCGCCGCCGGCGTGGTGCCGAAGGCGCTGGCGCACATCGTGATCGCCATGCGCTGGAGCTCCTGCGGGTCGGGTCCGGCCATCAGCAACTCGGCCTCCCGTCGCCCGCGCGGCATGGCGGCGATGTTGTTGTCGACCACCTCCACACCCGACTCGATGGCCAGCGTCCGCAGCGTGGCCGCACCGGCGGTCAACTGCTCCGGCGAGAGTTCTCCGGAGGGATCCACGTCGACGCGGACAACGGCCGTTCTCATGCGGCACAGCCTAACGATCCCCGCCTGACGGCCCGAACCGGAAGAGGTGCCAGATGAACGCGACCGCGCAGGCGGGCACGGCGCTGACGGTTGCGGCCGCACCCGGCGTCAGCCCCCGGCTGCTGCGGCTGCCCGCAGCGGTCGAGACGCACAGCGCCTACCTGGCCGACGGCGGCTACGCACTACTGGACAACGCCGAGGCGCTGCTGGCGGAGGTGGACCGGTCCGGCCTGCTGGGCCGCGGTGGGGCGGCCTTTCCGCTCGGTGTGAAGCTGCGCACGGTGCGCTCGGCCCATCTTCGGGGCCACGAGACCGTGGTGGTCGCCAACGGCGAGGAGGGTGAGCCGGCCTCGGTGAAGGACCGCTGGCTGTTGCGGCACCGGCCGCACCTGATGCTGGACGGGTTACGTCTGGCCGCGCGACTGGTCGGCGCGCAGCGTGCCTACGTCTATGTGTCCGACTCCGCGGCCGCCCTTGCCGTCGACCACGCGCTCGACGAGGTCGGTTTCGACACCCTGGGCGGCCTGGACATCTCGATCGTGACCGTCGATCCCGGTTACGTGGCGGGCGAGGAGACCGCGGCGGTCCGGGTGATCAACGGCGGCCCGGCCAAGCCCACCGACAAGCCGCCGCGCCCCTTCCAGCACGGCGTGGCCGGACATCCCACGTTGGTCAGCAATGTCGAGACGTTGGCGAACCTGCCCTACCTACTGGCCCACGGCGCCACGGGGTTCCGCTCGGCGGGCACCGACGCCTCACCGGGGACGTTCCTGGTGACCGTCACCGGCGCCGGGCGGCCGCCCGGGCTCTACGAGGTGCCGCACGGCCTGGCGTTCGCCGATCTGCTTGCCCTGCACGGTGTCTCCCCCGACCGCGTGCGCGGTGCGCTGATGGGCGGGTACTTCGCCGGGCTGCTGGATCGGGCGGTACTGGACACCACGCTGGATCACGAGACGTTCCGCGGGATGGGCAGCGGCCTGGGCTGCGGCGCGGTGGCACTGCTGACCGACGACTGCCCGGTCGCCGTGGTGGCCGCGGTGCTGGCCTACTTCGATCGCGAGAACGCCGGACAGTGCGGTTCGTGCTTCAACGGGACCGCCGCGATGGCGGCCGCGGCCGGTGCGCTGCGCGACGGGGTCGCGACCGCCGAAGACGTTGCCCGGCTGGAGCGCTGGTCGGTGGTACTGCGTGGCCGCGGTGCCTGCGCCACGCTGGACGGTGCCGCCAATGTCGCGGCGAGCCTGCTGGCGCGCTTCCCGCAACTCGTCGAAGTGCACCTCGCCGGGCAGTGCGAGACCTGCCGGGGTGGCGCGCTGCCCGCGCAGCGGCCCTACGAGGTGGAGGCGGTGGCCCGATCATGAGCGATCACATGCGAATCCGGCTCGACCGGACGATCTGCGACGGCTTCGGCGCCTGTGCCCGGCATGCGCCCGGCTACTTCTCGTTGGACGACTGGGGATACGCGGCGCTGATCGGTGACGGCACCGTCGCGGCGGCCGACCGGCCCGAGGTCTTGCGCGCGCTGTTCGACTGCCCGGTGCACGCCATCGTCGAGATCGCCGAGGACGAGTTCGCCGGTGAGGGCCGGCCCGGATCCACCCCTGCCGACGAGGAACCGGTGTTCGAGGCCCGCTGGGGCTTCGCCCAGTGAGCACCGGAGGGACTCGCGCGCCGCTGCCACAACTCACCGCGGAGACCGAGTTCTTCTGGACGTCCGGCGCCGACGACACCCTGCGGATCCAGGAGTGCCGGGGCTGCGCCGCGCTGATCCATCCGCCGCAGCCGGTGTGCCGGTACTGCGGCGGTCACGACATGGGGCCCCGCGCGGTCAGTGGGGTCGGGGTGCTGTCGGCGTTCACCGTCAACCACCGGTTTGCCATCCCGGGGTTGCCCGCGCCCTACGTGGTCGCCCAGGTCGCGATCACCGAGGATCCGCGAGTTCGGTTGACCACCAACATCATCGACGCCGATCCGGACGACCTGGAGATCGGGCAGCTGGTCGAGGTGGTGTTCGAGAAGAACGACGACGTCTACCTGCCGTTGTTCCGCCCTCTGAGCCCCAAGCAGTTCGGCGAGCAGCCGGCCGACGAGATCGCGCCGCAGGACTTCGCCCGGCACGTCCGCCCGCCGCTGACGCCGGTGAAGTTCGAGGAGCGTTCGGCGATCACCGGTATCGGCGCGTCCCGGCTGGGCCGCCGGCTGATGGTCAACCCGCTGTCGCTGACCATCGAGGCGTGCGAGGCAGCGGTCGCCGATGCCGGCCTGACCTTCGCTGACATCGACGGACTGTCAACCTATCCCGGCCTCGACGTCGCGGGGATGGGCGAGGGCGGTGTCACCGCCCTGGAGGGCGCGCTCGGCCTGCGGCCCACCTGGATCAACGGCGGCATGGACACGTTCGGCCCGGGCGGCTCGGTGATCGCCGCGATGATGGCGGTCGCGACCGGCCTGGCTCGGCACGTGCTGTGCTTCCGCACGCTCTGGGAGTCGACGTTCCAAGAGCTGCTCAAGCAGCGCAGGATGGCGCCACCGGGCGGCCTGCGCACCACCAGCTGGCAAGCGCCGTTCGGTGCTACCTCGGCCGCACACACACTGGCGCTCAACGCCCAGCGGCACTTCCAGCGTTACGGCACCACCCGCGAGACGCTGGGCTGGATCGCACTGAACCAGCGCGCCAACGCGGCACTGAACCCGACCGCGATCTACCGCGACCCGATGAGCATGGACGACTACCTCTCGGCGCGGCCGATCACCACCCCGTTCGGCTTGTACGACTGCGACGTCCCGTGCGACGGCGCGGTCGCGGTGATCGTCTCGGCCGTCGAGGCCGCCGCGGACATGCCCAACACCCCGGTGCTGTTCGAGGCGGTCGGCACCCAGATCCTGGAGCGCACCGACTGGGACCAGACCACACTGACCCACGAACCGCAGGTGCTGGGCCAGTCTGCACACCTGTGGTCGCGAACATCGTTGCGGCCCAGCGACGTCGACGTAGCCGAGCTGTACGACGGCTTCACCTTCAACTGCCTGTCCTGGATCGAGGCGCTCGGCTTCTGCGGCATCGGCGAGGCGAAGGACTTCCTCGACGGCGGGACCAACATCGCCCGCGACGGGGCGCTGCCGCTCAACACCCACGGCGGCCAGCTCTCCCACGGCCGCACGCACGGGATGGGCCTGATCCACGAGGCCGTCACCCAACTGCGCGGTGACGGCGGTGAGCGTCAGGTGGCCGGCGCGAAGGTCGCCGTCGCCAGCAGCGGTGGGCTGACGCCGAGCGGTGTGCTGCTGATGCGGGTGGATTCGTGACCTCTGCACCGGCAGCGCGCCGGGTCGTCCCGGTCGACGGAATACCGATGTCGGGACTGTTCGCCGCCGCCGCCGACCCCAAGGCGGTGATCATCGCGCTGCATGGCGGGGCCTCGTCGGCCGCCTACTTCGACTGTCCCGGCCACCCCGAACTGTCGCTGCTGGCGCTCGGCGCGGCAACGGGTTTCACCGTGATCGCCCTCGACCGGCCCGGCTACGGCACGTCGGCGCCGTACGGCGACACCATGTGGGAGCCGGCCCGCCGGGTGGAACTCGCGTACGCGGCCGCCGACGCGATGCTGGGTTCCCGCCCACGCGGCGCGGGGGTGTTTCTGCTGGCGCATTCCAATGGCTGTGAGCTGACGCTGCGGATGGCAGTCGACCAGCTGGGACATCACCTGCTGGGCGTGGAGCTCGCCGGGACCGGACTGCGCAAATACCCTGCGGCCGCCGAGATTCTCAGCCAGGCCACCCCCAGCCACCGCCCGGCCGGGCTGCGCGAACTGATCTGGGCGCCCGAAGAGCTGTATCCGCCGGACGTGATCAACGCGGTCGGATCGGCGGGCGCGCCGCCGCAGGAGGCCGAGATCTCCACGCACTGGTCCGCGCGGGACTTCCCGGCGCTGGCGGCGCAGGTGGGGGTACCGGTCCGCTTCACCGCCGCCGAACACGAGCGGGTGTGGGATTCGACACCCGAGGCACTGGCCGACATCGCCGCGCTGTTCACCGCGTCCCCGCGGGTGGAGATCCACCATCAGGCCGACGCGGGCCACAACCTGAGTCTGGGATTGACTGCGGCGCAGTATCACCGCAGCGTCCTGTCCTTTGCCGAGCAGTGCATCAACGTCGAAATGAGCGCTGAAGTGAACGCTGACGCGAACGAGGAGGCCGGCTGATGCGGGTGGGATTCATCGGGCTGGGCAGTCAGGGCGCGCCCATGGCACGTCGGATCGTCGAGGCGGGTCACCCCACCACGCTGTGGGCCCGCCGTCCGGAGTCGGTCGAGCCCTTCGCCGACACCGCGGCCACGGTGGCGGCGACACCGGCCGAGCTCGGTGCCGCCAGTGACCTGGTCTGCCTGTGCGTCGTCGGCGACGCCGACGTGATGGACGTCGCGACGAGATCCGACGGGGTGTTGGCGGGGATGGAACCCGGCGGTGTCATCGCGGTGCACGCGACCGTGCACCCCGACACCTGCCGCAAACTCGCCGAGCAGGCCGCGGCCAAGGGCGTGACGGTGATCGACGCCCCGGTCAGCGGGGGCGGCCCCGCTGCGGAGGCGGGCACGCTGCTGGTGATGGTCGGCGGGGACGAGGACGTGGTGGAGAAGGTCCGTCCGGTGTTCGCCAGCTACGCCGATCCGATCGTGCATCTGGGACCGGTCGGCGCCGGACAGGTGACCAAGCTGCTCAACAACCTGTTGTTCAGCGCCCACCTGGCCACCGCCAAGACCACGCTGGACCTCGGCCAGGCCCTCGGGGTGGCGCCGGAGAAACTCGCCGAGGTCATCAGCCGCGGCTCGGGCAACAGCTTCGCCCTGACCAGCGTCGCCCGGTTTGGCGGCAGCCTGGACATGCTCAAGCAGGTCGCCGGTGGACTGCTGCACAAGGACGTCAGCCTGGTCGCCGACATGGCCGCCAAGGCCGGCGTGGAACCCGGGGCGGTACTCGACGCCGCGGATGCCGCCCTGGTGCTGCTGGACAACCCGCGATGAAGGTCGGGTTCGTCGGCGCGGGCCGGATGGGCGCTCCGATGGTGCGCCGGCTGGCGCAGGCCGGCCATGACGTCACCGCCCTCGGCCGCAGCCCGGAAAAGCGCTCCACCATTACCGAATTGGGCGCCCGTGCGGTACCGGAACTCGCCGACGTGGCGCGCGATGCCGACGCCGTCGCCATTTGCGTGTTCACCGACGAGCAGGTCCGGCAGGTCTGCCTCGACGACGGCCTGCTGGCCGCCATGCCGTCCGGCTCGGTGCTGGTGCTGCACACCACCGGCAGCCCCCGCACCGCGCAGGCCCTCGCCGAGCGCGGCCGGGCCGGCGGAGTGGCCGTTGTCGACGTGCCGGTCAGCGGCGGACCGCACGACATCGCCGCGGGGACGGTGACCGTGTTCGCCGGCGGCGAGCCCGACGCCGTGCAAAGGGCGCTCCCCGCGCTGTCCAGCTACGCCGACCCGGTTCTGCAGGTCGGACCCACCGGCAACGGGCAGCTGGTGAAGCTGGTCAACAACACCCTGTTCGCCGCCCAGATCGGGCTGGTGGCCGAGGCGGTTCGGCTGGCCGGACGCTTGGGGGTGGACGAGGCGACGCTGCTCTCGGCCCTGCCGCACGGCAGCGGCACCAGCCGGGCGTTGACGTCGATCGCGGCCGCGGGGTCGGCGGATCGGTTCATCGCCGCGGTCGGCGAGTTCATCGGCAAGGATGTCGCCGTCATCCGCGCCACCGTCGACGAACTGGGCAGCGACCTCGGCATCCTCGACGACGCCGTCGACGCCGGCCTGGCGGAGTCCCGGCAATCGTGAGCGACGGCGAATTCACCTCTCCCGCTGAGCACCCTGTTAGCGTTACGATCGGCGAACAATCCGTAACGCTTCAGGCCCTGACCTCGTCCCGGAGGATTACCCAATGACTCCGGCCGAACTCGTCTTCGATCCGTTCTCGGAAGAGTTCTTCAACAACCCGTTCGACATCTATCGGCGGATGCAGGACGAAGCACCGGTCTACTACCACCCGGGCATGGACTTCTACGCCCTGACCCGCCACGAGGACGTGGCCAACGCGATGAAGGACCACGAGACCTACTCGTCGGCGCGGGGCTGCGACCTGGCGATGGTCCAGGCGCCCGAGCCGCCGCCGAAGTCGATCATCTTCATGGACCCACCCGAGCACCGCCACATGCGCAGCCTGCTGAACAAGGCCTTCACGCCGCGCACCATCCAGGCCCAGCGCGACACCGTCATCGAGCAGATCGACCGATTCCTGTCCGCGGTCAACCCCGACGACTTCGACGTGGTGCAGGACTTCTCCGGCCCGTTCCCGGTCGAGGTGATCACCCGGATGGCCGGTGTGCCCGAGGACTACCGCCAGCAGGTCCGGCACTGGATCGACACCTCGCTGCACCGCGAGCCTGGCCAGATCGGCGTCAGCGAAGCGGGCATGCAGGCCAACATCGAGACAGCGATCTACTACTACAACCTGGTGCAGGAACGGCGCGCGGAGCCCCAGGACGACATGATCAGCAAGCTGATCGCCGCCGAGATCCCCGATGACGACGGGAACCTGCGGAATCTCGACGACATCGAGATCTGCGGTTTCGCAACGCTTTTGGGCGGAGCCGGCGCCGAAACCGTCACCAAGCTGCTCGGCACCGCCGTGGTGAACTTCGCCCGCTTCCCGGACCAGTGGCAGAAGCTGCTCGACGACCCGGCCAAGATTCCGGCCGCGGTCGAGGAGATGTTGCGATACGAGGGCCCGGTGCAATACAACGTGCGGTACACCCTCAAAGAGGCGCACCTGCACGGGCAGACGATTCCCGCGGGCAAGCCGGTGTTCCTGATCGGCGCTGCGGCCAACCGAGACCCGCGGGCCTTCACCGACGCCGACAAGTTCGACATCGACCGGGACCGCACCGAGGCGCAGAACCTCGGCCTGGGGTACGGCATCCACAGCTGCCTGGGCGCGGCGCTGGCCCGGATGGAGAGCGCGATCGCGCTGGAACGGCTGTTGGAATTCATGCCGCGCTACGAAGTGCAGTGGGACCGCCTCGAGCGGGTGCACATGCAGAATGTCGCGGGCTGGCACACGGTTCCGGTGAAGGTGTTGCGATGAAGATCAAGGTGGATTTCGACCTCTGCGAGGCCAATGCGATCTGCATGGGCATCATCCCGGAGGTGTTCCAGGTGGACGAGCAGGACTACCTCCACGTGCTATCCGACGAGGTGACCCCGGAGAACGAGAAGCAGATCCGCGAGGCCGTGCGTCAGTGCCCGCGACAGGCGATCTCGATCGTCGACTAGCCGGCCGGAACGAGGTCGGCACCGATCGGCGGCCTGCTCATCGCGCCGCTGCGGAACGTCTCGAGAGGTTCCACCGAGGTGTCGGTGATAGCCGCGGCGGCCAGGGCCTGCGCCTTGAACACCCGGGCGGCCGAACTCAGCCGGTGCTGCACCGAGTCCACGCCGCGATCCAGGCCGGCAGGCTGCACCTCACCCCACACCGCGACCTCGGTCATGCCGTGGTCGAGCGCGCGCAGCACCCCCTCGCGGACCCGCTCGTCGCGGTCGATCAGACCCGCCGCGACCGCAAGCGCCTGGGGATGCGGCTGATCATCACCGGCGGCGAGGACGGACTCGAAGTCCACCGGTTCGGCGCCGAGAATCTTCAGCGGCCGGACATCACCATCCTCGGCGAGCAGCACGTTGACATCCCAGCCGGCCATCACCCGGTCGAACATCCAGCCGCCGGCGTAGCGGACCGCCTCGGCGACGCTGGGCGCCACCACGTCCAGCCGGTACCTCATGATCCGGCGACCGGGGCCAGCTGGCTCGCCAGTGATCGGGAATACTCCTGGAACACATCGGTCAGCGGAATCGTCGGGTCGAGTAGCCATGAGGTCTCCATTCCGTTCACAAATGCCAGTACTTCCATGGCCTTGACGGCCGGGTTCACGTCGGTGCGGTAGCGCCCCTCGGACTGACCGATACGAATCCGGTCGGCGATGATCTGCACCGCCGCGCGGTACCGCGACACCAGTCGGTCGTGCAGGGGGGCGTCCGCGGCGATGTTCTCCGCCATCAGCACCGCGAAGGTGCCGACCAGCTCGGGTGACCGGTAGAACCGTTCGGCCGCGCTGGCGATGGCCTCGGCGAGATCGCCGGTGTGCCGGTAGGCGTGCTGCTCGTCGTCGTTGTCGCGGGCATCGAGCACCGCGTGCAGCAACTGCTCCTTCGATTCGAAGTGGTGCAGCAGGCCGGCGGGGGTGACCCCGGCCTCTTTGGCGATCTGCGCCAACGTGGTCGTGCGCCAGCCGTTGCGGGCCAGCAGCCGTTGCGCAACGTCGAGAATGCGCTGCTTGCGGTCCTCACCCTTGGCCAGCAGGGTCGCGTAGGGACGGCGAGGAGCGCTTTCGCGAAGAGCCGACGATTCTGTCGCGGTCACCGGGCTCCCTTCGCACAAACCAACCTAGTGAACACACAGTAGGTTGGTTTGTGCGGATGTGACAAGGGTCGCAGCAGAAAAAAGTTCGGGCACCCGCACCGCGGTCCCGTCGAGCCTCAGCCGCCCCAGAACCGGGGTGTGTCGTGCCCGGCTCTGAGCGACTATCTCGCCGGAATCGACCGGCGTGCGTCCGGTCGGCGGACAGAGTCGCTGCAAGCCGGGCAACTCCCCACCGGTGAGGACCGGATTGCGGACCTACAGCCCCAGCGATTTGGCGATGATCACCTTCATCACCTCGCTGGTGCCCGCGTAGATCCGGGCCACCCGCGCATCGGTGTACAGCCGGGCGATCGGATACTCCATCATGTAGCCGTAGCCGCCGAACAGTTGCAGGCAGCGGTCGATCACCCGTTGCTGCATCTCGGTGCAGAACAGCTTCACCCGGGCCGCGTCGGCACCGCTGAGCTCACCCTCGACGTGCAGCGCCACCGCCCGGTCCAGCATCGCCTGGGCCGCCTCCACCTCCGTGGAGCACGCGGCGAGTTCGAACTTGGTGTTTTGAAAGGACGCCACGGGCGTGCCGAACGCCTTTCGGTTCTGGGTGTAGTCGATCGCCGCGGCGATCGCCGAACGGGCCTGGGCCACGGAGCCGACGGCGACGGTGAGCCGCTCCTGCGGCAGGTTGTGGCCGAGATAGGAGAAGGCCTCCCCCTCCTCGCCCAGCACGTTGGCGACCGGCACCCGTACGTCGACGAAGGACAACTCGGCGGTGTCCTGCACCTTGCAGCCCATCTTCTCCAGCTCGCGCCCGCGGGTGAAGCCTGGCATTCCGTCCTCGACCACCAACAGGGTCAGCCCCTTGCGGCGGTTGTCCGGGTCCGTGGACGTCCGTGCGACAACGATGACCAGGTCCGCTTGCATGCCGCCGGTGATGAACGTCTTGGCGCCGTTGAGGACGAACTCGTCCCCGTCCCGCACCGCGGTGGTGCGCACCCCGGCCAGATCGGAGCCGGTCCCGGGCTCCGTCATCGCGACCGCGGTCAGCAGGGTGCCGTCGGCCAGACCGGGGAACCAGCGCCGGCGCTGCTCGTCGTTCGCATAGTGCAGGAAGTACGGCAGGATCACCTCGAGTTGGGTGCGCACCGTCGACAGCGTCACCAGTGCGCGCGCCGCCTCCTCCTGCAGCACGACGTTGTAGCGGTAGTCCGGCATCCCGGCGCCGCCGTATTCCTCGGGAATCGCCATGCCCAGCATGCCGAGCGCGCCCAACTGCTTGAACACCTCGCGGGGCATCCGGCCGCCCTTCTCCCATTCGGGATAGTGCGGCACCACCTCCTTCTCGACGAAGTCGCGGGCCAGCTGACGGAACGCCTCGTGGTCTTCGGTGAACAGATCGCGACGCATGACTCCCCCGGTCAGTTGATGAGCTCGACGATGGTGGCGTTCGCGGTGCCGCCGCCTTCGCACATCGTCTGCAGTCCGTAGCGAATGTTGTTGTCCCGCATGTGATGCAGCATCCGGGTCATCAGCACCGCACCGGAGCCGCCCAGCGGGTGGCCGAGCGCGATGGCCCCGCCGGGCGGGTTGAGTCGGTCCTCGGAGGCCCCGGTGTCGGCCAGCCACGCCAGCGGAACCGGCGCGAAGGCCTCGTTCACCTCGAACACCCCGATGTCACCGATGCCGAGCCCGGTCTTGGCCAGCACCCTCTCGGTCGCCGGGATCGGGCCGGTGAGCATCAGCACCGGGTTGGCGCCGGCGACCGCCCCCGCGACGTAGCGGGCGATCGGTGTCCAACCCTGGGCGGCGGCATGTTCCGGCGTGGTGACCAGGATCGCCGCCGCGCCGTCGGAGATCTGCGAGGAGTTGCCGGCATGGATCACGCCGTCCTCGGTGAAGGCGGGCTTGAGGGCGGCGAGTTTCTCGGCGGTGGTCCCGCGCCGAATGCCCTCGTCGGCGGTGACAACGCCACCGTCGGTGGGCACCGGGACGATCTGGTCGATGAAGGCGCCGCGGTCCTGGGCGGCGGCCGCCAGTTCGTGCGACCGGGCCGAGTACTCGTCCAGCCGGCCGCGCGAGAAGCCCCACTTCTGCGCGATCATCTCGGCGGAGACGCCCTGGTTGAACGAGAAGTCGTCATAGCGCTTCAGCACCTTCGGTCCGTACGGCATGCCGGTGGCCCGCGCCGAGCCGAGCGGTACCCGGCTCATCACCTCGACGCCGCCGGCGACCACGACGTCCTGCTGGCCGCTCATGACGGCCTGCGCCGCGAAATCCAGCGCCTGCTGGCTGGAGCCGCAGGCCCGGTTGACCGTGGTCCCGGGAATCGACTCCGGCCAGCCGGCGGCCAGCACCGAGAACCGGCCGATATTGCTGGACTGGTCGCCCACCTGGGACACACAGCCCCACACCACGTCGTCGACGGTGGCCGGGTCCAGCCCGGTCCGGTCCACCAGGGCGCCCAGCACCACTGCCGACAGGTCCGCGGCGTGCACCCCGGAAAGGCCGCCGTTGCGCTTGCCGACGGGTGTGCGCACCGCTTCGACGATCACTGCTTCACGCATGACTGCTCCTGTTCTTGACGTGATTCAGACGGCCTTCAGGCGACCCTTCAGGCAACGACGCCCTGGTCGCGCAACCGGCCGACCTCGGTGCCGGACAGGCCCAATTCGGCCAGTACGGCGTCGGTGTGCTGCCCGAGGCCGGGCACCGGACCCATCGGCTGCTCGAATCCCTCGATGATCGGCGGCGGCACGATGGCCCGGATCGGGCCCGCCGAGGTCTGCACCGTTCGCCACCGGTCGCGGGCGCTCAGCTGAGGATGCTCCAGCACCTCGCTGGGCAGGTTGTACCGGGCGTTGCCGATCCCCGCGGCGTCGGCGATCTTCTGGACATCGGCGAGATCATGCCGGGCGCACCAGCTTTGGATGGCATCGTCGAGCACCTTCCGGTTGACCACCCGCTCGGAGTTGGTGGCGAACCGCGGGTCGTCGGCGAGGTCGGGGCGTTCGATGATCTCGCGGGCCAGTCGCTGCCATTCCCGGTCGTTGGTGGTGCCCAGCACCACCGTCTGGCCGTCGGCGGTCCGGTAGGCCCCGTAGGGCGCGACCGCGGGCGATGCCATGCCCAGCGGTTGCTGGTCGATGCCGGAGTGCTGGGTGTAGGTCAGCGGGTAGCCCATCAGATCCATCATGGTGTCGAACAGGCTGACGTTGACCACGCCGCCGCGGCGCGGGCGATCGTCCCGGGAGAACAACAGCGCCAGGATCGACAACGCCGAGTACAGCCCGGTCGAGATGTCGGCGATCGGGGGCCCGGGTTTGGCCGGCATCCCGGGATACCCGGTGACCGCACAGGATCCCGACTCCGATTGGGCCAGCAGGTCATACGCGCGCTTGTGCGACAGCGGGCCGCCCGCCCCGTAGCCGTCGATCTCCACCGCGATCACGCCCGGGTGCCGGTCCCGCAGTTGCTCGGGCGAGATGCCGAGCCGGGCCGTCGATCCCGGTGCCAGGTTGGACACCAGCACGTCGGCGCGGTCGAGCAGCCGGTGCAGAATGTCGATACCCGCAGGCGCCTTGAGGTCCAGCGCGACCGACTCCTTGTTGCGGTTGGCCCAGACGAAGTGGGCCGCAAGGCCGCCCGGCCCGTTGACGACGTCGTCGTAGTGCCGGGCGAAGTCGCCGCCCGCCGGGTTCTCGACCTTGATCACCCGGGCCCCGAAGTCGGCGAGGGCGCGGGTGCACATCGGCGCCGAAACCGCCTGCTCCAGTGCCACGACGGTGACACCGGCCAGCGGAGCTGCCGGTTGTTGGGCAGGGCTCATCAGATCACCATACGGTCGGCGAAGAGGTGGCTCGCCACTAGTAACTCTTGGGCAGGCCGAGGACGTTGGCGCCGAGGAAGTTTAGGATCATCTCCTGGCTGACCGGGGCGATCTTCATCAGGCGGGACTCCCGGAAGAACCGCGAGATGTGGTACTCCTCCGAGTAACCCATGCCGCCGTGGGTCTGCAGCGCGCGATCAGCGGCCGCGAAGCCGGCGTCGGCGCACAGGTATTTGGCCATGTTCGCCTCGCGCCCGCACGACTTCCCGTTGTCGTAGAGCCAGGTCGCCTTGCGCAGGATCAGTTCGGCGGCGTCCAGGCGCGCCAGCGAGTCGGCCAGCGGGAACTGGATGCCCTGGTTCATCCCGATCGGCCGGTCGAACACCACCCGCTCGGTGGCGTACTTCACCGCCCGGTCCAGCGCCACCCGCCCGATGCCGAGCGCCTCGGCGGCGATCAGCATCCGCTCGGGGTTCAGCCCGTGCAGGATGTAGCTGAAACCCTTGGCCTCCTCGCCGATTCGGTGCTCGACCGGGACCCGCAGATCATCGATGAACAGCTCATTGGACGAGACGGCGTTGCGGCCCATCTTCTTGATCGGCCGGATGTCGACGTGGTCGCGATCCAGATCGGTGAGGAACAGCGAAAGACCTTCTGTCGGCTTGCCTCCCCGCCGTTCAACGTCCTCGCGGCTCTCGGTCCGGGTCAGCAGCAGGATCTTCTCGGACTCCAAGGCCTTGGAGATCCACACCTTGCGGCCGTTGACCACATAGTGGTCGCCGTCCCGTTTGGCGAACGTGGTGATCCGCGAGGTGTCCAGGCCCGCCGTCGGCTCGGTGACGCCGAAGCAGACATGCAGGTCCCCGCTGACGATGCGGGGCAGCGTTTCCGCCTTCATCTCGTCGGAGCCGAACACCACGACCGGTTGCATGCCGAAGATCGACATGTGAATGGCGCTGGCGGCGTTCATCCCACCACCGGAGCGGGCCACCTCCTCGGCGAGGATGGTGGCCTCGGTGATGCCCAGCCCGTGACCGCCATACTCCTCGGGGATCGTCATGCCCAGCCAGCCGCCGCCGGCGATGGCGTCGTAGAACTCCTGCGGGAACTCGTGGGCCTGATCCTTCTCCATCCAGTACTGGTCGTCGAAGCGGGCGGCCAACTCCCGCACCGACTTTCGGATCAACTCCTGATCCTCGGTCAGCTCGAAGCTCATTCCGCCAGACATGGCTGTCCTCCAGTTTCCCCGTGGTCATCCGACCACGCGTATGACGACCTCAGCGCGGTTGGCTACGGCTTGCTGCCGCTGTTGGCCTGCGCGGCCTCGAACAGCGCGCTGCCGCCCCGCTCGCCCTTCTTGTGGTGACTCAGCGCCTGGATGGAGACGTCGTGGCCCTCGGCGGCCTTGCGCAGCCCACCGACGGTGGCCTGCTCGCGTGAGATGTGTTTGAACGGGTCGAAGGAGTACCAGCGCATCGCGTTCTCGTAGGTCATCTTGTTGATGTCGGAGTCGGGGACGTCGTTGACGCTCAACACCTCCCACAGCTCCTCGGGGGCACCGGGCCACATCGAGTCGCTGTGCGGGTAGTCGGCTTCCCAGGCGATGTTGTCGATGCCGATGTCATGCCGCAGCTTCACCCCGACCGGGTCGGAGATGAAGCAAGTCAGGAAGTGCTCCCGGAAGACGTCCGAGGGCACCTTGTCGCCGAAGTCCTGGCCGGTCCAGGTGGAGTGCATCTCGTAGGTGCGGTCCGCCCGCTCCAGGAAATAGGGGATCCAGCCGGTGCCGCCTTCGCTCAGTGCGATCTTGAGGTCCGGATACTCCTTGACCGGCCGCGACCACAACAGATCGGCGGCGGCCTGCACGATGTTCATCGGCTGCAGGGTGATCATCACGTCCATCGGCGCATCCGGTGCGGTGATGGCCAGCTTGCCCGAGGAGCCGATGTGCACGTTGAGCACGGTGTTGGTATCGCACAACGCCTTCCACAGCGGATTCCAGTACGGATCGTGGAAGCTGGGGTAGCCCATCGCGGCCGGGTTCTCGCTGAAGGTGATGGCGTGCACACCCTTCTTCGCCACCCGGCGCACCTCTTGCGCGCACAATTCGGCGTTCCAGATCACCGGGATGGCCATCGGGATGAACCGGGCCGGGTACGCTCCGCACCATTCGTCGATGTGCCAGTCGTTGTAGGCCTGCACCAGCGCCAGCGAGAACGCCTCGTCCTCGGTGGCGAACAGCCGCCCGGCGAAGCCGGGGAACGAGGGGAAGCAGATCGAGCCGAGGATGCCACCGGCATTCATGTCCTTGACCCGCTCGTCGACGTTGTAACAGCCGGGCCGGATCTCGTCGAGGCCCTGCGGCTCCAGGCCGTACTCCTCCTTCGGCCGGCCGGCCACCGCGTTGAGCGCCACGTTGGGGATCACCACGTCGCGGAACTTCCACATGTCCGAACCGTCGGGGTTGTGCACCAGGTGCGGGGCGTCGTCGAGGTACTTCGTCGGCAGGTGGTTGGCGAACATGTCGGGCGGCTCGACAATGTGGTCGTCCACGCTGATCAGGATCATGTCCTCTTTGCGCATTGCGGTTCCTCTCGTCGACGGCCTCCCAATGAAAACTAGCTTCTCATTCCGCGAGAATCAACATTCGGTAACCGCCTTACCGCAGCGTCAGCCCAGTTAGCCTGGCATACGCGCGCACGCCGTGAACGCGGTTTTCCCACCCTGCTCAGGCAAGGGGATTGACCTCAGAGCCAGTTCATGGAAACCTGTTATCCGGAATTGAGAATGTGATTCTCTCCGGCGAGAGGAGGTTACGGGTGCGGCTGACACCGCTACCTGCGGAACAGTGGGACGACGAGGTCCGCGCCGCCTTCAAGGGGATGCTGCCGCGTGACCGGCAGAACCCCGAGGGCGCCGGCACCGCGCTGTCCACGCTCGTGCGTCACCCGGACCTGACCAAGGCGTTCCTGGGCTTCAATGTCTACCTCCTGTTCCGGTCGTCGCTGCCGGCGCGGCTACGGGAGGTGGCCATCCTGCGCATCGCCCACCGGCGGCACTGCGCGTACGAATGGGAGCACCACGTCGAGATGGCCAAGGCGGAGGGCCTGTCCGATGCCGATATCGACGCGATCCGGCAGCCGGTCGAACTCGGAGAAGCCGGCAACGAGATCGACCGGTTGGCGATCGTTGCCGCCGACGAGCTCGACGAGACCTCCAACCTGACGGACCAGACGTGGGCGGCGCTGGGCGAGCACCTCAGCGACCGCCAGCGCATGGACCTCGTCTTCACCGTCGGCGCCTACGGCATGTTGGCCATGGCGTTCAACACTTTTGATGTGCAGCTCGAACAGGAAAGGTAAGTAAAGTGCCACACTTCCCCAAACCGGCCGCGGGTAGCTGGACGGAGAGTTATCCCGAACTGGGAACCGCTCCGGTCAACTACAGCGACTCGATCGATCCCGAGCACTACGCCAAGGAGCAGGAGGCCATCTTCAAGCACTCCTGGCTCAACGTGGGCCGGATGGACAAGCTGCCCAAGAAGGGCAGCTACTTCACCAAGGAGATCGCCGTCGCCAAGGCCTCGATCATCCTGGTGCGGGGCAAGGACGACGTGGTCCGCGCGTTCCACAACATCTGCCGCCACCGCGGTAACAAGCTGGTGTGGAACGACTTCCCGCAGGAAGAGGTGCAGGGCACCTGCCGGCAGTTCACCTGCAAGTACCACGCCTGGCGGTTCAGCACCGAGGGTGAGCTCACCTTCGTTCAGCAGGAGGAGGAGTTCTTCGACCTCGACAAGAGCAAGTTCGGCCTCAAGCCGGTGCGCTGCGAGGTCTGGGAGGGCTTCATCTTCGTCAACTTCGACGACAAGGCCGGGCCGCTCGCCGACTACCTGGGCCCGATGGCCAAGGGCCTGGAGGGTTATCCCTTCCACGAGATGAGCGAGGTCTACAGCTACAAGGCCGAGATCAACTCGAACTGGAAGCTGTTCATCGACGCGTTCGCCGAGTTTTACCACGCTCCGGTGCTGCACGTGAACCAGGCGACCCGCGAGGAGGCGGAGAAGCTGCAGGGCTACGGGTTCGAGGCGCTGCACTACGCGCTGCACGGGCCGCACTCGATGATCTCGTCGTGGGGCGGCATGAGCCCGCCGAAGGACATCAACATGGTCAAGCCGATCGAGCAGAAGCTGCACAGCGGCCTGTTCGGGCCGTGGGACCGCCCCGACATCGAGGGCCTCGATCCCCTGCCGCCGGGCGTCAACCCGGGCGGGGCCAAGCAATGGGGCGTCGACTCCTACGTCTTCTTCCCCAACTTCATGCTGCTGATCTGGGCGCCGGGCTGGTACCTGACCTACCACTACTGGCCCACCTCGGTGAGCAGCCACACATTCGAGGCCAGCCTCTACTTCGTGCCGCCGAAGACGGCGCGGGACCGGCTGGGCCAGGAACTGGCGGCGGTGACGTTCAAGGAGTACGCGTTGCAGGACGCTAACACCCTCGAGGCGACGCAGACCATGATCTCGTCGAAGTACGTCACCGAGTTCCCGCTCAACGACCAGGAGATCCTCCTACGCCACCTGCACAAGACGGCGCGCGACAAGATCAAGGAGTTCGAGAATGCCTGATACCGCGACCAAGACGGGTGTTCTGCCCGCCCAGTTCGCCGACCTGGAGAAGTTCTCCGACTGGTGCCTGGCCACCGAACCGGAGCGCTACGGCAAGCGACTCAACTCGAGCATGGCCGACATGCAGGAGTTCTACGATGCCGGGATGGCGCGAATCGACGAGGCGATGGACTACCTCGACCAGTTCCCGCTCAAGGCGCTGCCCGAGGACGCCACGGCACTGATGCACCTGATGCAGTCGCTCGTCATGGTGTCGTTCCCGATCGAGTGCTGGAAGCAGCCACGGGTGCCCGACAGCGGTGCGGCGTGGCTGACCATCATCAAGGAGCCGGTGGTCTAACCGGTGCCCGTCGTAACGCTCAAGGCGGCCGGATACGTCGACGTCGAGGCGGGCGAGATCGTCCGCCCCGGCATCGTCAAGGTCGACGGCGATCGCATCGTCGGCCTGGGCGGTGCGCCTGAAGGCGAGCTCATCGACCTCGGGGACAGCATTCTGCTCCCGGGTCTGATGGACATGGAGGTCAACCTCCTGATGGGCGGCCGGGGTGAAAACCCCGGCCTCTCGCAGGTTCAGGACGACCCGCCGACCCGGGTGCTGCGTGCGGTGGGCAACGCCCGCCGCACGCTGCGCGCCGGGTTCACCACCGTGCGCAATCTCGGCCTGTTCGTCAAGACCGGCGGGTACCTGCTCGACGTCGCACTCGGCAAGGCCATCGACGCCGGCTGGATCGACGGCCCGCGCATCGTGCCGGCCGGGCACGCGATCACCCCGACCGGTGGTCACCTCGACCCGACGATGTTCGCGGCGTTCATGCCCGGCGTTCTCGAACTGACCGTCGAGGAGGGCATCGCCAACGGGGTCGACGAGATCCGCAAGGCGGTGCGCTACCAGATCAAGCACGGCGCCGAGGTGATCAAGGTCTGCTGCTCCGGCGGGGTGATGTCGCTGACGGGTGAGGCCGGGGCGCAACACTATTCGGACGAGGAGTTGGCCGCCATCGTCGACGAGGCGCATCGCCGGGGACTGCGGGTGGCCGCACACACCCACGGCGCCGAAGCCGTCAAGCACGCGGTGCGCGTCGGCATCGACTGCATCGAGCACGGCTTCCTGATCGACGACGAGGCCATCGCGCTGATGGTGGACAACGGGACCTTCCTGGTGAGCACCCGGCGCCTCGCCGAGGGGATGGACGTCTCCAAGGCTCCGCCGGTGTTGCAGGCCAAGGCCGCCGAGATGTTCCCCAAGGCGCGCACCTCGATCAAGGCGGCCTACGAGGCGGGGGTGTAGATCTCGGTGGTCGCCGTCTCATTGCCAAACCCGCACGGCCGCAACGCCGACGAACTCGTCACCCTCGTCGACTGGGGCATGCCCCCGGCCGCGGTGCTCAAGGCGGCCACGGTGACCGCCGCCGAACTGATCAAC
>CAZHUU010000047.1:0-16156 GCA_964535335.1 uncultured Mycobacterium sp.
ACGAGACGATCGTGGACGGTTTCGCCGGCGCGTTCGAACGGCTGGTGGACGCGACGCCCGACCTGCCCGGCTGACCGATGGCCCGTCCGTCGTTGCAGCACGTACGTACGGTGCTCGCCGCCGAGTTCACGGCCATCCGCAATCGCGACCCCGATATCGACGCCGGCGACGTCACCAGCTTCACCATGCCGCTACTACTCGGACTGCTCGGGGTGCTGGCCATCGGGGTGGTGCCGCTGGTGGTGGTGCGCAGCAGCGCCCGCACGGACTCGCTGCTGGTGCCACTGGCCGGCTCGCTCGCCCTGGCGGCGATCTGCACCGCGGTGGTGGCCTGGCTGACCGCGATCGTGCTTTCCGGCCTGGTGGTGATGGTGCTCTACCGAACCCGCCCGAAGGCGGCGTCGCGGCTGGTGCTGGACACCCTGGTCGACTCCTTCGGCCGGGTCGAGGACATCACCGGCCGGATCGCGCTGCTGGCCATCGTGGCCGGGCTGCTATCGCTGGCCATCGGGCTGCCCAACCGGCACGGCGCCGAGTCCGGCGCGACCGTGCTCGACGACCTGCTCGCCGCGCAGGTGGCCTGCCTGGTGGGAGCGCTGTCCATCGCGTTCGTCGCCGAGTCGATCCGGTGCGCGGCCGATATCGTCGACGACCAGTCGCTGCTGCTTGCCTGGCCGTGGGCGCTGATCATCGCCTCGCTGGGCTGGTCGCTGGCCACTGTGGTCGGCCCGTTCGAGACGACCCGGATGCTGTCGATTTTGCTCAATGGCTGGCTGCCGCCCGTCGTCGACGACCTGCCACGCGCCCAGTTCATCGACGAGCTGCTACCCGACTCGGCGCGATGGTGGGCCGCCTTCGGGCCGCTGCCCATCATCTGGGCGATCTGGGCTTTCGAGGCCTGGCGGCGCGGCGGGCTGAAGTACATCCGAGAGTTCCTCGCCGACAACAACGGCTAGTCATCGACTCTGCGCCCACATCGCGTTTTCGCGCGAATTCGCGATCTCTACGCAGAGTCGTTGCGGTGTAGGCAGAGTCGGTGAAGAGTCAGGTTCCGCCGGCGAGCGCCTCGCCGAACGCGACCAGCGCGGTGCGGCCGACGTCGAGGATGGCCTCGTCGAAGTCGCTGTCGTCGCGGTAGGACAACTCCAACACGCGGTCGGCCATCTCGACGGCCACCAGCATGTTGCGCCGATCGGTGTCCGTGGGGATCAGTCGGCGGTCGACCAGGATGTCGTGCAACCGGTCGGCCAGGGTCTGCATCCGCAGGTGCACGTGCTTGGTGACGGTGGGGGAGGTGCGCCCGCCCATCCACAGGCTCGCTGAGCTGGGGTGCGCGCGGTAGTACGCGACGTGCAGATCGATCTCGTTGTTGAACAGCTCGGCGAACGAGGTGATCTCCCAAGTCTGCTCAGCGGCCACGCACAGCGCGTCGATCTCCGCGCAATGCCGTTCCATCAGTTCGTCGAGGATGGCGTCGCGGTCGGCGAAGAACCGGTACAGCGAGGGGTAGGACACCCCGGCGCGATCGGCGATGGTGCGGGTGGTGACGGCGTCGACACCCTCCTGGTCGGCGATCGTCGTCGCGGCGTCGAGGATGCGCTCCACCGTCTGCCGGCTGCGGGCCTGCACGGGCGCCCGCCGCGGAACCGCGACTGTGGTCATCTGCGTCCTCTTTCCCGGAACCCCTTGACAGCTGTCCGCAAAACTATGACATTATTCGCGTGACAGTTTCCAGCCCCGAACCGGAGAGAGCCCGATGACCGTCACCTCGCTCAACCAGGCCCGTCCCAAGCAGCCGCTGAGCGGCCACGTCGACGTCCTGATCGTCGGAGCCGGAATCTCCGGGCTCGGCCTCGGTCACTATCTGGTGAACAACCAGCCGGGCAAGACCTTCGCGATCGTGGAGGGCCGCGACACCATCGGCGGCACCTGGGACCTGTTCAAGTACCCGGGCATCCGGTCGGACTCCGACCTGCACACCTTCGGCTACGAGTTCAAGCCGTGGACGTCCGACAACGCGATCGCCGACGCACACGAGATCATGGACTACCTCTACGAGGTCATCGACGAGGACGACCTCGCCCGCCGGATCTACATGCAGCACAAGGTCATCCGCGCCAACTTCGACTCGGCCACCGCGCAGTGGACCGCAACCCTGGAGCACGACGGCGCGCAGTTCGACGTGACCTGTGACTTCCTGTTCGGCGCGACCGGCTACTACGACTACGCCCAGGGGCACGCCCCGCACTTCGAGGGCCAGGAGGACTTCGCGGGCACCATCGTGCACCCGCAGTTCTGGCCGGAGGACCTGGACTACAAGGGTAAGCAGGTCGTCGTCATCGGCTCCGGCGCGACGGCGGTCACCCTGATCCCGGCGATGGCCGACGACACCGCGCACATCACCATGCTGCAGCGCTCGCCCTCGTACGTGATGCCGCTGCCCAAGCAGGATCCGATCGCCAACGGCCTGCGCAAGGTGTTGCCCGCCACAGCGGCCTACCGGGTCACCCGCAGCATCAACAAGGGCCGGCAGCGCCTGATCTACGGCGCCAGCCAGCGCTACCCCAAGCAGGTGCGCCGCATCATCCGCGCCCTGAACGTCAAGGCGCTACCCGAGGGCTACGACGTCGACACCCACTTCAACCCGAAGTACAACCCGTGGGATCAGCGGATGTGCGCGGTGCCGGACTCGGATCTGTTCAAGGTCATCTCGCAGGGCAAGGCCTCGGTGGTGACCGACCAGATCGAGCGCTTCACCAAGACCGGCATCCTGCTGAAGTCCGGCCGTGAGCTGCCCGCCGACATCATCGTCACCGCAACGGGTCTCAAGCTGCTGCCGTTCGGCGGCATCCAGGTCTCGGTCGACGGGCAGGTCAAGGACCCGCACGACAGCCTGGTCTACAAGAGCTTCATGCTCTCCGACATTCCCAACCTGGCGTTCGCGTTCGGCTACACCAACTCGTCATGGACCCTGAAGGTCGACCTGGTGTGCGAGCACCTGTGCCGCCTGCTGGCCTACATGGACCAGCACGGCTACAGCACCGTGACCCCGGTGGTGGACAACCCGATGATCGAGACGCGTCCGATGCTCGACTTCCCGGCCGGTTACATCCTGCGCGGGGTCGACATCTTCCCGCAGCAGGGCACCAGCGGGCCGTGGACGGTGGAGATGAACTTCAAGGCAGACCACGCGCGGCTCCGCAAGGGCCCGGTGGAGGACGCCGCGCTGCGGTTCGGCACCGCCAAGCCGGTGGCCGTCGAGTCGGACCTCGCCAGGGCGTGAGCCGGGCCAGCTTTGTCGACGTCGACGGCCGGCGCACCCGGGTCCGCCTCGACGGCGACCCGGACAACCCGCCGGTGTTGCTGATCCACGGCATCGGCCGCAGCCTGGAGGACTGGGCTCCGCAGTACGAGCGGTTCGCCCGGGACCACCGGGTGCTCGCCCTCGACGTCCCGGGGTTCGGGTTCTCCGACCGCCCGCGGGAGCCGATCAGCCTGGCGGCCTTCGCCCGCGGGGTGGCCGAAACCCTCGATGTCCTCGGCGAGTCCCGGCCCGTGCACGTGGTGGGCAACTCCCTCGGCGGGGCCATCGGACAGCAGTTGTTGGCCCAGCAGCCGGACCGCGTCGCGAGCCTGGCGCTGATCAACAGCGCGGGATTCGGCAGCGAGGTGACGCTGCTGCTGCGCATGCTCGCGATGCCCGTCATCGGGCCGCTGAGCACCCGCAGGACCACCCGCGCGAGTGCCGCCCTGCTGGAGCGGACCATCTACGCGGACCGCTCGCTGGCCACCAGGGAGCGGATCGACCACGCGATGGCCATCAGCCGCCTGCCCGACCGCGGGGCGGTGATGCTGGAGACCGCCGTCGAATTGGCCACCGGGCGCGGGGTGAAGCCGCAC
This sequence comes from uncultured Mycobacterium sp., assembly GCA_964535335.1. Taxonomy (GTDB): domain Bacteria; phylum Actinomycetota; class Actinomycetes; order Mycobacteriales; family Mycobacteriaceae; genus Mycobacterium. Next base: position 3,901 of record CAZHUU010000047.1, read on the forward strand.
TGGCGCCGGGAGTTGGCCACCGCGGCGGCCCGGAACCAGCGGCCCACCCTGATCATGTGGGGAACCCGCGACCGGGTGCTGCCCGCGCACCACATTCACGAGGCGCGGCGGGTCTACCCGCACGCCCAGCTTCATCTGCTCTCCGGCGTCGGGCACATGCCCCAGCTCGAATGCCCGCAGCGCTTCGCCGATCTGGTGCTGCCGTTCCTGGCGCGTGTCGATCAGGCGGGCGACGCCGCGCATGACCCGGCGGCCCGACCCTCCTAGGTGTCGGCGATCCCGGCCCCGGCCAGTGCGGGAACACTGTCCTCGGTGTGCAGCACCGACTGCACCCCGGCCTTGAACCGCTCGAACGTCTCGACGATGGTCTGGCCCTCCGGGGTGTGGCCCCAGATGCTGATGCCCCGATGGGTGGTCGGTTCCCAGGTGGATTCGTCGACCACGATGGGGTTCCAGCCGAGCTCCCACTCGAACCCCGACGGCGTCACCGCGTAGAACGACAGCTCCTTGTCGTTGGTGTGCTGGCCGACCGACAGCGCCATGTCGAAGCCCAGTTCCTTGACCCGCTGGTAGGCCAGCGTCATGTCGGTGAGCTCGGCGACCTGGACGTTGCAGTGCTGCACCCGGGTGCGAATCGGGTTGAGCGGCAACCGGTTCACCGATGCGATCGCCACGGTGTGATGCCGCTCGTTGACCCGCAGGAACCGGATCTTGAACTTCAGCCCGCTGATCGTCTCGTCGATGTAGTCCGACAGCCGGGCGTCGAACACCGTGCTGTAGTAGCCGCGCATCTGGTGCGGCTTCTTGGTCGCGATGGCCACGTGGCCCATCCCGCTCTCCCCGGTCACGAAGCCGCCCGCGGCGGCCAACCGCAGCGGGGCGATCGCCTTTCGCGGTGCGACGTACATCTCCTGAGTCAGCCCGTTGGGACCGGGGAAGCGGACCAGCCGCTCCACGCCGCGTAGCGCGGCCTCTTCGGCCGTGCCCGCGGTGACCGGTACGCCGTGACCGTGCACCCGGGCCTCGATGGCCTCGAAGCCGGCATGGTCGTCGACCTGCCACCCCAGCGCGACGGTGTCCTCGGCCGGGCCGCGCTGGAGCAGGAAGCGACATTCGTTGTCGTCGAGCCGGAATCGAACGACGTCGGGCAGCGTCTCGTCGAGGTGCATGCCGATGGCATCGCGACCGAACCGGCGCCAGTCGTCGAACTTCTCGGTCTCGATCACCAGGTAGCCGAGGTGGACCTTGCCGAACACATCAGTGGTGCGGGTGGTCATCAGATCGCCAATCGTGAGTCGGGGGAGAGGAAGTCGGCGACGAGCTGGTTGAACAGCTCGGCGCGTTCCCACTGCATCCAGTGGCCGGTGTGCGAGGTCATGACGAGCTCCGCGTTGGGCATGGCATTGAGCAGCAGCGGCCCGCCGGCCGGCCGGTTGACCTTGTCGTCGCGACCCCACAACACCAGGGTCGGATTCGGCAGGTGCCGCAGCCGCTTGTCGCGGGTGAGGTCCATCCGCCACAGCGTGCGCAGCCCGGCCGGCCGCTGCAGCGGCGGGTTGGCCACCACCGCCGGGTCGATCGAGGCCTGGTAGCGCAGGTCGATCAGGTCGTCGGGGACCGCGGCGCCGTCGTACACCAGATAGGTGCGGATGAACGTCGCGAGCTTGTCGCGGCTCGGGCCGTCGCCGCCGTAGTAGGACAGCAGGCTTTTCAGCCCGTCGGTGGGCAGTCCGCGGGTGGTGCCGATGCCGCCGGGACCCATCAACACCAGCTTGCCCACGCGTCGCGGGGTATCGAGGGCCAGCCGCAGCGCCGCAGCGCCGCCGTAGGAATTGCCGACCAGATGTGCTGTGCCGATACCCAATTCGTCGAGCAGACCGCGAATGGTGTCGGCGAGGTAGCCGAACGGGTCGCTGTGGTCGACGTACTTGGCGGACCGGCCGTAGCCCGGCATGTCCGGCACGATGACACGGAAGGATTCGGCCAGGGTGTCGATGTTGCGGGAGTAGTTGGACACCCCGGAGGCACCGGGGCCGCCGCCGTGCAGCATCACCACCGCCGGGCCGTCACCCTTCTCGGCGACGAAGATATCGCGGCCCGCGACGGTGACGGTGCGTTCGGTCAGTGCGGTGACGGTCATACGTGGTCCTTTACTCGGGTCGGCTGGGCGGTGAACCCGGCCGGCGGGGGTGGCAGGGGTGTGCCGGATGAGCCGCCCGCGTAGACGAATCCATCCGGGCGCAGCGCGACGATGGTGGCCTTCTTGCCCTCGAGCCAGCGCAGCAGCGTGCCGTCGCGGTCGACGATCCGATCGGCGCCGGGTGCGCAGCCGGGCCCGGCGATGCGCAGGACCGGCACGCCGGCGTCGCGCCACGCGGCGGCCGCCGCGTCGGTGCCGGTGTGCAGCACCGTCCACCGGCCGCCGACGATGTCGTCGAACCGCACCCTGTCGCCGTCGGCGTCGATGACCCAGGGCTGGGGGATGAGCCACCCGACCGCGGGATTGCCGTTGCGCGCCAGCAGTCCGGAGCCGTAGTGGGCCGGCGGCAGCCACCGATGGTTGCGCAACCAGGCGCTGAACCCGGGCACCTTGTTCGCGGTGCGAAAGACCCGCCTGCGGACCGCGGCGCGCACCGGATTGCGGTCGACGATCACCTTGCCGACCTTGACCGCCCGGTTGGTGACCTCCTTGACATGCGGGAGCCGCTCGGCCTGATAGCTGTCCAGCACGGACTCGGGGAGCGATCCGGACAGCACCGCCTGCAGCTTCCAGCACAGGTTCGCGACGTCGCGCACCCCGGCGCACATGCCCTGGCCGATCCAGGGCGGCATCGCGTGGGCGGCGTCACCGGCCAGGAACACCCGGCCGACCCGCCACCGGTCGGCGAACCGGACATGGTGGCTGTAGCAGGCGAACCCGATGATCGCGACGTTGTCCTTGGTGATGCCCTGGCCGTTGAGCACCTTCCAGATGGCCTCCTCGTTGAGCAGCGCCTGGTCATCCTCCTCGTCACGCATCGGGAACTCCCAGCGGTGGTGGCCCAGCGGGGTGGGGCAGTCGACCGCAGGCCGGACCGGGTTGCAGTGGAAACGCAACCGGTCGTACCCCGGCCATTCCTGAATGACCTTGGTGTCGATGACGATCCAGCGCTCGGAGAAGGTGCGGCCGCCGAAGCCGACGCCCAGTTGCCCCCGGATGGCGCTCGAGCCGCCGTCGGCGGCGATCACGTAGCGGGCGCGGACGCGCTTGAACTCGTCGCGGGTGAGGTCGGCGAGCATCAGTTCGACGCAGTCGGGATGCTGGATCAGACGCAGGCATTCATGCTCGAGCAGGATCGAGACGTTCGGAAAGCGGTCGACACCTTCCCGCAGCACCCGGTCCACCGCCGGCTGGTAGATGAACTGCTGCGGCGGGTGGCCGTTACCGCGGTCCACCGGGAGCAACCGGATGATGGGGACGCCGTCGGGGTCGACGAAGTTGGCGCCGGCGCCGGGCTGCATATCGGCGTTGAGCCGGTCGGCCAACCCCACCTGCTGCCAGATGCGCAGCACCTCCTCGTCGGTGGAGATGGCGCGGGCACGGAAGTAGATGTCCGGGTCCCGCTCGATGACCACCACGTTGAGGCCGAGTCGGCCCAGCAGGTTGGCCGCGGTGGCGCCCACCGGGCCGTAGCCGACGATCGCCACGTCGTAGGTCAGTTGTTCGGTCATCACAGTTCCTCGATTTCTCGCGCCACGCCGCGCTGGAGTTGTTCTGTAGTGATCGTTACGGTAGTGTAGTGATCACTACAGAGTCAAGAGGTGGGATCGAAATGGCCATGAAGGACGAACCCAAGCGGCGGCAGCGGCGGCCCGACGGGGAGCAGTCACGCAACCGCATCCTCGAGGCGGCCACCGAGATCGCCGCCGAACGCGGCTACGAGGGCACCAGCATCGGCGCGGTCAGCGCCAAATGCGGGCTGCCCGCCAGTTCCATCTACTGGCACTTCAAGGACAAGGACGACCTGATCGCCGCGGTCATCGAGCGCAGCTTCGCCAACTGGCTCAAGGTCTGGCAGCTGCCCGACGACCTGCTGGCCCGGGATCGGCTGATGGAGGTGGCCGCCGGCACCGCCAAGGCGGTGCTCGACTCGCCGAACTTCCTTCGGCTCGGGTTGATGCTGGCGCTGGAGCGCAGACCCGTCGAGCCGCGCGCCCGCGCGACGTACATCCAGGTTCGCGACCAGGCCTTCGAGGCGCTGACCACCAGCATGTCCGGTCTGGTCCCCGATCTCACCGAGGCGCAGGTCCGCCAGTTGGCGACGTACGCGATCGCCGGCGCCGACGGATTGTTCATCGCCAAGGAGATCGGCGGCGATAGCGTGGACCTCCTTGCGCTGTTCGCCATCCACGGCCAGGCGCTCTACGACACCGCGTTGCGAATGCTGGAGGAGAACGAGAACCGATGACGTTGACCCCGAGCGCGATCGACGAAGCCGCCGAGTCGTTGTTCGTCGCGGACGCCGACAGCGCGCCCATCGGCCAGCTCACCCAGCGGTACCCGGGCATGGAGGTGGCCGACGCCTATGCCATCCAGCAGGTCAACCTGGCCCGCCGGCTCCGGGCCGGCCGCACCCTGGTGGGGCACAAGATCGGCCTGACCTCCGAGCCGATGCAGACCCTGCTCGGCGTCGACCAGCCCGACTTCGGCTACATCCTCGACACCATGGTGCTGGCCAACGGGGCGCCGGCGCCGCGGGCCCGGTTCTGCTCACCCCGGGTCGAGCCCGAGGTGGCCTTCCTGCTCCGCGAACCGCTGCGCGGTCCGGGGGTCGGCATCGACGACGTGCGGGCCGCCACCGAGGCGGTCGCGGTGGCGCTGGAGATCGTCGACAGCCGGATCGCCGACTGGAAGCTGACCCTGGCCGACACCGTCGCCGACAACGCCAGCTCCGGTGCGGTGGTACTCGGCGACTGGGTGCCCTACACCGAGGCCATCGACCTGGCCGGTGCGCGGGCGTCGTTGCGGCTCAACGGAACCGAGATCGACACCGGCCTGGGGTCGGCCGTGCTCGGCGATCCGGCCGCGGCCGTCGCCTGGCTGGCCAACGCGCTGGTGCCGTTCGGCACCGAGATCCTGCCCGGCCAGTTCATCATGTCCGGTTCCTTCACCACCGCCGCGTTCGTCGACGCGGGCGACGCCGCCTCGGCCACCATCGACGGCCTCGGCACCGTTTCGCTGACCTTCTCCTGACCAAATCGCCCTAACCGCGCGGCGTCCCGGCTTACCGTTTGGTAACCGCAAGGAGAAGCCTGATGACCAAGTACGTGTACGACTTCACCGAGGGCGACAAGGACCAGAAGGCCCTGCTCGGCGGCAAGGGCGCCAACCTGGCCGAGATGACCAAGCTCGGCCTGCCGGTGCCGCCCGGGTTCACCATCACCACCGAGGCCTGCCGGGAGTACCTGGCGCACGGCAGCGCACCCGGGGAACTGCGGGTGCAGGTCACGATGGCGCTGCGCCAGTTGGAGGACAACCTGGGCCGCCGGCTCGGTGACCGTCACGATCCATTGCTGGTGAGCGTGCGTTCCGGCGCCGCCTTCTCGATGCCCGGGATGATGGAGACGGTGCTGAACATCGGGCTCAACGACGCCAGCGTCAAGGGTCTGGCCGAGGAATCCGGCGACGAGCGCTTCGCCTGGGATTCCTACCGGCGGCTGTTGCAGATGTTCGGCAAGACGGTGCTGGAGATCCCCGGCGAGGTGTTCTCCGATGCGTTGGACAAGGTGAAGTCCGCCAAGGGCGTCACCAACGACGTCGACCTCGGCGTCGAGGATCTGCAGGGTCTGGTCACCACCTTCAAGGACGCGGTGCGCGAGCACTCCGGTCAGGAGTTTCCGCAGCATCCGCGCGAGCAGCTGGACATGGCGATCAACGCCGTCTTCGACTCCTGGAACACCGACCGGGCCCGGTTGTACCGCCGCCGCGAGCGCATCCCGCAGCACCTCGGGACGGCAGTGAACGTCTGCACCATGGTGTTCGGCAACCTGGGCGAGACCAGCGGCACCGGGGTGGCGTTCACCCGGGACCCGGCGTCGGGGCGCACCGGCGCGTACGGCGACTACCTGGCCAACGCGCAGGGCGAGGACGTCGTCGCCGGGATCCGGAACACGCTGTCGCTGGACGATCTCAAGGCGCTGGACCCGACGTCGCACAAGCAGCTGATCAAGGTGATGCGCCAGCTGGAGACGCACTACCGGGACCTGTGCGATATCGAGTTCACCATCGAGCGCGGCAAGCTGTGGATGCTGCAGACCCGGGTGGGCAAGCGCACCGCGGCGGCGGCGTTCCGGATCGCCTCGCAGCTGGTCGACGAGAACCTGATCACCATGGACGAGGCGCTGACCCGGGTGTCCGGTTCGCAGCTGGCGCTGCTGATGTTCCCGCACTTCGACCGGTCGGCCCCCCGGGATCTGCTGACCAGGGGGATGGCCGCCTCGCCGGGCGCCGCGGTGGGCCGCGCGGTGTTCGACTCGGCCACCGCCAAGGCGTGGGGGGACCGGGGCGAGCGGGTGGTGCTGGTCCGCCGGGAGACCAACCCCGACGACCTCGAGGGCATGATCGCCGCGGCCGGCATCCTGACCGCGCGCGGCGGGAAGACCTCGCACGCGGCCGTGGTGGCGCGCGGTATGGGCAAGACCTGCGTCTGCGGCGCCGAGGAGCTCGACGTCGACGCCGCGCTGCGGACGGCGCGGGTGGGCTCGGTGCTGATCAACGAGGGTGACGAGGTCAGCATCGACGGGTCCACCGGCGAGATCTTCCTGGGCGCGATGCCGGTGGTGCCCTCCCCGGTGGAGACCTACATCGAGTCGGGTCTGACGGCCGCGCTGGACGGCGCGGACACCGAGACCACCGCCCTGGTCAAGGCCGTCGACCGGCTGCTGACCCACGCCGACGTTCGCCGACGCCTGGCGATCCGGGCGAACGCGGACACCGCCGAGGATGCGGTACGCGCGAGATCCCTTGGCGCCCAGGGCATCGGCCTGTGCCGCACCGAGCACATGTTCCTCGGCGATCGCCGGGTGATGATCGAGCGGGTCATCCTGGCCGGCAACGCCGAGGAGCGCGACGCGGCGCTGGCGGCCCTGTTGCCATTGCAGCGCAAGGACTTCACCGAGATCCTCGACGCGATGGACGGGCTTCCGGTGACTATCCGTCTCCTGGATCCGCCGCTGCACGAATTCCTGCCGGACCGCACCGAGCTTGCCGTCAAGGTCGCCCTCGCCGAGGCCGCGGGGGAGACCGGTCCGCAGGTCGACGCCGACCGCAAGGTGCTCGCCGCGGTGGAGCGGCTGCACGAATCGAACCCGATGCTCGGGCTGCGCGGGGTCCGGCTCGGGCTGCTGACCCCGGGACTGTTCGCCCTGCAGGTGCGCGCCATCGCCGAGGCGATGAGCGATCAGCTCGCGGCGGGAAAGAACCCGAAGGTCGAGATCATGGTGCCGCTGGTGGGTTCGGTGATGGAGCTCTACCTGGTGCGCGACGAAACCGAGCGGATCCTCGCCGAGGTCGGCGCCGAACGTGGGGTGACGCTGACGGTTCCGGTCGGCACCATGATCGAGCTGCCGCGGGCGGCGCTGACCGCGCACCGGATCGCCGACGTTGCGGACTTCTTCTCCTTCGGCACCAACGACCTGACCCAGACCACGTGGGGATTCTCCCGCGACGACGTCGAGTCCACCGTGTTCGCCGCCTACCTCGAGAAGGGCGTCTTCACCATCTCCCCGTTCGAGACCATCGACGCCGACGGTATCGGGCGGCTGGTGGAGATCGCCGCCGAGGAGGGCCGCAAGACCAAGCCCGACCTCAAGCTCGGCGTCTGCGGTGAGCACGGCGGCGACCCGGAGTCCATCCACTTCTTCCACCGCACCGGGCTGGACTACGTGTCCTGCTCGCCGTTCCGGCTGCCGGTCGCCCGCCTGGAGGCCGGCCGCGCGGCCGTGGGCTGAGCTACCGGCCGCCCAGCGCCGCCGGTGCGGTTGCCGGCGCCGGTGGCAGCGCGGTCAGCAGGGTCGGTGCGACGGTGCGGGCGGCGGGATCGGGCCGCGCCAGGCCGTACTTGCGCACCTCCGATCCGCCCGGCCCCATGCCGCTGACGATCAGGTCCGCCCCGGTCGTGGTGCTGCTGGTGGCCACCCGGACCCCGCCGTGCCCGGGAAACGGCGTGAACGCGGCGATCTGGGCGAACTCGGCCATCGCGGCGTGGTGTTCGGGGCTGTGCAGGTACATCGCCGGGCCGCCGTCCAGCCGTGAGCCGGTGGACCACACCCGCACGGCGCCGTCGCCGCCGAGCTGTCCGGTGATCACGCTCTGGGCGCCGCCCTCCGCACCGGCGACCCAGCCGGTCGACAGCGATACCCCGCCGGTGTAGCCGGGGTCGTAGGCGTCGAACTCGGCGGTCATCGCGGGGTCGTGCCCGTGCTCGGAGCCGTGCTCGGGGGCGCCCCCGCGCGCCTTGGCCGCCTCGGTGGGGGTGTACAGGTCATACCGAAAGGCCTTGATATGCGCCGGTTCTCCGGGGCCCGGAGCGGTGATGATGCTGGGTCGCCCGGTGCCGACGTCGACGGTGCCGGTGGCCAGGGTGACCCCCGACCGCGAACCCGGGTAGGGCGCGAAGGTGGAGAACACCTCGGGGGTGGATCCCAGGGCCGGCAGGGTCGAGGAGAACACCGTGACCTGGCTGTCGGTACCGGGGCCCGCCCCGACGATGATGTTGTCGGCGTGCGCGTTACCGTCGAGATCGGCTGCGGCGACACTGATCCCACCAGTGAAACCCGGATCGAGTGGGGTGAAGCGGACCAGCTCGGTGCGGAACGGGCCCTGACCGCCGTCGGCGCCGCTGTACGCGACGACCTGGGGGGCGACACCCGGGCCGGTGCCCACCAGGAGATCGAGGACGTTGTCGCCGTTGACGTCCGCCATCGCCACGCTCGGGGTGCCCTCGAAGGCCGGGAACGGGGTGACGGTTGCCAGCGCCCGATCGCCGTTGCCGTCGCGCACCTCGACGCGGGCCGGGGTCCCGCGCGAACCGGGCGCCGCCACCGCGTAGCTCGACACCGTGGGAATCACGTTCACCAGCGCCATCAGGCCGTTGTCCTCGTGGTTGAGCCGGTGGCAGTGGATGACGAAGGTGCCGGTGAACTCGGTGAACTTGGTGCGGATGACCGTCGACGCGGGCACCAGGGGGTTCTCGTTCGCGTCGATGACCGGGGCGGGGACGTTGACGTTGTCCTCGCCCCACGGCTGCACCCCGGTGGTGGTTCCCGCGACGGGGTCGACGATCTGCATCACCTGGAAGTCGTTGACGTGTACGTGCATCGGGTGTTCGTCGTTGTTGCGGTTGACGATCCGCCACTCCTCGACCGAGTCGAGCCGCGGCTGGATCAGCGGGATGTTGGGGAAGGTGCTGCTGTCGAACTCGTAGACGAACGCCTTCGGATCGTTGTTGTTGGCCAGGTTGTTGCCGAAGCCGCCGGTGACCATCAGCTCGCGGGTGACGGCCGGTGTCAGCACCGAGGTGTCGACGAACGAGGTGTAGGCACCGAGCTTCTGGCCGATGTCGAAGGCCGTGGTGCGGCCCTCCCCGGGCTCCGGGGTGACGTGCAGGATGGTCTGCACCGGGAAGGTGAAGAAACCGTCGAAGTAGCTGATGTAGGCCGGGTCGACGGTGTTGGTGCCCAGTACCGCGGGGGCGTTCTGGGTCTGGTTGTTGGTGTACAGGATTCCGGGGTTGACAACGGGTTTCGCGCCGGGCAGCGGCGGCATGGACAGCACGAGGTCGCCGGTGGCCGGCATGGTGACGGCGATGGCGTACCGCGATCCCGGCGGGATCACGAGCCGGGTGCCGTCGCCCTGCACCGGCCGGTGCACTTCGGTAAACGGGTTGCCGTCCTGGCCGACGATCCGGAACACCGGATGCCGCCCCGTCGCGGTCTCGGTCAACTGCAGTGGCATGTAGGCGACGTCGCTGATGTTGGCCAGCGACCAGATCTCGGTCTGCCCCGGTTTGAGCTTCAATTCGGGCTGGAACTGGCCGTTGATGGTGAACTGAACGTCGCGCTGGTTGTCCGGCAGCGCCGGGTCGGCCGGAACGTTGACCGATCCGCTGGTGAAGCTCTGCAGATTGGACGGCATCATCTGGTTCTGGCCGCGATGGTTGGCCGGTGACAGCGGTCCGGTATACCAAACCGTCTGGAACTGAGCACCTTTGCTGGACGCCGCGAAGTTCACCGGGGCCAGGCTGGGCCGGTAGCTGCCGTCGGCCAGCTGGTTTCCCGCCGGTGGGGGCAGGGTACTGACGAACGCCGGCCAGAACGGGTTGTTCAACTCATGGCCGCCGCCCTTGCGGTCGAAGACGAAGTTGTATTGCAACGCCATGTCCCGCACCGGCACGTTGTCGGCCGTCACCGCGGGCAGATTGCCGTCCGGGCGGCCGATTTCGAGCAGGCCCGCCAACCCGGCGTAGGTCTGTTGCGTGGTCAGGGTGTGCCGATGACTGTGATACCAGTACAGCCCGTGCGGCATGTCGGGGGGCACGTCGTAGGTGTAGGTGTTGCCCATCCCGGCGGGGATGTCGAGCAGCACGTTGTCGGCGTTGCCGCTCGGACTGACGTGCACGCCGTGGGTGTGCAGGTTCAGCGGCGCCGAGGTCAGCGGCGGCGGGTACAGCGGCACCTGCTCGCCGGCCTTGGTGAAGGCGGGATCGTAGAAGTCCGCGATCTTCAGGTCCTGCAGGTCGTTGTCGAAGTGGACGATGAGCCGCTGCCCGGGATCGACCCGCAGGGTCGGGGCCGGATACAGGTTGTCCCCGGTGGCCGAGCCGTCCGAACTGGTGCCCTTGATCAGCGTGTAGCCGAACACCAGGAAGTCCGACACCGGCTGGGCCACCGTGTCGAGGGTGACGCTGCCCTGGTGTGCCGACAGCCGCACCTCCAGCACGCCGTCCTGGCTCGACAACCGGACGGGTTCGCGGAACTGCCCGGTCCGGACTTCCGCCTGGCGGTGGGTCGAGCAGGACACCCCGGCCAGCACCAGCGAGCCGACGGCCAGGAGCGCGACCAATCTGCGGGCCCGCGTCATGACAGATGCCAGACGACCGTGGTGCCGAGATAGATCGCCACCGTCCATGCCGCCATCACCGCGATGATGGTCAGCGCGCCGCGAATCTCGGCCCGCCGGCGCGGCGCGGCATCGGCCGGCGGATGCAGCCACCGCTTCAGCATCGGGTTGACGTAGAACGGCATGGTCACGAACGTCATCACGATGCTGGACAGCAGGTTGCCCACCAACATGCCCAGCCACAGCGGCATCTTCAACGGAAACAGCGCGATCGACAGCAGCACGACCGTCGGATACAGCCCCACCCAGACCGCGATCGCACTCTTGGTGTCCGATGGCGGCGCGCCGGTCTGGCTCTTGTCGTCGAAGGCGAACCAGTTGCCGAACGAGTTGTCCACCGTCCGCAGCTCGAAGTCGTGAAACACCTTGCCCTCGGCGAGAAGTCGGGCGCGTTCGGCGGAGGTGAGCCAGGTGTCGAGGTCGGCGGCCGAGTCGTAGCGGTACAGGGCCGTCCATTCGTCCTGCAGGCCCTCGATGGGGCGGAACAACTCGGAGCCGCGATAGCCGGGGAACCGGTTCTCCGCCTCGCGCATCCGGTCCTGCCAGGCCAGGAACTGCTCGACGCGGTCCGGGTCGACGCGGTGCGTGACGACCACGGTGACCAGCTGATCCGGTGGGGTGGCCGCGCCGGCGATGACCTGCTGGGTCGGGTTGCCGTCGAGGTACTGGCGGCCGGCCGCCAGCCGGTCCTGACGGGCCACACTGTTGATCCAGGCCTGCAGATTGGCCACCGAGTCGAACCGGTAGACCACCACCCAGTCGGGCTGGTTGGCGGTCGGCGGGGTGACCTCGGCGGTCACGAATCCGGGGAAGGTGGAGGCGACCCGGTTCATCTCGTCCTGCCACACCAGGAAGTCGTCGGCGCGTTCGGGTTTGACCTTCTGCCCGATGACCACGGTGGCGGCGTCGTGGGTGAGTTCCTCGGCCGTCATGGCACGTCCTTCAGGCGCTCGAAGATCCGCTCCGGGGTGAGCGGCAGGTCACGGAAGCGGACGCCGGTCGCGTCGTACACCGCGTTCGCCAGCGCCGGGGCCACCGGGTTGATGCAGGATTCGGCGATGCCCTTGGACGCCATCGGGCCCGCCGAATCGGTCGACT
>CAZHUU010000047.1:16166-31452 GCA_964535335.1 uncultured Mycobacterium sp.
GCGCGGGACGTCGGCGTAGGTGGGGATCCGGTAGTTGCGCAGGTTGGGGTTGCACATCGTCCCGGTCTCGTCGAGATGGAAGTTCTCGGTCAGTACGAAACCGATGCCCTGGGCCACGCCGCCCTCGACCTGTCCGCGCACCTGCGCCGGATTGATCACCACCCCCGGGTCGAGGGCCTGCACGCTGTAGAGGATCCGGATCTCACCGGTGACCCGGTGCACCGCGACCCGCATGCCCTGGGTGTTGCAGCTGAGGCTGCGCGGGGAGCCGTAGGCCTTGCGGGCCTCCGTCAGCCGCATCCCGCGGGCGGCGGCGACTGCGGTCAACTCCGCCACCGGGATTCGTTTACCGCCGCAGACCACGGTGTCGTCGGCAAGGAAGCACGACCCGCGATCGACGCCGGTGTGGTCGGCTGCCAGTAGCAGCATCCGGTCGCGCAGCGCGGTGGCCGCCCGCAGCACCGCGTTGCCGGCGACGAACAAGCCGGCGCTGGCGAAGGCGCCGGTATCGAAACCGGTTCGGTCGGTGTCGGATTGGACGAGGCGAACCCGCTCGGGGGTGGTGAACAACACCGATGCCGCGAGCTGGACGTGGGCGGTCGAGGTACCCTCCCCGAATTCCACTGTGCCGACGGCGATCTCGTAGACGCCGTCATCGCAGAGAGTGGCCCACGCCTCGGAGATGTGCTCGGTCGGTGGCGCGGTCTCGTGGATCGAGCTGGCCGCGCCGGAGCCGATCAGCCAGTCCCCGCCGAGGTCGTCGTGAGTGTGCTCGCGCAGTGCCCGGTCGACCAGGTCGATGCAGCGCGCCAGGGTGTCCTCGGTGAAGGAGACGTCGTCGGGGTGCTCGCCGGTCGCCAGCAGCGCGTCACCGGGCCGAACGATGTTGCGGCGGCGCAACTCCAGTGCATCCATGCCGAGGGCGACCGCAAGTTCGTCGATCGCGGACTCCACGGCGAACGCGGGCTGGGTCATCCCGTACCCGCGCAGCGCCCCGCTGGGCACGGTGTTGGTGTAGACCGCGTAGGCGTCGAACTTCTTGTTGGGGCAGCGGTAGATCGCCACCGCCGCACTCGCGGCGAACAGGGTCTCACCACCGTGGTTGCCGTATGCGCCGGTGTTGGAGATGTTGTGGAACTGCACCGCGGTGAGCGTGCCGTCGGCCTTGGCGCCCAGCTTGACGGTGATCGTCATCGGATGCCGCGGGGAGGCGGTGGTGAACTCCTCGGTGCGGGTGTATTCCAGGCAAACCGGGCGGCCACCGGAGTCCAGCGCGGCCAGTGCGGCCAGGTCCTCGGTGATCATCTCCTGCTTACCGCCGAAGCCGCCGCCGACGCGTTTACAGAACACCCGCAACTGGTCGGGTCGCAGGCTGAACAGGTGCGCCAGCTTCACTTTCGCGATCGACGGCGACTGGGAACTGGTGCGTACGTGCAGCCGGCCGTCCTGCACCCAGGCGATGGAACCGTGCGTCTCCAGATGGGCGTGCTGCACCCGGGGGGTGTGGTAGGTGCCCTCGTGGATCACGTCCGCCTGGGCGAATCCCGCTGCGGTGTCGCCGATCTCGCCGTGCAGCTCCAGCAGGATGTTGCGTTCCGGATCGAGCAGGAAGGGGTCGTCGAAGCCGTGCAACGCGGGTGCCCCGGGCTGCATGGCCTGCTCGGGGTCGAACACCGCGGGCAGGACCTCGTACTCGATGACCAGCCGCCGGCACCCCTCCTCGGCGGCGGCGACGGTGTCGGCGAGAACCGCGGCCATCCGCTGCCCGACGAAGCGCGCGACGTTGTCGAGCAGGTAGGTGTCGTCCGGGTCGACGAGGTGGTCGGTGTGCAGCGCGGTGTTGAACCGCTTGCGCGGCACATCCTCCCAGGTGTAGACGCGGTGCACGCCGGGGACGGCCAGTGCGGCGCTCTTGTCGATGGACACGATGCGGGCGTGGGCGTGCGGGGAGTGCACCAGTTTGAGGTGCAGCATGCCCGGCATCTGCACGTCCATCGTGAACTCGGCCCGCCCCGTGACGATGTCGGCTGCCGCGGGTGGGGCGATGCTGGTGCCGACCGCCTGCCCGGGCAGCGCGGTCTGCGTTCCGGTGACGCCGTTCACCGCGTCCTCGATGGCGCGGTAGCCCGTGCAGCGGCACAGGTTGCCCTTCAGTGCCCGCGGCAGGTCGGCCTTCTGCTCGTCGGTGAGGCCGGCGCAGGTCATGATCATGCCCGCGGTGCAGAACCCGCACTGGAAGCCCGGCGCGTCGCGGAACCCGCGCTGTACGGGGTGCAGATCCTCGGCGCTGCCCAGACCCTCGACCGTGGTCACCGGCCTGTCCTCGGCGCGGAACGCCGGTGTGATGCAGCTGTGTACCGGCTCGCCGTCCAGCCACACCGTGCAGGCGCCGCAATCGCCTGCGTCGCAACCCTTCTTGACGCCGTGCCAGCCCAGCGAGCGCACGAACGTCCGCAGGCACTGTCCCGGCTGTGGCTCCTGCTCGAACGGTTGCCCGTTGACGATGTAGGTCACCGGGGCGACCCGTCGGCGAGTTCGACGCGGATCTCCTCGGCGAAGTGTCCGGCCAGATGCCTGCGATGCGCCGGTGAGCCGTTGGCATCGTCGAACCACACGGTCTCGTCGATCGCGGCGATCCGCTCGGCCAATTCCCCGGCATCCGGGAGGGCATCGAAACTCAGGCAGACCGGATGGGTGGTGGCCGCCGTGAGGGTGAGCAGCACTTCACCGGTGTCTCGGTCCCGGGTACCGATCACGAAGATCGTCGACCGGCCGAGCTTGGTCAGGCAGAAGTGCCGATGCGCGTGCTGCCTGCGCAACGCCGCGGCGGGGATGTGCACGCTGCGCAGCAGTTCCCCGGGCTGCAGCACGTTTCGGTTGTTGCCGACGACGAACTGGTCGGCGGGCAGCACCCGTTCCGAGCCGTCGGTGGCCCACAGCCGATAGCCGGCCTGCAGCGCCACCGTCAGCGTGATCATCGGCCCGGCGGGCAGTGCCATGCAGATGTTGCCGCCCACCGTGGCGGCGTTCCACACCTTGAACGACGCCAGGAACGCCTCACAGCTGGTCCGGATCAACTCCGCCGCAGGCCAATCCGATGGTGGCGCAAAGCCGTACAGCCGGCTGATGGTGCAGGTGGCGCCGATCTCCAGGCCCGCGTCGTCGGCACGCAGCGGAGTCCAGCCGAGCGCGGTCAGGTCGACGAGGCGGCGCAGGTGGGTCTGCGGTTCGGAGAACAACCAGGTTCCGCCCGCCAGCCAGGCGTCGTCGGGGCGCCAGTCGGCGCCCGGTCGCTCGGACGGCCGGCGGATGACCTTGGTGACGGTGTTGAGATCCAAGTGCCTCACACTAGGCGGGGCCGACGACCGGTGCCGGGTATTGCCCAGGGTTCAGACCGGGTTCAGTCGACCGGCACGTCGAGGATGGGCCGCTGGACACCGGCACCGGGCCCGTCGAAATGCCACCACTCGCCGGAGTAGACGGCCAGGCCGCCCGCGCTCATCGCGGCCCGCAGCCGGGCCCGGTTCGCCTGCGCCGCCGCGCTGACGCCGTCGGTGGCGTATGCGGTCGCTCGGGCCGAGAAGTCGTCGAAGTCGGTGCCCATGTCGACGAGGTGCCCGGTGGCGTCGACGATCGTCACATCCACCGATCGGCCGGCCTCATGGCTGCGCGCGTACGGACCGGGCTTGGCCACCCAGGCCGGGTTGGGTGCCGCCTCGAACATCCGCACCTGGACCTCGTGCGGGCGATAGCAGTCCCAGAACACCAAGCGGTCGCCCTGCGCCCGCAGCGCCGCGGCGGCCGCGGTGAGTCCGGGCGCCATCGACTCGTGCACCAGGCAGCGGGCGCCGGCGGGATACAGGGGCACCCCGACGAAGTTGTTCGCCGTGGCGTAGCGCAGGTCGATGACGGCGTCGGGTACGACGCTCCGCACGCCGAGGAGCCCCGCGGCCGCGGCCGCGGGGCTCACCGGCGGCACCCCGCCGTCCGGCGTGGCGTGTGCCGCCGGCGCGGCCGCCACCGTGAACAGCACCGCCGCGGCACGCATCACTCGCATACGGGCATTCTCCCCGCCCGGTAGCCGAGGCGCCCGCGGGTCAGCGCGATCAGCACCAATGCCGTCAGCACCGCCACGAGCAGCGCGCCGAACTCGACGCTGAACGAGGCGGCGTCGGCTGAGATGACGCCGCGATCGGCCAGCACCTGAAGGTAGGTCGCGGTGCCGTCGACCGAGCCGTGCAGCAGGATCGCCAGCAGCAGGCTGGCCCTGGTGTTGTTGGAGAGCCAGGTGAAGATGACGGTGAGCCCGGTGGTGAACACGATGAACAGTCCGAGGCCGACGACACCGGTGGCGGCACCGCCGGCGAACCAGGCCGGCACGTACAGGAAGAAGTGCCACCCGCTCCACAGCAGCCCGAGCAGCAGGGTGGCCCGCATCGGGCCGAACCGCTTCTGCATGCGCGGCAGCGCGAACCCACGCCAGCCGGACTCCTCGAACAGCGGACCGAAGAAGAAGTGCGCCACATACGCGCCGGGATAGGCCACCAGTGCCGCCGGGGTCAACGCCCGCAGCGTGCCGGGGTCCACCACGGCCGCGGTGACCAACACCTGGCCCAGCGGGATGAGCAACACCGCGACGAGGTACCAGCGCAGCCCGACCCGCCAGCGCACCAGCCGCCGCAGCAGTTCGCGCACCCCGGCCCGGCCGTCGGTGACCGCGGTCATGAAGAACGCCGTTCCGGTGACGCCCAGCGCGATCCCCGGCAGGGTGTACAGCGACGGGGTGTGGGTGGTCGCGGAGAACGCAGGCACTCCGCCCAGCACCAGCGGTATCCACAACAGCCAGCTCACCGCATAGGCCAGGACGAAGAACCACAGCAGCGGCCGGGCGCGCAGCATCGCCATCGGGGCAGCCTAGATCAGCTGAGCGGACCGGCCTCACTGATGCGCTGGTCGGCGGTCAGCAGCAGGTTGTCATAGGCCGACCGGCCCGGCGACTGTTCGGCCTGGGTGAGGTGCAGGAAGTCGGCCACGACGCGCTCGGCGAGCACCCGCAGCTTGACGTTGCCCTCCTGGGAGCGCCAGCGCAGCAGGTCGAAGGCCGCGTCGGCGTCGATGCCGTAGACGACCATCAGCATGCCCTTGGCCTGTTCGATGGTGGCGCGGTTCTCGGCGATCTCGGCGATCGTCGCGGTCAACTCCTCGCGGCGGTGGTCTTCGGTGGGGGACACGTCGACGTAGAACCCGTGGGTTCCGACCACCTCGCCGGCATGGTCGACGACCGTGTCGGCAACCACCAGGACGTGGTGAATGCGCCCGGCGGTGTCGATGATCCGGTGTCGGGTGCTGAACGCCTGATGGTGCCTGCGCACCTCGTCGAGGGTGGCCGCGACGTGCTGGTAATCGTCGGGATGCTTGTGGGACAGCACCAGCTCGGTGGTCGGGGTGACGCTGCCGGGGGCGTAGCCGTGCATGGCCTCGACCTCCGGCGACCACTCCCAGCGCTCGTCGTCGAAGTAGAACCGGAACCAGCCGACATGCTGCTCCCGCGCACCGACCCCCGGGGTGGGCCCGGCCGGAACGTTCATCGATACCTCTCGTCCGGGATCATGACTATGCACGGGCCGCATGGCCGGGGGTTTTGGAGGGTTCGCGGGATTTTCCCGGGCAGGCCAGAACCCTCGGTATCCCAGGTTCTGCGGGCAACACAGTATTTACACGGAGAGCGCCCCGGATTCAAACCGGGACCGTTAGCCTGTCCGCACACCGCTCGAAACGGCGGTGACAGGAGTGACTGGTGTAACGAATCCGGTGTGTGGTGTGAATGACCGGTAACGGGTGTTCACTTGGCACGATCTGCGGAGGACACGATGGTGAAGATCAGCACCATGGGGCTGGCGGCGCTCGGGGTCTCGGTTGCGGTCATGACGGCGCCCGCCGCACTGGCCGACCCGGCCGATACCGCCGCACCTGCCGATCCCGGCTCCTCGGTACCGGTGGCCCCGGTGGCGTCCGTGAGCCCGGTGGCGTCCTCGACCCCGGCGGCGGCCGGCGGTGACGTGGTCGCGGCGCCCCCGTCGGGCGTGCCCCATCTGACCAGCCCGCAGAACCTTCCGCCGGGCACCACCGACACCCCGGAACAGCAGAGCCGCGGCCTCGGCTACCTACGTGACCTGCTGCATGCGATCCGCACCCAGGACGTCAAACCGAGCGACGCACTACTGCTGCTGGCGCAGCGCCCGATGAGTTCGACCAGCACCCCGCCGGGGATGTCGCCGACCCCGACCGGACCGGTGGGGTCGTCGGTGGCCGAACCGGCCCCGGCGCCGGTCGCCGAGCCGGCTCCCGCAACGCCGTAGCGCCCCGGGGGCTACGGCTTGACCAGGGTGAATTGGTCGACGTCGATATAACCGACGCGGAACATCTTCGAGCAGCCGGTGAGGTACTTCATGTACCGGTCGTAGACCTCTTGGGACTGGATCCCGATCGCCTCGTCGCGGTGGGATTCCAGCGCCTCCGCCCACAGGTCCAGGGTGCGCGCGTAGTGGAGTTGCAGGGACTGCACGCGGGCCACCTCGAAGCCGGCCGCGACGGCGTGATCCTCGACCATCGGGATCGACGGCAGCCGACCGCCCGGGAAGATTTCGGTGACGATGAACTTCGCGAACCGGGCGAACTCGAACGACAGCGGCAGGCCGCGTTCGATCATCTGTTTCGGATGCAGACCGGTGATGGTGTGCAGCAGCATCACGCCGTCGGTCGGCAGCGCGGTGAAGGCCATGTCGAAGAATCGGGTGTAGCGCTCGAAGCCGAAATGCTCGAAAGCGCCGATCGAGACGATGCGGTCGACGGGTTCGTCGAACTTCTCCCAGCCCTCGAGCAGCACCCGCTTGGAGCGTGGGCTGGGCGAGGAGTCCAGCAGCTGTTGGACGTGGGCGGCCTGGTTGCGGCTCAGGGTCAGGCCGATGACATTGACGTCGTAACGCTCGACCGCGCGCATCATGGTGGCGCCCCAGCCGCAGCCGATGTCGAGCAGGGTCATCCCCGGCTGCAGGCCCAGCTTGCCCAGCGCCAGATCGATCTTGGCGAGCTGTGCCTCTTCCAGGGTCATGTCGTCGCGCTCGAAATACGCGCAGCTGTAGGTCTGGGTCGGATCCAGGAAGAGCCGGTAGAAGTCGTCGGAGATGTCGTAGTGGGCCTGAATGTCCTCGAAGTGCGGAGTCAGGTCACCGTCCGTCGGCGGTTTGGCCATGCATCACCTAATCACGCCGGGGAGGCGATGGCCACCGCCACCTCGTTACGGCGCAGGAAGGGAACCGTCCACGGTGGATCGTAGAACCAGGAGAACGGTTCACCCACGGGTTCGATACCGTTGTCGCATAACGTGTCGAGCAGTTCACGGGCGTGCGATTCGGTCGAGGCGGTGCTGATCAGACCGGAGTAGCGCAGCACCGCGACCGTCTCGGCGGGCACCGGCACCAGTCGCACGACGTCCTCGTTCGGGGTGGGCAGCGAGTCCAGCGTGTACTTCGACGGCATGAAGAAGCGGATCACCCATTCGCCGCCGGGTCCGCGTTCGGTGACGACCGGCGCCGTCATCGCGATCTTCTCGTTCGGCTGCTGGGCGACCGGTGCGGTCATCGCGATCTTGGTCTTGCTCTGGTTGCCGCCGAAGATGTAGCGGGCCAGCCGGCGAAAGCCCTCGTTGCGGGCGGCGTCCTCGTCGGCGGCGATGCTGGTCTCCGCTGCGATCCGCGGGCCGTACCGACGGATCTCGACGTTGCCGATCTTGCGTTCCACGGTGAAGTCCGGCTCCTCGGTGCCGACGCGGATCCCGACGATCGTGCCGCCGGCCTCGGCGACCTGCCCCAGCACCCCGGCGATCTTCCCCAGCATGACGTCATTCCTTCCCTCGACGGTGATGCGTCCAGTCAACCGTCTGCGCCGAGGCCTGTCAGGGCGACGCAGATGACGCATTTCTGACACCGGCGGGTGCGGCGACTAAGGACCCGTTGCTGTCTGCTTAACATCGTGGTTGCATCCGGTCGTCGCCTTGCGCGGACACGAATGCAACCTCTCCCAGTCCTCGCCTCCCTGACCGTAGTCCGGTGGGTGGGGAAAACCTAGGGCCGCGTCAGCGCGGCATAGCGGGTGCGATGCTGGTCGGTCGAGCCGAACTCGTACTGCAGCGCGGTGAGCCGTTTGAAGTAGTGGCCGATGGCCAGTTCCTCGGTCATCCCCATACCGCCGTGCAGTTGCACCGCGTTCTGACCGATGAACCGCGCCGCCCGGCCGATGGTGGCCTTGGCCGCCGACACCGCCCGGGCCCGGACCGCCGGTTCGCCGTCGAGCTTCAGGAAAGCGAGATACGCCGCGGAGACCGCCTGCTCGAGCTCCATGTACATGTCGACCATCCGGTGCTGCAACACCTGGAAACCGCCGATCGGCTGGCCGAATTGCTGGCGCTGCTTGCAGTACTCCACGGTGTCGGCGAGTACCTTGCGCATCGCCCCGACGGCTTCGGCGCAGACCGCTGCCGCTCCCTCGTCGCGGGCCCGCTCCAGCGACGCGCCCGCATCATCGGTGAGCAGCGCGGACGTGGGCAGCCGCAGGTCCTGCAGGACGAGGTCGGCGGCCCGCCGGTCGTCGATGGTGCGATAGCCGTGCACGGTGACACCGGCGGGCGGGGCGGCGGGATCGAACTCGGTGAGGAACAGCGCAACATCTTGTGG
Organism: uncultured Mycobacterium sp.; assembly: GCA_964535335.1. Classification (GTDB taxonomy): domain Bacteria; phylum Actinomycetota; class Actinomycetes; order Mycobacteriales; family Mycobacteriaceae; genus Mycobacterium. The sequence continues at coordinate 24,899 of CAZHUU010000047.1, forward strand.
CGCAGCAGCATTGGTCGCGATGTTCGCGGTGATCAGCAGGTGGGTGGCCAGCGGTGCATCGGGAACCACCGCTTTGACGCCGTTGAGCACCCAGCCGTCACCGTCGCGCAGCGCGACGGTCGGGCCCTCGGCATCGGTGTCGGCCAGCGACACCACGGCGGTGCCCGCGGCGATCCGCTCCAGCACGGGGTCGGCGGCCGGGCCGCCGGCCCGTTGCAGCAGACCCCCTGCGACCACGACGGTGTCGACGAACGGCTCGATCACCAGAGCGCGGCCGAGTTCCTCGGCGATCACCATGAGTTCGACTGGGCCGCCGCCCATTCCGCCGACCGACTCCGGCAGCGTGGCGCCCAGGATCCCGAGTTCGTCGGCGAAGCCGCGCCACATCTCGGGCTGCCAGCCCGCGCCGACCTTCGCCGCCGTGCGGCTCGTCTCCAGGTCGTAGCGGGTGGTGAGGAACCTGCCCAGACCGTCGCGCAGCAGTTCCTGTTCCTTGCTGAGGTTGAAGTCCATTCAGAGTCCCAGGGTCGCTTTGGCCAGGATGTTGCGCTGAATCTCGTTGCTGCCCGCGTAGATCGAGCCGGCCCGGTCGTTGAAGTAGCGCAGCGGCGCCACCGCCTGCCAGGGGTCGCCGGACAGGTAGCCGTCGGGCGGCGGTTCGAAGTCCGATATCCGGCCGCCGGGCCGGGTGACGTGGGGCTGGTAGACCCGTCCGCGCGGGCCGGCCGCCTCCAGCGCGAGTTCGGTGATCGCCTGGCTCAGTTCGGTCGACAGGATTTTCAGCATCGACGACGCCGCACCGGGGTTACCGCCCTCGGCCACCGTGGTCAGCACCCGGTACTCGAGGATTTCCAGCACCTCGGTGCGGATCCGGACGTCGGCCAGCTTGGCGGCGAACGCGGCATCGTCGATCAGCGATCCGCCGCCGGGTCCGGGTTGCTCGGCGGCGTGGGCGGCGACCGACTCGGCCATCACCTGCAGCGCCGGCGCGGTGGCCCCACCGCCGCGTTCGAACTCCAGCAGGTACTTGGCCACCGTCCAGCCGTCGTCGATACGACCGATCACGTTGCTCTTGGGCACCCGCACGGCGTCGAAGAAGATCTGGTTCTGAATCTTCTCGCCGGACGTCATCACCAGCGGGCGGATCTCGATGCCCGGGGTGGCCATGTCGATCAGCACGAAGGTGATGCCCTGCTGTCTGCGGTCCCCGCGTGAGGTCCGCACCAGTGCGAAGATCCAGTTCGCCTCACCGGCGTGCGTGGTCCAGATCTTCGATCCGGTGCAGACGAGGTGATCCCCGTCGTCCACGGCCGCCATCGACAGAGCCGCCAGGTCCGAGCCGGCCTCGGGCTCCGAGTAGCCCTGGCAGAAGAACACCTCGCCGGTCAGGATGCGCGGCAGGAAGTAGTCCTTCTGCTCCGGGGTGCCGAAGGCGATGATCGCGTGCGCCACCATCCGGATGCCCATCGGCGACAGCGCCGGCGCGCCGGCCAGGGTGGACTCGCGGCTGAAGATGTAGTGCTGGGTGAGCGTCCAGTCGCAGCCGCCGTACTCCACCGGCCAGGCCGGGGCCGCCCAGCCCCGCTCGTGCAGGATGGCCTGCCAGGCCATGCTGGCCTCGTGGTCGGCGTACACACTGGTCATCAACCGGCCGGCTCGGCGCAGATCGTCGGTCAGGTTCTTGTCGAGGAAGTCCCGCACCTCGTCGCGGAACTCCAGGTCCGCCGGCGACCAGGCCAGATCCATGCACGTCCCCTATCTGCGTACGGCCGTTCTCAGGCCAGACGCTAGCGCCTGCGAACCGAGCGTGCGAGATCGGGTTTGACCGCGCGCGGATCGTGGAACAGAACCTTCGAATCCCACCGCGGATACCAGACGTGACACCGGAGAGGCTCGGTCCCTGAACAAGGGACCGAGCCTTTCGTTCTCCGGCGTCAGGTGGTGGGCGAGGCGCCCAGCACCCGCTGGATGTCCGGCTTCATCGCCTGCAGTTGCGCCCCCCAGTAACCCCAGCTGTGGGTGCCGTTCGGCGTGAAGTTGAAGACGCCGTTGCGTCCGCCCGCCGATTGGTAGCGCTGCTGGAACAGCTGGTTGCTGCGGGTGGTCATCCCCTCGAGGAACTGCGCGGGGATCTGCGCGTTGCCCAGGCCGGCGTCCAGGTCGGTCGGGTTGCCGTTGCCGCTGTAGACCCAGATCCGGGTTCCGTTGGACACCAGTCGGCCCACCTGCACGGTCGGGTCGTTGCGCTGCCACGCCGGACCGCCGAACGGACCCCACATGTCCAAGGCGTTGAAGCCGCCGGCGTCGGCCATGGCCACCGAGACCAGCACCGGCCAGTAGTCGGCCGACAGGTTCAGGAAGCCGGACAGCGACCCGGCGTAGGCGAACTGCCCCGGATGGTAGGCGGCCAGGATCAGCGCCGAACTGCCCGACATCGACAAACCGACCACCGCGTTGCCGTTGGGGCTGATGCCCTTGTTGGCCGACAGCCAGGCCGGCAGTTCCGAGGTCAGGAATGTCTCCCACTTGTAGGTCTGGGTGGTGCCGTTGCCCACCGCGGTGCGGTACCAGTCGGTGTAGAAGCTGGACTCACCGCCCACCGGCATGACCACCGACACCCCCGAACCGTCGAACCAGGAGAACGCGCCGGTGTTGATGTCCCAGCCGTTGCGGTCGTCCTGGGCGCGCAGCCCGTCGAGGAGGTAGACGGCCTTGGGGCCGCCGCCCTGGAACTGGACCGTGATGGTGCGGCCCATCGAGGGGGAGGGGACGCTGAGGACCTCCACCTGCGCGGCGCTCGCCGCCGGGGGTAGGGCGATGAGGCCGAGGCCGGGCAGGAAGATCGCCGCGACGAGGGCCAGTATGTTGCGAATTGCGTTCATCGAATGTCTCACTACTGGTCGGGCCCCGACCCATCAGAGTTATCGGAGGCGGTTAGCCATCAGTTACGGCGGCGAAACCCCATGACGGCAGCGGAATTGGTGACGTCCGAGCTGACCGAGCTGCTCGGCAGGGGCAGCGGGCGGCTTGTCGTCGGGATCACCGGGCCACCGGGCGCGGGCAAGTCGACGCTGGCGCGGGCGGTGCTGTCCGGATTGGAGCCGGGCTGCTACCTGCCGATGGACGGCTTTCACCTGTCCAATGCGCAGCTGGACCGGCTCGGCAGGCGCGAGCGCAAGGGCGCGGTCGACACCTTCGACGCCGCCGGCTACGTGGCGACCCTGCGGCGGGTGGTGGCGGACTACCGGCAGCGCGACGTCTATGTGCCCGACTTCGACCGCGTACTGGACGAACCGGTGGCCGCCGGGCATGTCGTTGCCGCCGATGCCCGGCTGGTGCTCACCGAGGGCAATTACCTGGCGCTGCCCGGCGGCGAGTGGGCACCGGTACGCGGGCTGCTCGACCGGCTGTACTACGTCGACTGCCCGCCCGCGGTCCGGCGCGAGCGGTTGGTCCGGCGGCACGTCGAGGGTGGGCGCAGCCCGGTGGCCGCCGCGGCCTGGGTCGAGGACGTCGACGAGCCCAACGCGCGGCTGGTCGCCGCGACCCGCGAGTTCTGCGACGCGGTGCTGGATTAGGACGCGGTGCTGGATTAGAAGGGCGGCGGGTCGGCGGCGGCTTTAGCCCGGTTGCGTCCCCGCTCCCAGCTGATCCGGGTGACCCGGTCCTGGGCTCGGGTACGGCGGCGCGTCGGCATCATCACCCCGCGCTGCGGTCCCGAGGGCGGTGCCGCGAGTAAGGGCCCGGGCAGGATCAACGTCTCGGTCGGGACGGCGAACTGCGGAAAGAACAGCGCCCCAGCGGGTTTGGTGGTGTACGTGCGGCCGGTCGGGGAGGTCCAGATCACCCGGCCGTCGGGCAGCTGCTTGTCGGACCAGCCATCGGACCCGGCGTAGAACGTCTTGACCAGATGATGAGCACGGCACAGCAGCTTCAGGTTCGACGGATGGGTGGGCCCGAGCGGATAGGGCACGGTGTGATCGATGTCCGCGATTTCGGCCGGCCGGTCGCAGCCGGGGAACCGGCAGGTCAGATCGCGGCAACGGATGAAGTCGGCCAGCGCCGCCGACGGCCGGTAGTGCGGCTCCGCGCGCAGTTGTGCACCGCCGGCGACCGGCCGCAGCCTGGCCCGGATCGCCAGGTCTCGCACCCGGTCGGGCGGCACCGCGCCGTAACCGGGAAGCAGACCGGGCTGGGAGCCGTCACCAGTCACGGTCCGGGCCTCGGCCACCAGGTGGATGACGATCTGGCCGGTGGTGGTGCCGCTGTCCGCCCGCACCGGGCAGCGCTCCGAACCGCAGGCACAGGCCAACGCCGGCGACCCGGCCGCCAGCGCTCCCAGGGCGTCGGCACGGCGTTGCCGTGCGGTGCGCGGGTCATCCGGGCACACCATGGCAGCCAACTCGTCGAGCCGACGATCCAGGACCGCGGCGTCCGGCGCGCGGACCGAACCCCAGAACTCGGCCAGCCCATGGCGGGACGGGCCCACCTCCACGTGGCGATCCGTATCGGCAGACCGCTCGGCGCGCACGGCATCGGGATCGACCGCGCGGATATACCAGTCCACGATCTCGGCGATCTTGTCCCGCGACAACCGATTCCACCCCGGGGCGTTGCGGGCCAGCCGCTGGTCGACGGCCGCCATGATGTCGGGGTCGGTGATCAGGCCGGTGCGGAACACTGCCGCGACGATGACGCGGAAATCGACCTCGCCGGCGGCGAACACCGCGGCCAGCCGCGGCAGCCGTTCGAGCAGTTCGATGCCGTAGTTCATCTGCGAGGATGCCCGGCCGCGGCTGATGCCGAGTTCGGCACCGACCTCGGCGGCCACCGCCTCCCAGTTGTCGATGCACCACTGCTCGCGGTTGTCGGTGTGGGAGAGCCGGATGCGGAGCTGGCACAGCCGCCCAGCCGCCAGCAGCCGCTCGGCGATGGCCACCCGCTCCCGGCGCTGGGCGCCGCGCATGACGTCGAGCAATTCCGACTCGTCGAGGGTATCGAACATACGTTCGAGTATAACCGAGGCGTCCGACAAGAGCGATCAACAGCAGCGCGGGCTGGGGCTGACCTCGGTGTTGTGGTGGCGCATCTTCCAATAGTCGCGCTCGCTGAGCACCGGCTCACCGGGATGCGTGCGGGCGCGGTGCTCCAGGTAACGGCGGTAGTGGGTGTCACCCATCAATGTGCCGACGTACCAACGGATCTGCCGCGCGACGGCTCCAGGACGTCCCATTGCTTCTGCACCTCCTTCTCGGCGGCGGTGGCGATCAGACCGGACGGGGCGAAGATCTTCGACGGTACGGAGACCTCTTCGGCCGGCGGGCGGCCGGCGCCGCGGATCGCCCGCAGCGCAACGACGAGCGCCGCGGTCACCACCACGATCACCAGCAGCGCGAACACGATCGACAGCGTGCCCTGGATGAAGGTGTTGCGGATGACCGCACTGAGCTGCTCGGGGTTCTTCGCCGAGCCGAACGCGGTCTTGCCCGCCTCCTGGGCGTTGCGGTACTGGAAGTGTTGCGTCCAGTAGCCGAGCTTGGGATCGCCGGAGAAGATCTTCTGCCACGACGCGGTCAGGGTGACGATCAGGTCCCACAGCAGCGGAACACCGGGAATCCAGGCCCATTTCAGCAGGCCCTTCTTGATCACCACGACGGTGACGACGGTGAGTGCGATCGCCGCGAGCAGCTGGTTGGCGATGCCGAACAGCGGGAACAGGGTGTTGATTCCGCCCAGCGGGTCGGTGACACCCATCAGCAGGATGCTGCCCCAAGCGGCGACCACGATGATGCTGCAGATCCAGGCGCCCAACCGCCAACTCGGGTTGTGCAGCCTGCGCAGCGGACCGCCGAGGTTGGCCAGACCGTCCGACAGCATGAACCGGGCCACCCGGGTGCCGGCGTCGACCGTGGTGAGGATGAACAGCGCCTCGAACATGATCGCGAAGTGGTACCAGAAGGCCTTCAGCGCTGCGCCCCCGAAGGCGGTCGAGAGCACTTCGGACATTCCGAACGCCAGCGTCGGCGCTCCACCGGTGCGGGACACGATGGATTTCTCCTCCACGCTGGCCGCGGCATCGGCGATGTGCTGCGCGGTGGCCGGCGGCCCGGACAGCCCCAGGCCGTGGACGTAGGTGGCGGCCGTCGCGGCGGTGCCCCCGAACACCTTGCTCAACACCTCGGACATGCCGAACGCCAGGGTCGGCGCGCCGCCGGTGCGGGACACGATGGTCTCCTCCCCGACGCTGTGGGCGGCCGCGGTGATCTCGCCCCCGGTGATCGGCGGACCGGACAGGCCGAGCTTGTTCACGTAGGCCGCAGCGGTGTCGGCCGTCGCGCCGGTGGCCGCCGACGGGGCGTTGATCGCGAAGTACAGGTGCTGGTTGAGGATGGCGGCGGTGACCAGGGCGGTGATGGCCACGAACGACTCGGTGAGCATGCCCCCGTAGCCGATCAGCCGCATCTGGCTTTCCTTCTCCAACAGCTTCGGCGTGGTGCCAGAGGAGATCAGCGAGTGGAAGCCGGACAACGCGCCGCAGGCGATGGTGATGAACA
>CAZHUU010000048.1:0-12472 GCA_964535335.1 uncultured Mycobacterium sp.
CGTCGACCGGTGGCTCCAGTTTGTGGACGTCGGGGATGCCGCGCAGCCGGTCCAGCACCCGCGACAGCGCCCACCACCCGATCAGGGAGACGATGACGATCGTGATGATCGCGTAGATCATCAGCAGCACCGGCCAGTAGTGCAGCGCCGTGGTGAACAGGCTCTTGGCCTGCTCGGCGCCCGGACGCAGCGGCTCGAACAGCGACATGAACCGGACCGTGCCGTCGACGTTGGCGGTCATCGCCGCGAAGGTGACGGTGCGTAGCCGCTCCAGCACGGTCATCGCGCCGATGATGAACAGGCCCAGGACGAACCCGGCGGCCACCCCGACCGCGATGACCGTGGGCGTGCCGCGGCCGCGGCGTTTGATGATGCCCGTCGCGCCGCCGACGTAGGCGCAGTTGAGCACCACCATGAACCCGCCGATACCGGCGATCGGGAAGGCGATCATGCAGGCCGCGAAGGTGGCGGCGAGCAGGACACGCAGGCGATAGCGGTAGGCCAGCAGGCCCATCGGGACGCTGACCAGAAGCGACACCCCGCCGGCGAACGGCACGATGATCGAGATGACGGCCAGCGCCGCACTCAGCGCGCCCATGACGGCGGCCTGCGCCAACTCAACCGGGCTGAGGGCCCGGCCGGGACGCCGCGATGCCGCCGACCCCGGGGGCCGCCGTTCCGGCGCCTCCGGTCGCGTCGCGGTCATCAGACGATTCTGCCAGCCGGAACGGCGGGGCAGCCGCCGCAGCGCGGCTGTGAGGAAAGCCACCAGCCGCGGCATCTGACAACATAGATGTTCTATGTAAATATGGAGGGCATGGGTTCCACACCCCCGCAGACCACCGCCTTGGGGTCTGAGCTGCTCACCGTCGTCGCCAAGCTGAACCGGCTGGCCACCCAGCGCATCCGGCTACCGCTGCCGTGGGCGCAGGCCCGGCTGCTGGGCACCGTCGACGACCAGGGTGAGGCACGCATCTCCGACCTCGCCGAGCTCGACCACTGCTCGCAGCCGACGATGACCACCCAGGTCCGTCGCCTCGAGGACGCCGGGCTGGTGGCGCGCACCCCCGATCCCGACGACGCCCGTGCGGTGCGCATCCGCATCACGCCGGAGGGACAGCGGATCCTGGGGCGCGTCCGGGCGGACCGGGCGGCGGTGATCGATCCGCGGATCGCGCGGCTCTCCGCCGACGACCGCGACACCCTGTCGGCAGCCGTCGGGGCGCTGCACCGGCTGCTCGAGGATCTCGACAGCTCGCCGGAATAGCCGACCGCTGACACGTTAGGAGTGGCCACTGATGTGGCGCCAACCGAAAGCCGTTTGGGCCGTTGCCTTTGCGTCCGTCGTCGCCTTCATGGGCATCGGACTCGTCGACCCCATCCTCAAGCCGATCGCCGACAGCCTCAATGCGACTCCCTCGCAGGTGTCGCTGCTGTTCACCAGCTACATGGCCGTGATGGGGGTGGCCATGCTGATCACCGGCGTGGTGTCCAGCCGCATCGGGCCCAAACGCACCCTGTTGCTGGGGCTGGTCATCATCATCGCCGGCGCCGGCCTGGCCGGCCTGTCCGACACCGTGCTGGGCATCGTCGGCTGGCGGGCCCTGTGGGGCCTGGGCAATGCCCTGTTCATCGCGACCGCGCTGGCGACCATCGTCAGTTCCGCCCGCGGTTCGGTGGCGCAGGCGGTCATCCTCTACGAAGCGGCGCTGGGCCTGGGCATCGCAGTGGGCCCACTCGTCGGCGGCGTGCTCGGCTCGATCTCCTGGCGCGGGCCGTTCTTCGGCGTCTCGGCGCTGATGGCGGTGGCGTTGGTGGTGACCGCGCTGCTGCTGCCCGAAACACCGCGGCCCGAGCGCGCGACCACGCTGGGCGACCCGTTCCGCGCGCTGCGGCACCGCGGCCTGCTCGGCGTGGCGATCACCGCGCTGCTGTACAACTTCGGGTTCTTCACCCTGCTGGCCTTCACGCCGTTCCCCTTGGACATGAACGCACACCAGATCGGGCTGATCTTCTTCGGCTGGGGCCTGGCGTTGGCGTTCACCTCGGTGGTGGCCGCGCCGCGGTTGCAGGCCAGGTTCGGCACGGTGCCGACGCTGCTGGTGAACCTGCTGTGCATGTCGACGGTGCTCATCGTGATGGCGATCTGCACCGAGAACAAGGGCGTGCTGGCGGCGTGCGTGGTGGTGGCCGGCTTGTTCATCGGCGTCAACAACACGCTGATCACCGAGACGGTGATGAAGGCCGCTCCGGCGGGCAGGAGCGCAGCGACCCCGGGAGTGGAACCCGTGGAGCGTGGCGTCGCGTCGGCGGCCTACAGCTTCGTCCGGTTCGCCGGCGCGGCGATGGCGCCCTGGCTGGCCGGGTTCCTCGGTGAGCGGTTCGGCAACCATCTGCCGTTCTGGGTGGGGGCGACGGCCGTGCTGGCGGCGGCCGGGGTGCTCGGCGTGACGAGCCGGTACCTGAGCGGTATCGACACACCCCATGATGAAGTCGACGAGATCACCGAACAGGCCACCGCGGTGACGGTCGGCAACGAGAGCTGACATACGGCCGGACCGGAGGACGACGATGCAGTTCTGGTGCGGCACCCCGTTCATGAAGCGACCCGCCGAGGCCCCCGCGGTGGCAAGGATGGTCGACGAGGCGGGCTACGACGGGATGATCTGCGCCGACCACCTGATCTATCCGCGGGTGCTGCGCTCGCCGTACCCGTCACCGTCCGGTGTGCCGGGCTGGGCGCCGGAGACCCCGTGGCCGGACAGCTGGGTGCTGATCGGCGCGATGGCCGCGGTGACGAGCAGGCTGCGGTTCTCCAACGCGGTGTACATCGCGCCGGCCCGGCCGCTGCTGGAGGTGGCCAAGCAGGTGGCGACCGCGGCCTCGCTGTCCGAGGGCCGGGTGTCCCTGGGTGTCGGAATCGGTTGGATGCGTGAGGAATACGAACTGCTGGGTCAGGAGTTCTCCAACCGCGGCAAGCGACTGGACGAGATGATCCCGGCGCTGCGGGCGCTGTGGCGGGGCGGCTGGGTCTCCTGGGACGGCCGGCACTACCAGGTGCCGGAGATGATGATCGAACCCCATCCCCCGCAACCGGTTCCGATCCTGTGCGGCGGGGAATCCGAGGCGGCGCTGCGCCGCGCGGCCCGGTTGTGCGACGGCTGGATCGGCACCGCCTACAGCTGGGACGGCGCACTGGCCCATGTCGACAAGCTCACGGCCCTGCGCCGCGAATACAGCCGCGCCGAAGAACCTTTCGAGATCATGCTGGCGCTGCTGGAGCGGCCGTCACCGGATCTCTACAAGCGCGCCGAGGACATCGGCATCACCGCGGTGATGTGCGCACCCTGGGCCGCCGAACCCGGTATCGACGACGGCACCGACGTCGAACGGTTCCGCCCGTCCATCGAGCGGTTCGCGGAATCGGTTGTGGCCAAATGCCGGTGAGCTAGCGCCACACCGTCGCGCGGTCGCCCTGCGTACGGGCCAGCGGATGCGCCGTTCCCAGCAGGTCTCTGGTGATCGTGGCGCAGAACCGGTCCATCGGCAGATCGAACACGGTGTTGCTCATCGGCGCCTCGATGAAGTGGCCCAACCGCTCGGCGACGACGAACAACGCCATCACCAGGATCGCCACCGCGATGCCGATCCAGCCGTCGTGACCGCCGGTGTCCAGCCGGGTACACACCATGATCGCGAAGAACCACGCCACCGCCCGCACGAAGATGCCGTAGTACGCCGGAATCGGTTGCTGGCGAATGCGTTCCAGCGCGCCGGCCGCCCCGGCCTGCGCGGTGTTGAGGTTGGTCAGGATCACCCTGCCCTGCCTGTCGATCAGGTCGGCCAACACGAGGTCTCGGGTGTCGGCGGCCTGCAGGTTCAGCAGCACGGTGGCGCTCGCGTCGGCGGGATCCTCCGGGGTCAATTCGGCGACTCCGTCGCGCGCCGCAACACCGCGAAGCTCGGCGGCCAGCTGCCAGGCGTGGCGAACCTGGCGGCGGCGCATCCGTTCCAGCGTCGGGGCGATGGCCGCGGAGGTGTCGTCCACCGCCGTCAGTGCGTTGTTCAGCGCACGGCAGTTGGCGACGACCGATCCCCATTGCGTGCGCGCCTCCCACCACCGGTTGTAGGCACTGCTGTTGCGGAAGCCGATGAAGATGGAGACGACCACGCCGAGCAGTGGGACCACGGCCGCCGCGCCGGCGAAGCTGACGACATCGGACAGTTTCACCATCACCGCCGCCACGACCAGGACCGCCAGCAGGTCGTACCGCAACTGCAAGGCCACCACCCCGGCGACTTTGAGCGGTCCGGTGGGACCGACGCTTCGAATCATCTACCGCACCGTCACATCCACACCACGGCGCTATCCGGCTCGCGCGGGCGGGCCATCGAATGCCCTGCGCCGAGCAGGTTGCCGGTGATCAGACTGCAGAACCGGTACATCGGCAGGTCGAAGACGCTGTTGCGCATGGGCAATTCGATGACGTGCCCGATTCGCTCGGCCACGACGAACAACGCCATCAGTAGCACCCCGACCACGATTCCCCCGACGTGGTGGCTGGAGGAGTCGAGCCGATTGAACGCCACGATGGCGAACAGCCACGCCAGACAGCGGATGAAGATGTCGTACTGAATCGGTACGGGCTGGTTACGGATTCGCTCCAGACCGCTCTGTGCGGTCACGACACCGGTATTGACCGACATCAGCATCACCCGCGCCTGGTAGTCGATCGCGCCCTGCGCGACGAGGCTCTCTACATCTCGTCCCTGCCGCGCCATCAGGTCGGTGGCGTCGGTGTCGGGGGGATCCTCGGGCGTCAGTTCCACCACACCGGGCAGTGGTGCGATCCCCCGCATCTCGGCGGCCAGCTGCCAGGCGTGCCGAACCTGGCGCCGGCGCATCCGGTCGAGGATGGAGGCCATGTCGCCCGCACCGGAGTCGACCGAAGACAGCGTGTTGTGCAGCGCACGGCAGTTGATGATGATCGCGCCCCATAGGGTGCGGGCCTCCCACCACCGGTTGTAGGCGTTGCTGTTGCGGAAGCCGATGAAGATCGACGCCGCGATGCCCAGCACGGACAGCACGGCGACCGATTCGCTCTGGATGGCGTCCGGGATCGGGATCATGATCGCCGCGACCACCAGCACCGCGAGCAGGTCGTAGCGCAGCTCCCAGGCCACCAGACCGGCCGCCTTGACCGCCCCGAAGCGCCCGACGCTGCGGATCATCGGCTCAGATCACCGTGCCGACGAGTCTGCCGACGAAGTAGGTGGCGGCGATCGCGATGACACCGAAGGCGAGTTGACGCGCCGAGCCGAACCACACCGACCCCCGGGTGAAGCCCGCCGCGACGCCACCGGCGATCAGCAGGCCGACGGCGCCACACAGCAGTCCCGGCCACAGCGCCTCGACGCCGAACAGGTACGGCAGCAGCGGGACCACGGCGCCGATGGCGAACATCAGGAACGACGAGACCGCTGCGACGATCGCCGACGGCTTCTCCCGCGGGTCGACACCCAGTTCCTGAGCCAGGTGGAAATGGACGGCCCGCTCCTCGTCCAGGTGGATCTCCTCGGTGGCCTTGCGGGCGGTCTCCTCGCTGAGCCCCATGTCCATCAGCATCGCCACCAGTTCGAGCTTTTCGGCGTGCGGCTGGTTCTCGAAAGCGCGGCGTTCTGCCCGCACCTCCGAGTCGATCTGCTCGTTGGCGGTGGTCACCGAGGTGTACTCGCCCAGGGCCATGGAGAAGGCGCCGGCCAGCAGGCCGGCGACGCCGGAGAGCACCACGGTGTGCGCGTCGGCACCGGCCGCCACACCGGCGATCAGCGCGGTGTTGGAGACCAGCCCGTCCATCGCACCGAATGTCGCTGCCCGCAGCCACCCCCCGGTGACATCGGCATGGGTGTGATCGATGACGTGGGGAAGATCCACGTCGGCGGGCAGCGGTTCACCGTCCTGGATGGCCATGAGCGATATTCAACGCGACCCGGGCGGCTCACACTCATTAAGGCTTACCTGTCTTTGCCACAATCGCGTTTCCGCAGGACACCCGCGGGCTATTAACAGGCATGACAAACACTGCCGGTCACCTGCGAAACGCGCTCGACGGTCGTTGGCGCGACGTGAAGAACAAGATGCGTGCCGAGCTGTCCACCGAGGTCTTCCGGCCGCACTACACCCCCAACACCGTCATCGCCCGCACCAAGGTCGCCGAGCAGTTGGCGATCATGGCCGCCCACGGCGCCGCCGAGGACGGCTTCAAGAAGGAGCACGGCGGCAACGGCGACGTCGGCGCCGCGGTCACCCAGATCGAGATGCTGGCCATGTCGGACCTGTCGCTGATGGTCAAGGCCGGAGTGCAGTGGGGTCTGTTCGGCGGGGCCATCGAGAACCTGGGCACCGAACGCCACCACAAGGCCTATGTGCAGCGGATCATCGACCTCGATCTGCTGGGCTGCTTCGCGATGACCGAGACCGGCCACGGCAGCGACGTGCAGTCCCTGGAGACCACCGCCACCTACGACCCGGCGACCCAGGAGTTCGTCATCCACTCCCCCACCCCGACGTCGCGCAAGGACTACATCGGCGGTGCCGCCGAAACCGCCCGGGTGGCAGCGGTTTTCGCGCAGCTGATCACCGAGGGCGAAGGTCACGGGGTGCACTGCCTGGTGGTTCCGATCCGCGACGAGGACGGTGGCGACCTGCCCGGCGTCACCACCTCCGACTGCCACTACAAGGGCGGCCTGCCGGGGGTGGACAACGGCCGGATCATGTTCGACCAGGTGCGGGTGCCGCGGGAGAACCTCCTGAACAAGTACGGCGACGTCGCCCCGGACGGCGGCTACTCCTCACCTATCGAGAACCCCAACCGGCGGTTCTTCACCATGCTCGGCACCCTGATCCGCGGCCGGGTGACCGTCGGTGGCAGCGCGGCCGCGGCGGCCCGGGTGGCCCTGGACATCGCGGTGCGCTACGGCCTGCAGCGCCGCCAGTTCAGCGCCCCCGACGACGAGGGTGAGGTGGTGATCATGGACTACCTGGTGCATCAGCGCCGGCTGCTGCCCCTGGTCGCCCGCTCCTATGCGCTGCAGTTCGCGCAGAACGAACTGGTCGCCCGGCTGCATGACCTGCAGAGCGCCGACAGCCCGGACGCCGAGGAGCAGCTCGAGTTGGAGTCCCGGGCGGCCGGGCTGAAGGCCGCCAACACCTGGCATGCCAGCACCGCGATCCAGGAGGCCCGGGAGGCCTGCGGCGGCGCGGGCTACCTGGCCGAGAACCGGCTGATCGCGCTGCGCGCCGACACCGATGTATTCACCACCTTCGAGGGCGACAACCACGTCCTGACCCAGTTGGTGGCCAAGGAGATGCTGACCGCCTACGCCGACGACATCCGCGGTATGAGCCCGGTGGAGTGGGTTCGGTTCGCCGCCAACTTCGCCGGCGACCGGGTACTGAAAAGGACTGCGGCCGAGGCCATCATGCAGACCATCCTCGACTCGCGGCAGGACAACGAGGAGGAGGGCAGCCTGTTCAACCGCGGCACCCAGGTGACCATGTTCGAGGACCGCGAGCAGTACCTGCTGTCCTCGGTGGCCCGCCGGCTGCAGGGCAAGTCGAAGGAGATGTCGGCGTTCGACGCGTTCAACGCGGTTCAGGACCACGTCCTGCACACCGCGAAGGCCCACGTCGACCGCATCGTGCTGGAGGCGTTCGTCGCGGGCATCGACGCCTGTGCGGACGAGGAGGCTCGCCGGGTGCTGGGCATGGTGTGCGACCTGTACGCCCTGTCGGTGATCGAGGACGACAAGGCGTGGTTCATCGAGCACCGGTTCCTGTCCACCGAACGGGCCAAGGCGGTCACCCGCGGCATCAACGAACGTTGCCGCAGCCTGCGCCCGTACGCCGAAGCGCTGGTCGACGGTTTCGGGATTCCCGAGCCATGCCGCTACGCCGAGATGCTGCACCCCGAGCACCTGCCCGAACCGGTGTAGTCACCAGCGGGGGCGGGTCAGCCGAAGAACGCCGCCGCGTCGTCGTAGCGGCTCTGCGGAACCAGCTTGAGTTGCCGCACCGCGTCGGCCAGCGGAACCCGGCCGATGTCCTGGCCGCGCAGCGACACCATGGTGCCGAACTCGCCGGCGTGGGCGGCGTCGGCTGCGTTGACGCCGAATCGGGTGGCCAGCACCCGGTCGTAGGCGGTAGGGGTGCCGCCGCGCTGGACGTGGCCGAGCACGGTGACCCGGACTTCCTTCTTGATCCGCTTCTCCACCTCGACGGCCAGCTGCTGGGCCACCCCGGTGAACTTCTCGTGGCCGAACTCGTCGGTGCCGCCGTGCCGCAGTTGCATGGTGCCCTCGGCGGGTTTCGCGCCCTCGGCGACCACGCAGATGAAGTGCGACTCGCCGCGCTGGAAGCGCCGCTTGACCAGCCGGCACACCTCTTCGACGTCATAGGGCTGCTCCGGGATGAGGGTCATGTGCGCCCCGGAGGACAACCCGGCGTTGAGCGCGATCCAGCCGGCGTGCCGGCCCATCACCTCGACCAGCATCACCCGCTGGTGCGACTCGGCCGTGCTGTGCAGCCGGTCGATGGCCTCGGTGGCGATCTGCAGGGCGGTGTCGTGGCCGAAAGTCACGTCGGTGCAGTCGATGTCGTTGTCGATGGTCTTGGGCACCCCCACCACCGGGACGCCCTCCTCGGAGAGCCAGTGCGCGGCGGTCAGCGTGCCCTCGCCGCCGATCGGGATCAGCACGTCGATCCCGTTGTCCTCCAAGGTCTGCTTGATATCGGCGAGCCCGGCGCGCAGCTTCTCCGGGTTGGTGCGGGCGGTGCCGAGCATGGTGCCGCCCTTGGCCAGCAGCCGGTCGTTGCGGTCGTCGTTGTGCAGCTGGATCCGCCGGTCCTCGAGCAGACCGCGCCAGCCGTCCAGGAAGCCGACGACCGAGGAGCCGTAGCGGGCGTCGCAGGTCCGGACGACCGCGCGGATGACGGCGTTGAGGCCGGGGCAGTCGCCGCCGCCGGTGAGAACTCCGATGCGCATGGCTATATCTAACCGGTTGCCGTGGCGGCGCGAGGCTCAGAAGGGGATATCGCGAGCCGCGAACCGGTCGGTGACGTCACCGGCGAGCGTCTCGTCGTAGGGGTCGAGCACCAGCGTCGGGGAACCCGGCGTGAGATCCAGGCCCTCCACCCGGACCCAGATGACGCTGGGGCTGGTCGTGAGTTCGAAGAAGTAGGCCTGATTGGTCAGGTCGGTGACGGTGCGGTACTCGGTGTTGTACACCCCGAAGGCGCCGTAGGGCGCGCCGAACGGGACGGACACGTTCCGCATGATGGCCAGCACGCCGGCGACGGCCTCACGTTCGGAGTTCGGCTTGGGTAGCAGCGCGGAGTAGTACGCCGCCCGCTGGAACCGGTCCACCGCGTTGACGTTGCCGGGCAGTGGCATGTCGCGGCTGGGATGGGAGAAGTCCTGACGGGACAGCAGCGCGAGTTGCTCGTCGTAGGTCGGGTCGTTGGTCATCAGGGTGAACTGACGGCCGTGGTGGACGACGGGTTGGCCGGCGGCGAACTCGATGATCGCCGAGTCGCCACCGGCATCCTCGAGGGCCAGGTGGAGATTGGCGTCGTGGCCGTGGGCATGTACCGCGACGACGTCGATTCCGTTCATCAGGTCCAGCGCTTCGGCCACGGTGGCGGCCTGGTCGAGCAGGTATTGCAGCCAAAGGCCAGCGTGGACAGCGGGTTTCGCCGGTTCGCGGGGGCCGAAGTCGGTGGCTTCCAGGTAGAGCGCGTGCCCGGCCAGCCCGGCCCGGTTGAAGCCGTCGACGGTGCCCATGCCGTACACCGTGGTGACCAGGCTGGCGAACCGGCTGGTCCAGCGTGCCGGGTTGGCATCCTCGACGACGCCGGCCGGATACACGCCGTTGCGGTCGCGGCCCGCCGGGAAGGCCACGATCAGCGGTTCGGTCGACTCCGGCCAGTCCATACTGCGCCCGGTGAGCACGGCAAGGTCATTGGTGTTCCACAGCACGCGGGTGCACATGGCCCACAGCTAATCAGAGCGCGGTGGGCAGCGGGCCGCGGGCGGCCTCGTACGCGGCGCCGACCCGGTAGAGCCGGTCATCGGCCAGCGCCGGGGCCATGATCTGCAGACCGACCGGCAGGTTGTCGTCCGGCGAGAGCCCGGAGGGCACCGACATGCCGCAGTGACCGGCCAGGTTCAGCGGCAGCGTGCACAGGTCGAACAGGTACATCGCCAGCGGGTCGTCCACCTTCTCGCCCAACCGGAAGGCGGTGGTCGGGGTTGCCGGGGAGACCAGCACGTCGACCTTGGCGTAGGCCTCGTCGAGGTCGCGGGCGATCAGCGTGCGCACCTTCTGGGCCTGGTTGTAGTAGGCGTCGTAATAGCCCGCGGACAGCGCGTAGGTGCCGATGATGATGCGGCGCTTGACTTCCGGACCGAACCCGGCCGCCCGGCTCAGGGCCATCACCTCTTCGGCGCTGTGGGTGCCGTCGTCGCCGACCCGCAGGCCGTAGCGCATGGCGTCGAACCGGGCCAGGTTGCTCGACACCTCCGAGGGCAGGATCAGGTAGTAGGCCGACAGCGAGTAGTCCAGGTGCGGGCAGTCCACCTCGCTGACCTCGGCGCCCAGCGCGGCCAGCTGCTCGACGGCGGCGTTGAACGAGGCCAGCACACCGGGCTGGTAGCCCTCGCCGGACCGCAGCTGCTTGACCACGCCGACACGGACGCCCGTGAGATCTCCGGTCGCCCCGGCCATCGCCGCGGCGACGATGTCGGGGATCTGCGCCTCGATCGAGGTGGAGTCGCGGTGGTCGTGGCCGGCGATCACGGCGTGCAGCAGCGCGGTGTCGAGCACGGTGCGCGCGCAGGGACCGCCCTGGTCCAGCGAGGACGCGCAGGCGACCAGGCCGTACCGGGACACCGTGCCGTAGGTGGGCTTGACCCCGACGGTCGCGGTCAGCGCGGCGGGCTGCCGGATCGACCCGCCGGTGTCGGAACCGATCGCCAGCGGCGCCTGTAATGCGGCCAGCGCGGCCGCGCTGCCGCCCCCGGAGCCGCCCGGCACCCGGTCGGTGTCCCATGGGTTTCGGGTCGGGCCGTAGGCCGAGTTCTCGGTGGAACTACCCATGGCGAACTCGTCCATGTTGGTCTTGCCCAGGATCGGGATGCCGGCGGCGCGCACCCGGGCGGTCACCGTCGCGTCGTAGGGCGAGACCCAGCCCTCGAGCATCTTCGACCCGCAGGTGGTCGGCATGTCGGTGGCGGTGAAGACGTCCTTGAGGGCCAGCGGCACCCCGGCCAGCGGGGACGGCAGCGACTCGCCCGCGGCTACCGCGGCGTCGATCCGGGCCGCCTGCGCCAGCGCCCCGTCGGCGGCGACGTGCAGGAACGCGTGGTAGCGCTCGTCGGTCGCGGCGATCTGGTCCAGGCAGGCCTGAGTCACCTCGACCGAGGACAGCTCCCCGGCGCCGATCTTGCGCCCGAGGGTGGCCGCGTCGAGACGCACGACGTCGGCGGACTGGTCGCTCACTGTTCGTCTCCCAGGATCTGCGGCACCGCGAACCGGCCGTCGACGGCCGAGGGTGCCTCGGCGAGCGCCTCGGCCTGGGTCAGGCAGGGGTCGACCACGTCGGGCCGGGTGACATTGACGTCCTTGAGCGGGTTGCCGGTCGGTGTGACGTCGGTGACGTCGACGGCCTGCACCTGGCTCACGTGATCCAAGATGGCGTCGAGCTGGCCGGCGAAACTGTCCAGCTCGTGGTCGGTCAGGGCGAGCCGGGCCAGCTTGGCCAGCCGGGCGACCTCGTCGCGGGAGATCTCAGACACGGTGTCCAAGCCTAGAGGGGGCCGATCCGGCGCCGGGCGGCCCCCGTCGCCGGAGTGCTGAGACCCGGCGGCTGTGAAACAGTTGTCCCCGTGCGTTCCTTTCTGCTGCGGGTCCAGCTCGAGGATCGCCCCGGCAGCCTGGGGTCGCTGGCGGTGGCGTTGGGCTCGGTCGGCGCCGACATCCTGTCGCTGGACGTGGTGGAGCGTGGCCCGGGCTACGCCATCGACGACCTGGTGGTGGACCTGCCGCAGGGCGCGATGCCGGACATGCTGATCACCGCCGCCGAACGGCTGGAGGGGGTGCGGGTGGACACCATCCGGCCGCACACCGGCCTGTTGGAGGCGCACCGCGAACTCGAGCTGATCGACCACATCGCCGCCGCGGCGGACCGGCAGGGTCGGCTGCAGGTGCTCGCCGACGAGGCGCCGCGGGTGCTGCGGGTGGGCTGGTGCACGGTGTCGCAGCTGACGGCGTCCGGCGGGTTGGAGCGGGTCGTGGGCAGTCACGGGGCGCCGGAGACCCAGGCCCGCTCGGCGCCGTGGCTGCCGATCAGCCACGCCGAAGCGCTCGACGGTACCGCCGACTGGGTGCCGCAGCCGTGGCGCGACATGGGCAC
>CAZHUU010000048.1:12482-31198 GCA_964535335.1 uncultured Mycobacterium sp.
GCCGCGCCGCGGGGCGACCCGAACATCGCGGTGGTGCTGGGCCGCCCAGGTGGGCCATTGTTCCGCCCGTCGGAGGTGGCCCGGCTGGGCTACCTGGCCGGCATCGTGGCGACGATCCTGCGCTAGGGTCTCCGCCTACTCGGCCGGGGGGCTTCCCTCTAATTGGCCGGGGCCGTCCGCCAGCAGCGCGCGGAAGCCGTCCTCGTCGAGGATGGGCACGCCGAGCTCGACCGCCTTGTCGTACTTCGATCCCGGCGCGTCGCCGGCCACCACGAACGACGTCTTCTTCGACACTGAGCCCGCCGCTTTGCCGCCGCGCACGATGATGGCCTCCTTGGCCTCGTCGCGGCTGAACCCGGCCAGCGACCCGGTGACCACGATCGACAGCCCCTGCAGGGTGGGGGCGATGCTGGTGTCGCGTTCGTCGGCCAACTGCACACCCGCCGCGCGCCACTTGTCGACGATCGCGCGGTGCCAGTCCACGTCAAACCACTCCCGCAGCGCCGCGGCGATGGTCGGGCCGACACCCTCGACATCGGCCAGCTGTTCCTCCGAGGCGGCCATGATGGCCTCCAGGCTGCCGAAGGCGGTGGCCAGCGCCCGCGCGGCGGTGGGCCCGACGTGCCGGATCGACAGCGACACCAGGATTCGCCACAGCGGCCGGGTCCTGGCCTGCTGCAGGTTGTTCAGCAGCCGGATGGCGTTGGCCGACAGCTCACCGTCCTTGGTGCGGAAGAACTCCGCGGCCAGCAGGTCCTCGCGGGTGAGGTCGAACAGGTCGCCCTCGTCGGTGATCACCCCGGCGTCGAGCAGCGCCGTCGCCGCCTCGTAGCCGAGCCCCTCGATGTCCAGCCCGCCACGGCCGGCCAGGTGGAACACCCGCTCGCGCAACTGCGCCGGGCAGGACCGGGCGTTCGGGCAACGGATGTCGACGTCGCCCTCCTTGGCCGGCGCCAGCTTGGTGCCGCACTCCGGGCAGTGGGTGGGCATGACGAACTCGCGCTCGGTGCCGTCACGCAGGTCGACCACCGGCCCGAGCACCTCGGGGATGACGTCACCGGCCTTGCGGATCATCACGGTGTCGCCGATCAGGACACCCTTACGTTTGACCTCCGAGGCGTTGTGCAGCGTCGCCAGCCCGACCGTCGACCCGGCGATGCGCACCGGGGTCATGTAGGCGAACGGAGTCACCCGGCCGGTGCGCCCGACGTTGACGCGGATGTCCAGCAGGGTGGTCTGGGCCTCTTCGGGCGGGTACTTGTAGGCCACCGCCCAGCGCGGGGCGCGGGAGGTGGCGCCGAGTCGGCGCTGCTGGGCGAAGTCGTCGACTTTGACCACCACGCCGTCGATCTCGTGCTCCACCTCATGGCGACGCTCACCCCAGTAGGAGATCTTGTCCTGCACCGCCGCCAGCCCCTGCACCCGCGTGGTGTGGTCGGAGACCGGCAGCCCCCAGGCCTTGAGCGCGAAGTAGGTGTCGTGCAGGCTCGTCGGGTCGAAACCGTCGGTGTAGCCCAGCCCGTGGCAGATCATCCGCAGCGGGCGCCGTGCCGTCACCGCCGGGTTCTTCTGCCGCAGTGAGCCGGCCGCGCTGTTGCGTGGATTGGCGAACGGGGCCTTGCCCTCCGCCACCAGGCTCGCGTTGAGGTTGGCGAAGTCGGCGATCATGAAGAACACCTCGCCGCGCACCTCGAGCACCGCCGGAATGGGGAATTCACTTGATTCGCTGAGGATTTCGGGCACGTCGTCGATGGTGCGCGCGTTCAGCGTGACATCCTCGCCGACCCGGCCGTCGCCGCGGGTGGCCGCCCGCTCCAAGCGGCCGCTGCGGTACACCAGCGCGATGGCCACCCCGTCGACCTTCAGCTCGCACAGGTAGTTCGGGCCGGCACCGATCTCGTTCTCCACCCGGTTCGACCACGCCACCAACTCGTCGGTGTCGAACACGTCATCCAGGCTGAGCATCCGCTCCAGGTGCTCGGCCGCGGTGAAGTCGGTGGCGAACCCGGCGCCGCCGACCAGCTGGGTGGGCGAGTCCGGCACCCGCAGTTCGGGATAGCGCTCCTCCAGCCCGAGTAGTTCGTTGAACAGCGCGTCGAAGTCGGCGTCGGAGATGACCGGCGCGTCCTTGACGTAATAGCGGAACTGATGCTCGCGCACCTCGTCGGCGAGTTCCTGCCAGCGCCTGCGCATATCCGGATCGATCGGGTCGGTTTCCGGGTCGTCGGGAGCCACTCTCGCAGGCTAGCCGAGCCCCCGGACACCAGTGATGCCACCGCGCGGTCACGGTTGGGGTGGCGCCCCGCCGGTTCGGGTCTCCGGGGGTGCACCCCGTGTGCCCGGCTTTGAGCGACTCTTCACGGCGATAGGGCTGAATAGTCGCTCGAAGGCGGGCAAAGGGCGTGTCGGGCGAGACGCTCCGGCGGCGCTGCCGAACCGCGGGATGGCGTCGAGGGAAGGCGTCGAGGGATGGCACTGTGGAGTGATGCCGCACCCGATCATGTTCGACGACGACGATCCGTTCCTGGCCCGGGTCCGCGAGATCGCGCTGGCCTTCCCGGAAGCCGCTGAGAAGGTCTCGCACGGCAGGCCGACATTCTGCGCGCCGAAGATGTTCGCCGTCTACGGCGGCAGCCAACGCAACCCGAGCGGCCCGATGCTGCGCTACGCACACGCCCTGCTGGTCAAGGTCGACGACAGCGAACGCCCGGCCCTGCAACAGGACCCGCGGTTCTTCCACCCGGCCTACCTCGGCCCGTTCGGTTGGCTCGGTCTGGACTTCGACGCCGCCAAGGTGGACTGGGCGGAGGTCGGAGAACTCGTCGACGCCTCGTTCCGGCTGCAGGCCCCGGCCCGGTTGGTTCGGATCCTCGACGGCCGCTAACCCGCCAGGGACAACTCGGGCTCCGCGGCTCGGCCGGCGGGCCGGCTCAGATTGGCCCGCAGAACCCTGGCCAGAATCGTCGGTCGCATCAACCGGGTGGGCGCGTCAAGCATCCCGACCACCCGGAGAAACTGACTGGTCACCACGGGATCGGTTTCGATGGCGCCGAGCACCCATTCGGTGTAGGCGCCGTTCAGTCGGGTCGCAAGGGTCCGCTTGCCGTCGACCTCGGGCAACGACAGGTCGGCGCTAGTCGCATTGCGCCAGGCGACCCGCACGGTCCTGGCGCTGTCCCGGAAGAACCTGCACGGCAGGTCCTTGTCGCCACCGCGCAGACAGCGGCGCAGTGCCATGGCATCCAAGGCAGCGACCGCCATCCCCTGTCCATAGATGGGATT
This sequence comes from uncultured Mycobacterium sp., assembly GCA_964535335.1. GTDB lineage: Bacteria > Actinomycetota > Actinomycetes > Mycobacteriales > Mycobacteriaceae > Mycobacterium. Next base: position 15,765 of record CAZHUU010000048.1, read on the forward strand.
GAAGCTGCACACCGCATCACCGGTGACCACGAAACCGTGCGGCAACCGGGCCATGGTGTCGTAGCGGCGCCACCGAGTCGACGGTGTGCGGTAATGCGCTGTGCCGCCGATCGGTTCGGCTGCACGCAGTGCCGCGCCGATGTCTTCCGGGAGTCGGCGCTCGGCGATCCGCACCATGTCGGGGTAGTCACGGGCAGGCGCCGATCCGGCCAGGGTACCGACGGTCATCAGCCAGTGGCCGCCCTCGTGGACGAGGATGGCGATGGAGTTCGACTCCCCCGGCTTTGGCGAGCACAGCACCATGATCTGGCGGATCGCCCCGGGCGGTATCCGGAGCCACTGGCTGGAATAGGCCAGGTTGACCACCATCTCGTCCTCGACCGGCCGGCCGTACCCGAGTCGCTCAAGAAACACCGGCGCGCGCGAACCACGGCCGGAGGCGTCGATCACCAGATCGGCCCCCAGGACCCTCGTTTCGACGTCGCCGCGCCGCGCCACCAGCACACCGGTCACCCGTCGCCGATCCGGGGAGGCGGTCAGCTCGACGACATCGTGACCACTGAGCACGCTGATGTTCGGAGTGGCCGATACCCGCTGGCGCACATGCCAATCCAGCAAGGCGCGGCTGGGCTGGTAGCTCGCTGCGGCATCGGGTATCCGGCCCGTCGGCAGGAACCGGTGATCGTTGAATTGAACAAACACCTTCGACAGGTCACCATCGCCCCACACCGGCGCACCGTCGGCGGCGAGTTCGTCGAGGATGCCGGGCAGCAGTTCCTCGATGACGGCCGCCCCGGCCGGTTGGAGCAGGTGGGCGTGCGCCCCCTGTGGCACTCCGCGGCGACTCACCGGCCGGCCGGGCAATTCGTCGCGATCGACGACCGTGACTTCGCGGTAGTGCTCGGCGGCCACCCGCGCGGCCAGCATGCCCGCCATGCTGGCACCCAGGACCACGGCGTGTTCGCCTCGAACCGGAACGGACATTGCGCACCTCCCTGCGACGCCTACTGACGGGAAAGACGCTAGGGCGGGGTGCCGGTATGCGGCTTGAGTGGCCGCATACTCAATTCACTGGGTGGCCTTACTCGATGGCGGTGGCATCCTCGGCGATCGCGTCGGCAACGCGCTGCGCCAGTTCGATGGCGGTGCGCGCCCACTTCACGGGGGCTGTGGCGAGGCCGCAGGCCGGGCTGACGCCGACGCGCTCGCGCGCCACCGACCGGGGGAAGCCGAGCCGGTCGGTCACCGCGACAGCTGCGGCGGCAACCTGCTCCACGGTCGGGCGCGGTTGCGGCGCCGCGGTCGGCAGCACGCCGAGCACCATGGCACGCCCGGAGTCGACGAACTCCCCCAGTCCGTCGAGGTCGGCGTCACCCAGCAGGCTCGCGTCCAACGACACGGCCTGGATGGTGCTGCGCTGCAACACGTTCCACGGCAGCTCGGCGGCGCAGGTGTGCAGCACGGCCGCACCGTCGACGGCTGCGGCGCACTCGTCGAGCAGGGTGATCGCCACGGCCTCGTCGATCGGGTGCACCGGGTTGAGCGCGGTCACCCCGGTCAGCCGCCCGGCCAGCGCGGCCGCCAGCACCGGTTCGTCGAACTGCACCACCACCGTCGTCGACAACCGTCTGGCCAGTTCGGCACGGTGCACGGCAACGCCCTCGGCCAGCGAGGCCGCCAGATCCCGCACCGCGCCGAGGTCGGTGATGGCCCGGTGCCCGTTGGCCAGCTCCAGTTCGGCGGCCAGGGTGATCGGTCCGGGTGCCTGCACCTTGACCGCACGCCGCCCCGCGGACCCGCCGGCCTTCTCCCAGGCCTCTTCGAGCGCGTCGACGTCCTCGTCGAGCAGGCTCGTCGCCCGCCGGGTGACGGCTCCCGGCCGGGCCGCCACCCGGTAACCGCGGGGCACGGTGTCGATGGCGATGTCGACCAGCAGGGCCCCCGCCCGCCCGATCAGGTCGGCACCGACCCCGCGGGCGGGCAACTCCACCAGGTGCGGCAGCTGATGCAACTCCCCGACCACGATGCCGGCGGCTTCCCGCGGTGCGGAACCCGGCCAGGAGCCGATGCCGGTCGCCGCGGCGAAAAGATTCACCGGCCAACCGTATTGGACACCGCGCTGAACGCAGCCGCGCGGGGGCCTAACCTGATGGCCATGAGGACCCGGGCCGTCCTGGCCGGCTGCGCGGCGGCGGTGCTGGCCTCCGGCTGCAGCCAGTGGGTCGAGGGCCAGCCGTTGCGGGCCGCCGGCGAGCCCGCATTCACCCGGCCCGGTGCGGTCAAAGTCGACGAGGTGCTGCTGGACCAGGCCCAGATCCGCGCGATCACCGGCGGCGGGCAGAACGTGACGATCATTCCCAGCATGGACGGTAAGTCACCGGTCGACATCGAGAACCTGGCCGCCGAGGTGCCGGCGGACTGCCGGTTCGTCTTCGCCGAGACGGCGACGTTCGGTCCCGACATCGAGGACTTCCGCAAGACCACGTTCCAGGATCCGCCCGACGCCACGCTGATCTCGCAGGGCGCGGCGAGCTACCGCGACACCGCGACCGCGCGACGTACCTTCGACGCGTTGTCGGCGGCCGCGCAGCGGTGCGGCATCGGCTCGTACGGCGCGCTGCTGATCGGCGAGGTCGAATCGGACGCGCAATCCCTGCGCATCCGGCCGGGCAACTGCGGGCGCGACTACCGGCTCAAGGGCTCGGTGCTGGTGGAGGTCACCTTCTGCGGCCTGCCCGATTCAGTGTCCGAGATCGTGATGACCAACATCGTCAAGCGGATCCCCGGTACGTGAGGCGATGGTGGCGCTGCCGATGACCTCGTCACCGGCCGGGTCGGGCCGATAGAGCACCAGCGTCTGACCCGGAGCCACCCCACGCAGCGGCTCCCGCAACGTCACCTCGAGGCGGTCACCGCAGACCTCGGCGACCGCGGGAGCGACACCGCCGTGGGCACGCACCTGCACCTCGCATTCGACCGGTCCGCGCGGTGCCGCATCCGAGGTGAACACCGGCCGCTCACCGAGAAGCGACCACACGTCCAGCTCCTCGGCGCCGCCCACCCGCACCGTGCCGGAGTCGGCGTCGATCGCCGTCACATAGCGGGGCAGACCGTCGGGTCCCGGACCCGCGATGCCCAGCCCCTTGCGCTGCCCGATGGTGAAGCCGTGCACCCCGTCGTGTTCGGCCAGGACGGTGCCCCCGGCATCGACCACCGCACCGCGTCGTACCCCGATCCGCGCCCCGAGGAAGGCGCGGGTGTCACCGGAGGGGATGAAGCAGATGTCGTGACTGTCGGCCTTGTCGGCCACCGACAGCCCGCGCCGGGCGGCCTCTGCGCGGATCTCCGGCTTGGCGGTGTCGCCGACCGGGAACACGGCATGGCGCAACTGCGCGGCGGTCAGCACGCCCAGCACATAGGACTGGTCCTTGTCGCGGTCGACGGCGCGGCGCAGCCTGCCCCCGGACAGCCGGGCATAGTGGCCGGTGGCCACCGCGTCGAAGCCGAGTGCCAACGCCCGGGCGGCCAGCGCGGAGAACTTGATCTTCTCGTTGCACCGCACACACGGGTTGGGGGTCTCGCCGCGGGCATAGGACTCGACGAAGTCGTCGATCACGTCCTCGGCGAACCGGTCGGCGAAATCCCAGACATAGAAGGGGATTCCGAACATATCGGCCACTCGGCGGGCATCGCCGGCGTCCTCCTTCGAGCAGCAGCCCCGTGACCCGGTCCGCAGGGTGCCGGGTGCGCTGGACAGGGCCAGGTGCACGCCCACCACGTCGTGGCCGGCGTCGACCATGCGGGCGGCGGCCACCGACGAGTCGACGCCACCGCTCATCGCGGCCAGCACCCTCATCGCAGCCCACCGGCCGAGGCACTGGCCAGCGCGGCCTGCCGCGCCCGCTCCACCGCCGGGGGCAGCACCCGCAGCGCGGCGTCGACATCGGCCTCGGTGCTGGTGTGCCCCAACGACAGCCGCAACGAGCCGCGGGCGCCCGCGGTGTCGGCCCCCATGGCCAGCAGCACGTGGGACGGCCGCGCCACCCCGGCCGTGCAGGCCGAACCGGTGGAGCACTCGATTCCGTTGGCGTCCAACAACATCAACAGCGAGTCGCCCTCACAGCCACGGAAGGTGAAGTGGGTGTTGCCGGGCAACCGCTGATCGCCGCGGGCACCGTTGAGGTGAGCGTCGCCGACCGAGCCGAGCACCCCGTCGATCAGCCGCTCGCGCAGGACGCACAGTCGCGCGGCGGTGGCATCCAGGGACTCGACGGCGATATCGGCCGCCGCCGCCATCGCCACCGCCCCGGCGACATCCGGTGTGCCGGAGCGGACATCGCGTTCCTGCCCGCCACCGTGCAGCAGCGGAACACAGGCGGTGTCGCGGCGCAGCAACAGGGCTCCCACACCGGCGGGGCCGCCGAACTTGTGGGCGGTGACGCTCATCGCCGAGAGCCCCGAGTCGGCGAAGCTGACCGGGATCTGCCCGACGGTCTGGATGGCGTCACTGTGCATGGGCACGTCGAATTCGGCCGCGACCGCGGCGAGTTCGGCGATCGGCATGATGGTGCCGACCTCGTTGTTGGCCCACATCACCGAGATCAGAGCTACGTCCGGGCCGTGGTCCTGCAGCGCTGCCCGCAGCGCGCCCGGCGTCACCGAACCGTCGGACTCGGTCGGCAGCAGGGTGACCTCGGCCCCCTCGTGCTCGGCCAGCCAGCCGACGGCGTCGAGCACCGCGTGGTGTTCGACGGCGGTGGTGATGATGCGCCGCCGGTGGTCGTCGGCGTCGCGGCGGGCCCAGTAGATGCCCTTGACGGCCAGGTTGTCGCTCTCGGTGCCGCCGGCGGTGAACACGATCTCCGACGGGCGGGCGCCGAGTCGTGCGGCGATGCTCTCCCGCGATTCCTCCATCCGGCGCCGGGCGGCCCGGCCCGCGGTGTGCAACGAGGAGGCGTTACCGACGGTGGCCAACGTCGCCGTCATCGCTTCGATGGCGGCGGGATGCATCGGTGTGGTCGCTGCGTGATCGAGATACACCGGGGGGACATGGCTCATGGCCAGTCCAGAATACCCGCAGGCCAGCGACGGCCTGGCCAGCGCGGTTGGGCGCTCAGCCCTGGGCGGCGACCGCCACCGGCTGCCACTGTTCCCACATCGCCAGCCGGCTGCGGTAGTCGGCTGCCGCCACGCCCAGCGGGGACTCGCCGAAGAACACCCGCAGCGGGGGTTGGGCGGCGTCGACCACCCGCAGCAGCGCCGATCCGGCGGCTTCGGGCAGACCCACCCGTGCCATCCGCCGGCTGCGCGCCCGCTCGAACTTCGAGTGTTCCGCGGCGTAGGCCGGCAGCCGGTCGGCCTGCTGCGCCGAGCCGACCCAGTCGGTGCCGAAGCCGCCGGGCTCGACGATGGTCACGTGGATGCCGAAGGGCGTGACCTCCTGCGCCAGGGACTGCGAGAAGCCCTCGAGTGCCCACTTCGAGGCGTGATAGCCGGCCAGGTTGGGAAAGGCGGTGACCCCGCCGATCGAGGACACCTGGATCAGGTGCCCCCCGCGCTGCGCCCGCAGGTGCGGCAGGGCGGCCTGGGTGACCCAGACGGCCCCGAAGAAGTTGGTGTCCATCTGAGCGCGCAGCTCGGCCTCGCTGAGTTCCTCGACGAATCCGTACTGGCCGCTGCCGGCGTTGTTGACCACGATGTCGAGCCGCCCGCAGTGGTCGTGGGCGCGGTCGACGGCGGCGAAGGCGGCGGCCCGGTCGGTGACGTCGAGTTGGATCGGCAGGACCGCGGCACCGTACTTCTCGACGAGATCATCGAGGGCGTCGAGGTTGCGGGCGGTGGCCGCCACCAGGTCGCCGCGCTCCAGTGCGGTGATCGCGAACTCGCGGCCCAGGCCCCGGGAGGTGCCGGTGATGAACCAGACCTTCATCGCCGTCAGGCGCTCCGCTTGGCGAACAGCTCGGATCCGGGGGCCGACACCGGTGCGGCGGCACCGAAGTCGATGCGGGCGGCCGGGTTGGCGATCGCGGTGACCAGGCCGGTGCCGAACGGACCGGACTCGTCGAACAGGGTGGCGTTGCCCACCGAGATGCCGTCCGCCGACCAATGCGAATCCGCCTGCACCCCAAGGTGTTCGCTGCGCGGCAGCCGGGACAGGGCCACCGTGAGATCGCCGTTGATGTAGCCGATGCCCTCGGTGCCGAGGTTGGTCACCAGGTTGGTGGCGGCTTCGGCGACGATCACGGCCCGGACGAACGGGCTGGCCGGCTCGCCGGCCACCGGATCCATCCCGCGGTAGTAGGCGCGTTTGCGCCCGGTGTGCTGGTGGTGTTCGCCCATCGGGCTCCAGCCGACGCCGTCGCTGCCGACGTAGACGTCGTCACCGTGGGCGTTGCGGGGCGGGGTGAACGTGGCCTCGGTGGTCCACAGTTGTCCGGTCGGGGCCTCCGAGCGTAGGTAGGCCATCATCGTCGCCCGGGCCACGATCGACTCGTCCTGGATGACATCGCACTCGACGTTGCGCATCCGGCGGCCGTCCCGGATCAGCCGGGTTGCGATGCGGGTGGGCCGGGTGCCCGCCGGCTTGAGCAGTTCGATGGTGAACCGCGACGGCATGAACTCCGGGGTGCCGTGGGCCCGTTCCATCGCCCGGGCGGCCAGGCCGGCCACGGCCGGACCGCTGAGCACGCCGTCGCCCCAGTACCCGGCGGCGGCCGGGGTCGGGCGGAAGGTGCCGTCAGCCTCGGCGACGAAGTAGGCCGGGCCGGGGTTGTTCGGCTTGATCGCGTGGACGGTCGCAGTCGACGTCGACGTGGACATCACAGTGGACATGCGGCGCTTCCTCCGTTCGGGTGGGCCGCTCGCTGCTGAACGGCCACACCCGCCACTATGGCGACGATCACACCGTCGCCGCGTCCACCGACCGGCCCGATCGTCGGACGAAACCGATGTCCCCCGATCGGCGGACAGGGTTACTGCTCGCCGAGGCCCATCATGTCGGTGACGCCGTGGTCGCGGCCCGCGGTGTAGCCACCGTCGACGGCGATGGCCTGCCCGCTGACGAAGCTGGCGTCCGGTGAGATCAGGAAGGCGGCGACCGCCGCGACCTCCTCGGCGCGACCGAATCGCCGCAGCTTGTGCTCATGGCGCAGGCCCTCGCGGGCGGCCTCCAGGCCGGGCAGCCCAACGACCGAGTCGAACATCGGGGTCTGGATGAAACCGGGACAAATGGCGTTGGCCCGGATCCCACTGGGCCCGTAGTCGATGGCGATGTTCTTGGTCAGCAGCACGACTCCGCCCTTCGAGGCGTTGTAGGAGCTGCCGCCCGCCGTTCCCTCCAGGCCTTCGATGCTGGCGAGGTTGACGATGGCGCCGCGCTCGCCCGCCACCCGGTCCTGCTGCGTCATCTGGTTCAGCGCGGCCCGGTTGACCACGAAGGTGCCCTTGAGATTGACGCCGAGCACCCGGTCCCACTCCTCGTCGGGCAGCAGGTGGACCGGCCCCCCGCCCGCCACCCCGGCGGAGTGCACCACCCCGTCGAGCCGACCGGCCGTGGCGACGACTTCGGCGACGGCGGCGTTCACCGCGGCACCGTCCAGCACGTCAGCCTGGGTGTAGCGGAACGAGTCGGTATCGACCGGCGCTTCGGGAGCCAGGTCGATACCCACGACGGTCGCGCCGTCGGCCAGTAACCGCTCGACGGTGGCCCTGCCGATTCCCGATGCCGCGCCGGTGACGAGAATGCCCTTGCCGCGCAGATGTGAGCTCACCGTGATCAAGATGCCAGACGGGTTCGGATCAAGAGAAGGACCCGCCGGAGTTCGTCGGAATCACATCCCTTGGGGCCATTGGCCGACAATCAGTTGCTGACACGAGCACAGCCGTAATCGGAATTTCCCGATCTTGAAATCTTAGCGCATATATGAAAGTTTGCCAAAATCTCGTCATACGGACATAAATCGACTTATCAACCACATGTAATGGCTCCCTAATACTGGACTTTGGAACGTCGCGCGACCAGAAATGGCGACCTCCAGAAAATAGCCATGACTCATGTGGCAAAACATACTAAATGTATATTTCTATCCTCAAATCTTGGTTGCCACAAACACCGAAAAGCCGCGCCGCAATTTGGTACTTTTGAACTCAATTACACCGGATTCGTCCGTAGCAGCTGGGGGCCAGATGTCGGCAACGAGACGCACGCTGGGCAGTGCCCGCCGCGTCGCCGCGCTCGCGATCGTCCTCACCGCCGGTTCGGCGCTGAGTCCGGCAGCTGTGGCCAACGCAGACCGCGGGAACGCGGACTGGCTGTACACGCCGATCCCCGCCAGTCCGGCCCTGGCCGCCGACAATTCGACCTGGGTCAGCTACCTGTCCGACCCGGCGGCCAAGCGCGTCGCCGATCTGTACAACGAAGGCGTGACGCTGATCCCGGCATCGGCGATCACCGGCAGCACGCCGCGTTACGAACTGTCGTTCACCGAGGACTGGGGCGCCGACCCGTTCGGCGCCAACACCGTGCCGATCCCCAAGGGCACCCGGGTGCCGCCGGGTTCCGACGGCCAGATCGCCATCCTCGATCCCGGCAGCGGGAAGGCCTACGGTCTCTGGCAGGCCGAGTACAACAGCGCCAAGGACACCTGGTCGGCGTCGTGGGGCGGTATGACCGATCTGGACGGCAGCGCAATCGACCAGTCCGGGTCGGCCACCGGAACCAACATGGCCCGGTACGCCGGCATCGTCACCGCGTCCGAGTTCCGCCGCGCCGTCGCCGCCAACACCGGCCTGGACCACGCCCTGTTCGTCTCCAGTGACATCGCGGGCAGCAGGTTCGTCCCGCCGGCCACCAAGTCGGACGGCGCCAACCGCGCCCATGTCCCGGCGGCCATCCCCGAAGGCACGCGCATCCAACTGAACCCGGCGGTCGACGTCGACGCCATCCCGGGTATCACCCCGGCCGAGCGGGTGATCGCCAAGACGTTGCAGACCCACGGCGCCTATGTGGGCGACCAGGGTGGCGCGCGGATGGCATTCATCTTCGAGTTCGTCCCCGACGCCACCTCGGGCGACCAGCCCGGAGCAGTGTGGTCGGGTGCCGGACTCAAGTGGGACTACTACGACATGAACAAGATTCCGTGGTCGCAGATGCGGGTCCTTGCCAACTGGAATGGCACGGCTTCGGCCCCAGGCGCCGAGGCGCTGGCCGCCCGGGCGGTAACCCACCCCTGATCAGGCGAAGAACCGCCGGAGCTGCTCGGCGAGCACGCCCGGGTTGCCGCCCTGGTCCTGGGCGCCGCCGTGGTTGAGCCCGGGCAGCACCATCCGGGTGGCGTGCGGCAGCACCTGCATGAGGGCGTCCTGGGTGGCGGTGAACAGCGGGGGCGCACCGGTGCCGGACATCAGTAAGCATTCGGCGGTCACGTCGCGGTAGTAATCGATGGCCCCCTCGGTCTCCTTGACCTGCTGCAGTTCCGGGATCAGCGCGGGCACCAGGTCGCGCAGCGCCACCCGGTCACCGCGGGCGCCCAGCGCGTCGAGCGACAGCACGGCGCGGCACACGATCGGCGACGCGAACACCCGTGCCAGCAGCCGGTAGGGCGGCGAAACCGCCTGTGCCCGAGGGTCGTTGCCGGCGTCGGCGGCCAGGCTCGACATCGCCCCGGCGATGTCACCGCTTCCCACCAGTGCCTCGCCCCGGGCGATGGTCTTCTTGAACTCGTCCAGGCCCGGCTGACCGACGAAGATCACCGGCTCGAACACCGCGACCTTGCGGATCTCGGGCACCGCCACCGACCCGTGCAGCGCGAACAGCCCACCGTCGGCGGTGCCGAAGACGCACTGCGCACCGGTCTCGGCGACCACTGCGGCAAGGTCCTCGTCCTCGCGCTTGATGCTGTAGTCCGGACCGTACGGCCCGCTCATCCCCCGGCCGCGGCGGTCGGGGATGCACACCGTGAACGTGTCGGCCAGCGCACTGCCGAGCTTCATGTAGTGCTGCGACGCCAACGCGCCGCCGTGCAGGATCACGATGGCCGGTCCCCGGCCGAGCTGGCGGAATCCGATCGTGGTGCCGTCCTTGGACCGCACCGATCTCTTGGTGTACGCCACCTTGCCGCTCACGATTCCGCCAGTCGTTCCGAGGCCGCGCGCAGCGCCCCCCGCGCGCCCTCCCAGGTACCTCGGATCACCTCGGCGACCGGCAGGATCTCCACGATGCGCGACGACACCTGGCCGGTATTGGCCACACTGGCCTCCATGTCGCCGTCGAAGTAGAGCGTGGTGACCCCGCCGAGCAGCGGGCTGGCGGCCTGGTCCGCGGCGACCCGGCTGGCCAGCCCGGTGCGCAGCACCCGCATCGTCGGATTGCCGGGGATGTCGAGCAGCACGGTGCCCGAATCGTCGGCCGCCACGATCGCCTCCTTGAAGTTCGCATGCACACCCGCCTCGCGGCTGGCGAGCATCCGGGTACCCATCTGGACGCCTTCAGCACCCAGCACCACCGCGGCGGCGGCCGACCGCGCGTCGCAGATGCCACCGGCCGCGATGATCGGCAGGTCGACGTGCTCGGCGACCAGTGGGAGCAGCACCATCGTGGAGGCGGAGAGCAGCGACTTGAAGCCGCCGCCTTCGACACCCTCCACCACCAGCGCATCCACCCCGGCGTCGAGCGCCTTGCGGGCACCCTTGAGCGACCCGACGACGTGGATCACCGTCATGCCGGCGTCGTGCAACCGCGCGGTGAACAGCGCCGGGTCGCCCGCGGAGGTGAACACGTGGCGCACGCCGGCCCCGGCGAGCACGTCGACGATGGACGGGTCACGCTTCCAGCCCTGGATCATCAGGTTGGCGCCCACCGGCCGGTCGGTCAGCTCACGCACCCGGCGCAGGTCGGCGCGTCCCTCCTCGGTGAGGGTCTCGACGATGCCCAGGCCGCCGGCCTCCGACACCGCGGCGGCCAGCTCGGCGCGGGCGATGTAGGTCATCGGCGCCTGGACGACGGGATAGGTGACGCCCAGCAGGGTCTGAATTCGGTTGGCCACGCACCATTGCAGCACGCCGTCAGGCGCTGGCACGCCCTAACGGCAGCGGCGCGGTGTGCGGATAGACCGGGGTGCGATCCCCCCGCACGGCCTGCGCGCAGCGGGCCGCGAGGTCGCGCCGGTCGGTGCCGGGCAGTTCCAGTGAGGCCACCTCGACGTGGACGACCGTCAGCCGCGCCCGCACGATGCGGCGCACCGACTGCCACAGGCTGTCCTCGCCGATGAACGCGGCCACCGTCGACGGCGCGCCATCGCGATGGTGATAGGTCAGCCGCAGCGGCTGGACCGGGCGGGCGGCGTCGACGGCGGCCTGGAACATGGCCGGGCGGAACTCGCCGTAGGCCAGCCCGCACCACGTGGTGCCCTCCGGGAAGGCGACGACGGTCTGCCCGGCCCGCAGCCGGTCGGCCACGGTGCCGACCACATCGGGCAGGCGGCGCAGGCTCGCCCGCTCGATCGGGATGACCTTCATGATGCGCGCGGCGTGGCCGACGGCGGGCCACTCGATCAGGTCGGCGCGGGCGACGAACGACCCGGGCAGCACCGCGCCGATCGCGAAGATGTCGACCCAGAAGACGTGCCCGCTGACCACCAGCACGCCGCGCAGGTTGCGGATCGGGCCGCCGGAGACCGTGATCCGCACGCCCAGGCAGCGCAGCACCATCCGGCAGTACACCCGCTGCGCCCCGGATCGGCCCGGCAGCGGTATCGCCAGCAGGACGACCGCGGGCAGCAGGAGCAGCGTCGCGGTGATGCGCAGGGCGGCGCGCAGCGCGGCCGGTACCGGCTGGCCGGGCTGCCCGCTGCCGGCCCGGACACAGCTCTCGTCGCAGGCGGCACGGGGCAGCCAGGCGTGGTCGACACCTGTCATGACGCCACCCCGCGTTCGACCATCGCCTCGGCCATCTGACCGGCCGCCGACACCGACCGCAGCCGCCGCAGGTAGCGGACATCGGCCGAGCGTTTGTCCAGCAGCGCGGGGAAGTCGCCGACGCCGAACTCCGGGTCGTGCGCCGGTTGCCCGCACACCCGTGCGCCGAGGCGCAGGTAGCCGCGCATCAGCGGCGGGATGACCGGTCTGGCCGGGGGGTCGATCTCATCGAGGCCGCGGCCGCCGATGACCACTGGCCGGTAGGGCCGCACGGTGTACACCGGCGCGGCGGCGTGGCGGCGCAGCACGAAGTCGCGCACGCCGCGGACCTGGCTTCCGGGCGCACCCGCGGGATCCTGCGGGTGGGTGGGCACCGACACGCAGCCGGTGACGTAGTCGTAGCCGCAGCGGTCCAGGTAGGCCAGGATGCCCGCCCACATCAGCAGCACCACCGCCCCGTTGCGGTGGTCGGCGCGCACCACGGCCCGGCCCATCTCGACCAGCGACGGCCGCAGTGCGTCCAGCGCGCGGACGTCGAACTCGGTGGCGGTGTAGAGCCCGCCGGCGGCGATGGCGCCGGGCGGCGGCAACATCCGGTAGCAGCCGACGAGCTCACCGGAGGTGTCCTCGCGGACCAGCAGGTGGTCGCAGAACTCGTCGAACCGGTCGGCATCGCGTCCGGGTGTACGGCCGTCAGCGTCGACCGGAAGGGCGAACCCCGGCTCGGTGCTGAACACCCGGTGGCGCAGGCGCTGGGCGGCGTCGATCAGGGTGGGATCGGTGGACAGCAGCAGGCTGTAGCGCGCCCCGGCGGGGCCCGCGGTCTCGGTGTGGTCGGGGGCTATGAGTACAGATGCAGTGCTCATGACCAGCACGGTGGCGCAGGCGTTCGGCGGGATGCCTACGTGGGCGTGACGTGTTCGTGCACGCTCGATGACGAATAGACGCAAAAGCCCCCGACACGCCGGGCGTGCGGGGGCCGTTGCGACTCCTCCTCACCCGCTTCGCGGGTGCATCGTCGTCAGCCCTTGCGGGCCTTAACCGCCTCGGTGAGCTGCGGCGTCACGTTGAACAGGTCACCGACGATGCCGTAGTCGGCGATCTCGAAGATCGGCGCCTCTTCGTCCTTGTTGACCGCGACGATGGTCTTCGAGGTCTGCATGCCGGCCCGGTGCTGGATCGCGCCGGAGATGCCCAGCGCGATGTAGAGCTGCGGGGAGACGGTCTTACCGGTCTGGCCCACCTGGAACTGGCCCGGGTAGTAGCCGGAGTCGACCGCGGCGCGCGACGCGCCCACCGCGCCGCCCAGCGAGTCGGCCAGTTCCTCGACGACGGTGAACTTGTCCGCGCTGCCGACACCACGGCCGCCGGAGACCACGACGCTGGCCTCGGTCAGCTCCGGGCGGTCGCCGGCCACCGCGGGCTGGCGGGCGGTGATCTTGGTGGCGTTCTCGGCGGGCGCGGGCACCTCGACGGTGACCTGCTCGCCGGCGCCGGCGGCCGGCTCGGCCTCGACGGCGCCCGGACGCACGGTGATCACCGGCACGTCCGCGTTGACCTTGGCCTCGACGGTGAACGCGCCACCGAAGATCGAGTGCACGCCGGTGCCGTCGGCCTTGACCTCGACGACGTCGGACAGCACGCCGGAACCGATCCGGGCGGCCAGGCGGCCCGCGATCTCCTTGCCGTCGGCCGACGCGGCCAGCAGCACGGCGGCCGGGCTGGCGCTCTCGACCAGCGCGGCCAGTACGTCGACGTACGGGGTGATCAGGTAGTTCTCGACGTCACCGGATTCCGCGACGTAGATCTTCGCGGCGCCGGCGGCCTTGAGGGCGTCGGCCAGCGGCGCGGCGGTGCCGGGGGCACCGATCACGACGGCGGCCGGCTCGCCCAGGGCGCGCGCGGCGGTGATCAGCTCGGCGGTGACCTTTTTCACCGCGCCTTCGGAGTGCTCGACGAGCACGAGTACTTCAGCCATGAGTTGTTCAGCCTCTTGTTCGTAAGGGGGTGTGGGTTCTAGATGATTTTTTGAGCGACCAGGTACTCGGCGATCTTCTTGCCGCCCTCGCCCTCGTCGGTGATCTTCTCGCCGGCCGTCTTCGGCGGCTTCGGGGTCGAGGACACCACGGACGAACCGGCGTTGGCCAGGCCGACCTCGTCGGCGCCCACACCGATCTCGGCGAGCGTCAGGGTCGCGACTTCCTTCTTCTTGGCGGCCATGATGCCCTTGAAGGACGGGAAGCGCGGCTCGTTGATCTTCTCGTTGACGCTGATGACTGCGGGCAGGGAGGCCTCGACGGTGAACACGCCGTCGTCGGTCTCGCGCTCGCCGACGACCTTGCCGCCCTCGATGGATACCTTGCGCAGGTGGGTCAGCTGGGGCAGGCCCAGGTACTCGGCGATGATGGCCGGAACCGCGCCGCCGGTGCCGTCGGTGGCCTCGTTACCGGCGATCACCAGGTCGACGCCCTCGACCTGGCCGAGTGCGCGGGCCAGGGCCCAGCCGGTCTGCACCATGTCCGAGCCGTGCAGGCCCGGATCGAGCAGGTGCACGGCCTTGTCGGCTCCCATCGACAGCGCCTTGCGGATCGCCTCGGTGGCGCGCTCGGGGCCGGCGGTCAGCACGGTGACGGTGCCCGCGGCGTCGCCCTCGCGCTCCTTGATCAGCAGCGCCTCCTCGACGGCACGCTCGTTGATCTCGTCCAGCACGGCGTCGGCCGCGTCGCGATCGAGGGTGAAGTCACCGTCGGACAGCTTGCGCTCCGACCACGTGTCTGGGACCTGTTTGATCAGGACCACGATGTTCGTCATGAGTCTTCTTCGTCCTCCTGGCAGGCGCCTTGGCGACGGCTCGGTCGCAAGGCTTACGGTTCACATCCGCAACACACGCCATGTTACCGGCGGGTAACTTAACGTGGTTCGCAGGATTACCATAGCGGGTCGAAGTTTGTGTTCTTGCAGCCCATCGGCCCGTCATCGGATCGCGAACCGTCCACCGATTGTTTGGCTGCGTTAGCCTGCCTTCCAATGAGCGCATTCGTGACGGACGCGGGTGACGGCGGTTTGCCGCTGACCGGCGAGCGAACCGTTCCCGGCGTGGCGGTGGAGAACTACTGGTTCCGCCGCCACGAGGTGGTGTACGCCCGACTCGCGGAACTTTGCGCAGGTCGCGACGTGCTCGAGGCCGGTTGCGGGGAGGGTTACGGGGCCGACCTGATCGCCTCGGTGGCGCGTGCGGTGATCGCGGTGGACTACGACGCCGCCGCGGTTGCTCACGTGCGCACCCGCTACCCCCGGGTGCAGGTCCTGGCCGGCAATCTGGCCTCGCTTCCGATAGGCGACGCCGCGGTCGACGTTGTGGTCAACTTCCAGGTCATCGAGCATTTGTGGGATCAGCCACAGTTCATTACCGAATGCTTACGGGTGCTGCGCCCGGGCGGTCTGCTGCTGATGTCGACGCCGAACCGGATCACCTTCACCCCGGGCAGCGACACCCCGGTCAACCCGTTCCACACCCGCGA
>CAZHUU010000049.1:0-13946 GCA_964535335.1 uncultured Mycobacterium sp.
TGCGTTCCAGCCGTGGCGGTTTGATGGCCGCGGCGGGGTTGTGCGGGATGTACTTCAGTGCAACCGCATCCTCGAGCGCCGTGCGCAGCGCGGCGTGAATGTTGCGCAGGGTTTTGGAATCGAGGCCGGGTGGTTTCGGTTGCGGCACGCTGCCGCGCTGGTACCGGCGCACCGCCGCGCGCGCGGCGTGGATCGTGGTGCCGCACGCCTCGGAGACCGCGCGCGGGGTCGGCGGATCACCGGCGGCGACCCCCGCCGCCCAGAACTCGTACATCGGGCGGTTGTTGTCGCGACGGACCCGTCCTTCCTTGCGCAGGTCGACGTAGAGCTGCAGAATCCGCGATTCGTCGAGCTTCTGGAGCTTCAGGCCGCCGACGCGAGGAAGCACGTAGAGGTTCATTTCGTCGGCGTAGCCCTGGACCGTCGTGGCGCTGGCGTTCAGCTTTTTGAACTCCAGCCATTCAGCGATGAACTCGGCGACCGTTCGGTCCGACGGGTTGACGTACTTGCCCTCCTCGGCAGCCTTCATCGCCTCGCGCATGGCAGCTTGGGCTTCCGTCTTCAGCCGAAAGCCACTTTTCGCAATCCAGAGGGGCTTTCCTGTTGCCGGGTTGATCTGTGAGCTACGAAATCTGTATCTCCAGGTCTTTCCGTGCAGCTTGACGGAGCCGTTCACAGCCCGAACATTTCCTTCAGCGGCGCGAGAGGAATCAGAATTCGGCCGCCCAACCGCCTCGACTCGATTTCACCGCTCTTGACGAGCCTGTAGATGGCCGGCTGCTTGAGCCCTGTCATCGCCGATGCTTCGGGAACGGTGATGGAGATTCTCTCTACGGTCTGTATGTCGATCATGGTGACTCCTGAAAAGTGTTGTGTCCGTCGGCCGTAAGTCGGCCTTGCAGATCAACCTTCACTGGCAGCCAGGAGTTATAACAACCACCGCAGCGGGAGTACACCTGGAAGGGTCCTGACGCTTCCCAACCGTTCCATCGCGGCGCCGAAGAATTCGGAGCGCCGTCATCGACCACCGTTGACGATCACGATGATGAGCCACACCGGCAGCCACATCCCACAGGTCAAAATCGACAGCACTAGATGCAGTCCATGGTTGGTGCCGCTGTTGTACACCACCACCGGCGGTGCGGCCGGCGCGATGTTCTGGGCGATGACAATCGGCTGTTGTTGGCGGTTCTGATGAGACCGCGGCATCGGAGCGCGTTGCTCGGTCCATTGCACGCCGTCGAAGTAGCGCATGCTGGGCGCGCCGCCGTATCGGAATCCAGTGGTGTTGTCCGGATCGGGATACCAGCCCGCCGGCACGGTCGGCGGGGGCGGGATCGGCCTGGGGGCCGCAGTGGGCGGGGTATCCCAGGAATCAGCCGGGAAGGGAGACGAACCGGCTCGCTCTGCCACGCCGTCCTCGTGCCCGGTCACGGAGCTCCCCTCCCGTAGTCGATAGCGTGATGTGTCGGCATCTGATACCCCCTGTACCCCCGGCAGCAACGCGTGCTGATCCTCAAATTGCGCCCCGAACCTAACCGTGGCCACCGACAAGTCGCGATGACCTGGCCAGATGGCCTCAAGAGTCGGGTCAACGACACCACTGGGTTCGGCTTAGGCAAATCCGTCGGACATGTTCCCTAGAGTTGGCTGTGAACGAAGACCAGGGGGTGGGGAGCCGTCGTGATGTCGCTGTCAGATTGGATGTTCGACGCCGACTACGAGTGGCGGCAACGGTTGAAGTCGGTCAATCTGGCTATCGAGACGGACTTCACCGAAGACGAGATCCGCGAGGCTCAGCGCAAGTTTGGTGCTGCGGCAAGTGAGCTCCGCAAACGCGGTGTATCGCCGCAGGAAATTATCAAGAAGTATCCCGGCCTCACACTGGCGATCCTCGTCGGGCATGCATCACTGGCGTACGACCATGGGGCGTACTGGGACAGTTTCTGGCAGGAATTGGGCCTCAGCCGCGACCAGGATTTCGAACAGGCGATCCGGGGAAGCGTCGTCGGCCTGCTCGACAAGTTCGGCCTGGCTCGGTTCCCCGACGTCGAGAAGGGCGACGCCCGCAAGTACGTGACAATGTTCACGCTGCACTCGGGCATTCCTATCCACTGCCTGCGGGATCTTCTCCAACTGGCTCATCACCACATCGTTCAGGGGCGGCCCGCGAGCGGTGTGGCCCTGACGGAATGGGTCCTGGAGCCCGGCAAGGAACATCGAAGCACGGCACTGGACAAGCCGGTACTCGACTTCTTCACCTACGGTGCCGAATTCGCATTGGACATCCTCGATCGCATCATCGAGTTCATGGAGGCTGCGACGGCCGATCCGTCGCTGCTGCAGGAAACTCTGGACGCCTCAACGACGGGCCTGCCGACGGTGATGGTCGGAGAGATCGTTCGCCAACTCAGAGAAGCGCCGCTCACTCTGGACCGCCGTCGCATCACCACCGCCGGCACGAGCCGACCCTCCATCACCTACTCGTCGGCTGATGACGAGATCCTCCTGGTTCTGCCGAGTCCTGCTGATGACGCGGAAGAATCCTGGCGCGTTTCGTTCGACGGCGATGTCCGAGAAGTGCACGCGATTCGCCAGTGGGGCGCCGATGACCGGACTGCCACGGCAACCGTCACGGTGCCGGAGCCGGTCCACGAGGTGATCGTCGCCCGGGGCGCGGAAGGGCTTGCTCTGCCCCTGATTTCGCCTGCCGACCCCTTGCTGATCTTCAGCGGCAGTGGCCAGCTGGTGCCGCGCCGCGACGGGATGAAGGAGACCGCGTGGGCGGTGTTCCCCGAGGGCCACGAACTTGTCGATCCGACGACGTTGAAGCCGGTCACCCTGAATGATGAGGGTTGCCCGGCAGGGTGGCATGGCTGGCGCAGCGCGTTCATCGAGCTCGACAACGTTCACGGACTCCAGCTGTCCAAGAGCGGCGAGCTTGTCGGCGCACCTCGCCGGGTCTACCGGGCCGAGCGGCCCCACTTGCACCCGGGTTCACCAATTCCCGGGTTGACGACCATCGAAGGCCGCATGGTCTATGCGGACAGACCGGTTGTGACACTGCCGGCGACGACCGCTGATCCGGCGCCGAAATGGACTGTCCGAGTTCGTCATTCCGGCGCCCAGGACTGGCTCTTCGATCACTCGGTGGTTGCATCGAATGTTGAGATTCGAGTCGATCCCTTCGCCGAGTCGGCAGAACCTCAACTCGGGCTGTTCGAAATACTCGTCACAGGGCCGATGGGTCTGGACGTCCGAGGGGTCTTCTTCATTGCCGAGGGGCTGGCAACGCGATTCCATCCGGCAATCCGGGTTCCCGACGACGGGCGGTTAAGTACTTGTACTGCGACAGTGGAATCGCCAGCCCAGCCAGTCTTGCCCGCGGGCCCGATCAACTTCGGTGATAGGGATCTCAGCACCCGCATCACGGTGGGCGATGGGGAGATCGAACAGCAATTGCTTCTCACACCCCCTCACGTCGAGATGCGAAGCGGTCAGGTCGGAACACCCTGCCCCTGGCGAATGATTCCCGAGACTTGCGACCCCGGAGAGTTCGCTCAGAACCGCTTCGCCGCCGTTTGGGCACCCGGGATTGAGCGCGCGGAGTTCCGTTACGTCTCCAATAGGGATGAGCTTCTCCAGGTCGACAGCCTGCCGCGCCGGCGGCGAGGTGACATTTTCGAGTCTCGCCTTCAGCAGTTCGCCGACACGGTGCGCACCCACCCCGGGGGTCGGCTCGAAGCCACCCTGCATACCGACGGTGGACCGCTGAACGTTGCGGTCATCAGGGCTCAATCTCCCCAACTCGCCTCGGGAGTCCAATTAATCGGGGACCGTCTCGAGTTCGCCGATATCGCCGAGGTTCCCGACCTTGCGGTCCGGGTTTGGAACACCACGACACCGTGGAAGCCTCCCGAGGTCATACCGGTCGAGAACGGCGCGGCTCAACTACCTGAACACTTGATCGAACGCGGGTCTCTGCGCTGCCAACTTTTCGTCGACGACCCCTGGATTCTGACCGAGCCTCCTCCGCAGGCTCCTGCTGACTCGTTCCTGATTGAGCAACTCGGCTGGAGTGAAGAGGGAAACTGCGATCAAAACCGGCTGTCGCGGTACTTGGGAAGCCAGAGCTCGGCGCCCGTCGAGATTGGTTTCGTTCCCGAGGTCTGGGATGCGCTGGCCTGGCTTGCCGCCGATGGGAAGGCGAAGCGGTTCGCTGGACTGACCGAACTGCTGCAGGCCGAGCCGCGGAGGGCCTTGGAATGCCTGGGCGACAGCACAATTGCGGTAGGCGCAAAGATGGCGCTGGTCACCAGAAGTAGACTGATCACGCGCAATTTCGCGATCGACGAGACCCTTAACGAGCTGCACGCCCATCCCTGGTTCGGCTGCATGGTCGAACTCGCCGATCTCACCTCGCTCTATCGGCGTCGAGATGAGGTTTCCACGGAAAGAGCTGAGACGCTTGCCTATTTGCGGGAACGCGGCGGTGACGCGCTGATTGAGCTACTGGCGTCCGGCGCCACCCCCGGGTTCATCGACTCCTGTATTGACTCCGCAACCGTGAAGCGGAGTGCGGAACCTCTCATCCATGTGGAGGCGGAACTTCGCGAACTTCAGCAAGTACCCCTGCCGCAGCTGCATCCGGACAACCTTCGCGCCGCGTTGTGCGAGACGCTGCTGCGCCGCTTCGAGTGGATGGACAGCGGATGGTCGTCGAGTTTCGCTCAGCAGACGGCGTTCCTGATCAACCCGATCAAGAATGTTTCGTTCCTTCGGTCCTATCAGGTCATTGCCGCCCGGGCGGCAGCGGTCAGCGCCATTGACGAATCACAACATCCGTGGGCACTGATGTCGTTGCAGTCGCTGACCTTGGCTGTCGCGGCGCGGTTGATGGCCTACGGGCGGATGAAAGAAAGCTATTTCAACTCCGGCTTGCTCGGAGAATGGGCGCAACTCGCGCTGTTATGCCCGACGATGGTCGCCAACGACCTACTGATCGCTGAAGCGGTCGTGTTACATGACCGGCGCGGCAACGTCATTGGAAAGGACTAGATGATCGACCGGCTGGATCCCTTGGAGGCGGCAAAAGAAATCGAAGGCAGCTACAAGCGCTACCTCAAGACGCTCCTTGCGCCCAGGGACGAGAAGCTTGCGGCCTCCTTCGATGCCGAGGTCGACAGCAGCGACTTGCTAACCAAGGGCCCCATTTTGGAGATGACCCCGCCCTACGCAACGGGTGCGACCTGCCGGGAATTGATCGCTGAGGGTGTACTTCACCCCGGGTTTGCAGCATTGGACAGTGCGGCGCTTCCCTTGGACCAGCCCCTCTACATCCATCAAGAGAAGGCCATCCGCAAGTTCGTGGCGGGACGCAATCTTGTTGTGAGTACCGGCACCGGCTCAGGCAAGACCGAGAGCTTCCTAATCCCGATCATCAATCATCTGATCGCGGAGCACGCCGAAGGCCGCTTGGGCCCGGGTGTGCGTGCGCTGCTGCTCTACCCGATGAACGCGCTGGCCAACGACCAGCTCAAACGTCTGCGAGCACTGCTGGGCGCCGTTCCCGAGATCACCTTCGGCCGCTACACCGGCGAGACGGCCGAAGACCTCGCCAGCGCCGAGGCGAAGTTCCTTCAAACCAACCCGGGGGCCACCCGGCTTCCCAATGAGCTTCTGAGCCGCCAAGAGATGCGCAGCACCCCGCCGCACCTGCTTCTCACCAACTACGCGATGCTGGAATACCTGCTGATCCGACCGGCTGACCTTGACCTCTTCGATGGACCCAATGCCGGCACCTGGCGATTCATCGTGATGGACGAAGCGCACGTCTACGACGGCGCTCAGGGAACCGAAGTTGCGCTGCTCATGCGCCGGCTCAAACAACGGGTCGCGCCCGAATCGGCGCTTCAGTGCATCGCGACCTCGGCTTCGCTCACCGGATCGGTGCGCAACGACCCCCGTGGTGAGGCCATGCAGTTCGCCGCCAATCTCTTTGATGCGCCCCTCGAGTACCGCGACGACGACTCGGCTCGGCAGGACCTCGTCGAGCCGGTTCGCAAGAGCCACTTGACGGCCTCGCAGTGGCGCCTCTCCGACGATGACCTCCTCGCGTTTCGCAGGGGTGCCGTCGATTCTGCGGACCTGACCCCGAACGGCGCCGATGTGGCCGCGGCGTTGTCGACCGAACAGTCGATTGTGGCTCTGAAGGAAGCACTCAGCAACGGTCCTGTCCAGGTGAAAGAGCTGCGCGAACTGCTCTGGCCAGATGACCCCCAGTCCACCGAGAAGCTCGATGCTCTGGTGGAGCTCGGCAGCAGCACGGTGGACGATAGCGGCCATCCCGTCTTGTCCGCTCGTTACCACTATTTCGTGCGCGCCACCGAAGGCGCGTTCGTGAGCTTCAACGAGGACGGGCCGCGGATTTTTCTTGGCCGCCACGAGGTAGATCCTGAAACCGGCCGCGCTGTCTTCGAGTTCGGCACCTGCAATCGCTGCGGCGCCGTCCACTTGGCCGGGGAACGAGTACACCAGGACAAGCACGAATACTTCGTGCCCTCCAAAAAGGCGGACGCCTCGGTGAACTGGCTCGTTGTCGCCGACGCACAGGGCGAAGTCGTTCTCGACGAAGACGAGATCACGCTTGCCGACGAGGAACTGAAGCCCGCCAAGAGCGACCCCACGGCAAGGCAGCTGTGCGCGGGTTGTGGCGCGCTGAATCACGTCAGCGCGACGAGTTGCGCGGCACCGGGTTGCAGCGGCGGCCAAATGCTCAATGTTCGTGAACATCCCCGTGCTGCTCGCGTGATGAGCAGGTGTACGGAGTGCGGCGCTCAGATGCGACAAGTGATCCGACGGCTGCGCACTGATGTCAACGCGGCACCCGCGGTGGTGACCACAGCGCTGTATCAACAGCTTCCCGAAGCGGTTGGCGAAGCGGCTGACCTGGTGGGTCGCGGGCGAAAACTGCTGATGTTCAGCGACTCCCGACAAGCTGCGGCCTTTGCAGCGCCGTACCTGGACCGCACCTACACGCGCATGCTGGAGCGGCACTACATCACTCAGGCCCTGCGCGATCCGGCAGCGTCGTCAGGTGAGATTACCGTCCGGGATTTGGCGATTCTGACACGGGAGAAGGCCTCCGAAGCTGGCCACTTCGCCGCGGATATGGGCAACATCGAGATCACCCAGGCTGTGAACGAATGGATCACCGGAGAGCTGATGACGCTGGAAACGCGCCAATCCCTCGAAGGCCTGGGGCTGATGCGCATCAGGCTCAATCAGCGCGCGCCGATTCAGTTGAGGGGACTGACCGCACTGGGTCTGACAGAAGAGGAGTCTTGGGCGCTGCTGAACGAGCTCGGCAAGACCGTCCGACATCAGGGCGCCGTCACCGCACTCGAACGCGTCGACATCAAGAACGAGCGGTTCGCCCCCCGCAACACCCGAGTGCGGATGCGTTCCACGGGTTCGAACAGAGCCAAGCAGATCATCAGTTGGAGTCCGAGCGGAACCGGCACCACCAACGGGCGCGTCACTTTCCTCCGCAAGGTGCTCGAAGCCATCAACAGCCCCAAGAGCGCCGAGGAGATTCTGGAGGGCTGCTGGAAAATCATCGAAAGCGCCGGCTTGCTCACGGGGGAGTCCGACCGCGCACTGGGAGGTCAGGTCTTCCAGATTGACCACTCGAAACTCGTAGTCTCCGAGGGGGTCGACTGCGATTGGTACCAATGCGACACCTGTCGGCTGTTGACGGCATTCACTGTCCGGAATGTCTGCCCCAATAGTCGGTGCACAGGACAGCTCAAGCCCTATGAAATCCCCAGCCCAGCAAGCGATGCCAACCATTACCGTGTTGTCTACCAAACAATGGCCGACGCTCCTTTGAGCGCGCGGGAACACACCGCGCAGTGGAACGCGGAGGAGGCAGCCCACATACAACGCGAATTCATCAGTGGCAAGGTGAACGTTCTCTCCTGTTCGACGACGTTCGAACTCGGCGTCGACGTGGGTGACTTGCAGTCAGTCGTCATGCGCAACATGCCGCCCAAGACCGCGAATTACGTTCAGCGGGCAGGGCGTGCCGGCCGCCGGGCCGCCTCGGCGGCTCTCGTCGTCACCTACGCGAACAGGTCGGCGCACGACCTCGCCAAGTACCAAGACCCGGTGTCGATGATCGCGGGCCGGATGCGCATCCCTTGGATTCCGTTGGACAACCCGCGGATCGCGCGCAGGCACGCGCACTCCATTGCCCTCGCCGCGTACTTCCGACATCGCGCCGAACTCCACGATGAGAAATGGAAGACGGCTGGTGCGTTCTTCTTGCCGGCAGCGGAGAACAGCCCATCGGCGGCCAGCGGAGTTGCGGATTTCCTGAACCCGATCCCGGCCGACGTCGACACGGCTCTGCGGACAGCGCTTCCCGACAGCGTCCACTCCGAGGTCGGGATCCATGACGGCAGTTGGGTCGAACAACTCGTCGAGCTCCTTCAATCCGTCGAGAAGGAGCTCACCGGTGATGTGACCGCCATCGAGCAGCGGATCGACGAAACAGTGAAAGAACGGAAGTTCGGCCTGGCCAAGAGGCTGGAGGACACCAAGCGAACAATCACCGGACGAGATCTCCTCGGCTTCCTCGCTAATCGCAATATCCTGCCCAAGTACGGGTTTCCCGTCGATACCGTTGAACTCAATACGCTGAATGCCGTTGATGCAGTTGGCAGGAAGCTCGAACTCGACCGCGACCTCAGCCTCGCCATCTACGACTACGCGCCAGGCAATCAGGTCGTGGCGGGTGGAAAGCTGTGGACCTCCGACGGACTGAGGAAGCGCCCAGGCAAGGAGCTTGTACGGCACCCGTATCGGATCTGCCCGACTTGCGGACGCTTCGAGCAGGGCGCCAACCTTGGCGATGATCCCCTCTGCCCCAGCTGTCACGAACCGTTCAAAGCAACGGGAACCCTTGTCATCCCCGAGTTTGGTTTCGTGGCCGCGGCCGACGCCGGCGATGTCGGCAGTGCCCCACCGGAGCGGCACTGGCACGGCGGTTCTTACGTGGAATCGCACGGCGACGAGATCGGTATCTACCGGTGGTCGGGCCCCAATGGTTTGAGGGTGTCTGCACGCGCGGGAGTGCGAGCCTGGTTGGCCGCAGTCTCGGACGGCCACGGAGATGGTTTCCAGTTGTGCGAATGGTGCTACTGGGCCAGGCCTGTCGAACGGGGTAGCCGACGCCGCAAGCACCACCGACCAGACAACGGCGCCGAATGCGATGGCCCCCTGGAACGTATTTCCCTGGGGCATCGCTATCAGTCGGACGTGGCCGAGTTCACTTTCGATGGCGTCCCTTACCTACGCGACTTTGAAGCCAACTGGCTGTCGTCCCTCTATGCCCTGCTGGAGGGCGCCTCGTACGCCTTGGAGATCAGCCGCGATGACATCGACGGAGCACTGTCCTGGACGCCCGATCACAAGCGGAGCATCGTCCTCTTCGACACTGTGCCCGGGGGCGCCGGCTCGGCCAGAAAGATCGCCGAGAACATCGGACTCGTCATGAGTGCTGCGCTGAGCCGGGTGAGTGAATGTGATTGCGGGCCGGAGACTTCGTGCTACGGGTGTCTGAGGAACTACCGAAACGCGCGCTTCCATGAGCAGCTCTCACGAAGCGCGGCGTTGCAGATACTCGGAAAGGCGCCCGCGCCGATCAGTTGACTTCCGCTGTAAAAGTAAGCGCGGCATGGTCGCTCAACGGTTCGCTTGAGGCGGGACCCGCCAGCCGAAGGCCTGCGATCTCGTCGACGTAGCGGGCCTCGCTTATCCGTATGCGCGGTGTGTGCAGCACATGGTCTATCCGGCTTCGGCTGGTGTCCTTGTGGGGGTTCATGTAGCTCCATCGGCCCTCCGGCCTGGCGGCGCAAAACGCCTGAAGGCCGTGAAACTTACGCGACTTGAACGACTCTGACACTCCCTTGAAGGGATCCTCATTCAGATCGCCGGCCACGACGACAGCTCGATCGCCGATGTTGTTGAGGATGTCGTCGACCTCGCCCCAGTACGAGCTCTTGACGGCGCCCTTGTAGTCCGGTGCTCGTAGTCCGACGAGTTCGATCTCGGAGTCGCGCAGGCGCACGTGGAGAAAATTCGATGTCGCGTGGGAATCCGTTGTCGGCGGGGCTAGGTCGCCGACGTCGAACGGCAGACGGCTTGCCACGTAGACCTGGTTGTGTACCGGCAAAGGGTCCGTGAGGTGATCCTGGTGATAGCCAGCAGCCCTGAGCCTGTCGCGTAGTTGATCCCGGTCAGCGCCGCCATCGACGAACTCGGTCAGCACAAGGACATCGGAGTCCAGGGATTCCAAAGCAGTGGCGAATCCATCGGGGATCGCTTTACGTCTGGCTCGATGGCCAACATTCCAAGCAGCAACAGTGACACGGTTCAGCATCGGGTAGTTCTCCTTAATCGCAGTGATCGCAAACGCCGGTCAGTGACAGTGGATAGCCGCAGCCTTTTGGGCACATCGCTGCTTCACGACGTGCTGACGGGGAGCTCTTGCCTCGCAGGCCGAGATCGCCATGCTGGGGGTGCGAGACGAGCCAGGTGGACCTGAGTTTGTAGCTCTTCCGGATGGTGTCTGCACCGGCCCCGACGCGTCGTGCCTCTTCTTCGGTGGTGAAGCCAATCGTGTAACCGGAATGGATACGAAGTTCGCGTAGTCCGTCACGTCGGGTGGCCGCGATATACGTCTCCGAGGCCTCGACCACGCGATAGCCCGCAATGCCGACCGCGTCCGTGAGCTTTCGGATGAACGCGTGGTTGGCGGACGGGATGCGTGCCTTTGCCAGTGCAGAGGTGAGGGAGTCGTTTGCTGTATCCACGGTTGCAAGAGTAGGCACTGGGACTGACAAATCCATAAACCCTGTTCAGAAGGGGATGAGACGATGAAGAGCATGACGGTGAACGCCGCGTTGAACGTGGCTACGTGGAACACGCAGTGGGCGACGCTAGGGACCGACCGAGGTTCTCGGGTAGCCGAGAGACTGGAATCCACGCGCGCTGACATCATCGTCGTGACCGAGGGCACCCGCGACTTGCTACCTGGCGATGGCCACGTTGTCGACGCCGGCGCGGACTGGGGATATCCGCCGAAGCCAGATCGGCGGAAGGTGATCATCTGGTCGCGACTACCGCTCGGCCTCGAGACTGTGGGCACCTCGGGCGCAGCGCTTGGCCGACTGGCCGTCGCGACTGTCTCAACGACGGCGGGCGCGGTGCGGATTATCGGTGTCTGTATTCCTTGGCGGGATGCGCATGTGAATACCGGGCGATCAGATGCCAGCGCCTGGTCGGAACACCTGCACTATCTTGACCACCTTGACGATCTGGTCGCCACCTTCGACCCTTCGGTGCCCACGGTCATCGCGGGAGACTTCAACCAGAGGATTCCCCGCGTTAGGCAGCCCGTTCGTGTCGCTGAACGATTGGCGGAGGTGCTCGCCGGTTGGACAGTGCACACCGCAGGCGATCTACCCAACGGGCCACATATCGACCACATCGCGACCGACGACCGCCTCGTGTGCCGATCCGCCAGCGATTGGTCCGGCACTGACGCCGTGGGCAGGCTCAGCGACCATGCCGGTGTCAGCTGCCGGCTCGAGTTCACCTAAGACGTCGGCTGGTACCCGAACTGCGCCAGTCGCTTCCTCGCTACCTCAATCTCATCCGCGGTGAACAACTCTGAGAACTTCGGGTCGACGACGATGGCTTCGACAGTGAGGTCGAGCCGACCGCGTTCCCATAGTTCGGCGAAGCCATCGGAGATGGCGGGGGATGCCAGTAGTCGGTGTGCGGTTTCCACTGGGCCGTGTTGTGCCAGCATGCTCAAGAAATACGAAGCGTTGTACCCCGCTTCAGCGCGGCCTCGTTCGTAGACAGCCTTCATCCGCTGTCCGAACTCGACCGCGAGGTCACTTTCCACTGCAGGTTCGTCAAGGTCGACCAACTGCTCCTCGCCGGCGGCGATGATGCCCTCGTTCTCGACGAAGCCCAGGAGTGCATCCACCGAGGTGAATACTTGGTACCCGAGCTCCTCCAGCCTGGGCAGATCTGCGTCGTCCGGATCGAGTTCAAGAACCACCGGCGACCCGAAGCCGGGTTGAAGCCCCTCGGGCCAGAATGCCTCGGCGACAGCCAGCTCGGCACCGCTGATCGGGTCGGCTATACCGCTGTCGACAAGGGGTGTTGCGAAGCCGCGGCTTTCGAGCTCGGCGATGAGCGCACGGACCTGTTCGCTGCGGGGGTCGTCGGCGGCCTCTTCGGTGACCTGAAGAGGTTCCAGTTTTACTTCTTCATGCGGCCCGTCGGGACTGCGTAGGCCCTCAAGGAACGACTGTGCGGACTCGGCCAGGAGTTCTCGTCGAGCAGCCAGGAATTCCGCATAGCGTTCGACTCGCCATAGGTCGGGATCGGTAGGAATCCATTGCGATTCTAGGGCGCCCGGGTGCTTGGACTGCACGTCCGCCAGATACTCCGCCGGGTCCCGCATCCCGATCTTGAGGTTTGTGTCTTGGGTGAGGAAGCAGAAATTTGCGATCGCGTTGATCTCGTTGCGGTCGAACCCGTGCTTCTTGAGCAACGCTTTGGGGAAGATGTGGTGCACCTGAAGCGAGGTCAGCTTGCCGAGAAGTTCGGCCCTCAGCTGGAGCCCGCTTCCGAAATCTCGCGCGCCGTTAACTCGGGTAAGCAGGTAGAGCAGCGGATAGAACCGTGACCCTATCGTCGACCCTCGGAAGTCGTCTGGTGCGACGGCCAGATGCCCGCCCCGGACACGTTCCAGCGTGGAGATCAGGGCATCGACTCCGCCCCGCTCGACAGCCTCGTAATCCTGCTGGAGGTAGGTCTCCGTCGAGCCGCTGAATCGGCCCCACAGCGCGGAGTGCACGTACCAGTACAGGACCTTGTCGCGGTGGGCGCTGTCGGTGAACCCGCCGCCGTTGAGATTCAACAGACGTGTGATGACGGGTGTGGCGTAGCGGCCCATGAGAACGCGGTCGTGGTCGAGACCGAGACGCCCGGACGCGGCGTCGAGGAAGGTGCCGATGTGGTTCACGGACTTTCCTAGCGCCGACTTGAAGTCGGCCGCCGAGATTTCAGCCAGCGACGAGAACAATGCGCGGCCGGTCGCTACCGCAGTCGCGTTGCGCAGCAGCCAGTCGAGGGTGAAGTTGAATCCGGCCCCACGCCAGCGGTCGAGGCTGGTGCGCAATTCTTTTCGGGCATCGGGCCACGCGGCGCACAATGTGGCCAGGGCGAGATCGCCCTTGGAAAGTTTG
Source organism: uncultured Mycobacterium sp. (assembly GCA_964535335.1). GTDB lineage: Bacteria > Actinomycetota > Actinomycetes > Mycobacteriales > Mycobacteriaceae > Mycobacterium. The sequence continues at coordinate 13,332 of CAZHUU010000049.1, forward strand.
GTTCCTCCAGAGTTCACCTTGTTGAAGATGTCGACGACCTCGTCGATGGTCTTGTCGGCGCCGGTGATCTTCTCGGAGTTGAAGTCCCTGTTGTCGATCTCCTTGATCCGGTTCAGCCGGGCCAAGTAGGTGTTGAGCACTTCACGCTCGACATCGGGAAATGCACTGAGGTACTCGAACGGACCCTTCCTGAACAACTCTGTGACGTTCACCCACGTCGGGTCTCCGGCCATCTTGGTGGGTGCATGGAACTCGAAGGTTTCGGTCTCGACATTGAAGTAGAGCCCGGTGAACGCGCTCTTGTCACCTTCGAAGAAGGGCGGCGGCGTGCCGCGGATGACGCCGTACATCGAGGTGACCCGCTGTTGGCCGTCGAGCAGCAGTTGCTTGGTGCCGCCGCCACCTGACGCCCCTCGCGCGTTAATCTCGTCCGACGTTGTCTCCCACATGAGCAGACCGCCGACGGGGTAGCCGCGGTAGAGCGACCGCATCAGTCCGCGGACCTGGTCGCGGTTCCAGACGTAGCCGCGCTGGAATTCCGGCAGAAGCACTACGCCGGAGTCGATTTCGTCGAGCAAGGTGGACAGCCGGGTCATGGCAAATCTCCTGTTCAGT
>CAZHUU010000049.1:13956-31164 GCA_964535335.1 uncultured Mycobacterium sp.
TCAGTTCTTTTCAAGTGCGGTGAGGAACGGGCTTGGTTCGCCGTGCCAGGTGACGAGCAGTTCCTCGCGGGCGCGGGTGCAGGCCACAAAAAGCAGGCAGCGTTCTCGTTCCAGGTCTTGTTGATGGGTCTGCTTGTCGTCCTCGGCCGAGGTGACGGCGTTGGCGGCGGGTACGAGTTTGGCGCTCACGCCGGCGACGCACATGCCGCGAAATTCCAGACCCTTCATCCGGTGCATGGTGCCGACGCGCACGGCGTCGTCGTCATCGGAGGCCTTGGCCAGGTCGACGGTGTCGATCCCCGCCCTTTTGAGGACGGCTTCGATCTTGGTAACCAACCATTTCGCGCGGACCGCCAGGCCAATCTCCGATGCCGCGATTCCGTTGTCGATCCAGCCATTGATGACGGCTGCGATGTGTTCGGCTTCGGATCCGAGACTGCTGTGCCCACTCAAGGCCGGCGGCGGCCCGTGCACGTACGACTTGCAGCCGGCGATGGAATCGAGACCACCTTCCATGTCGTCGATCGGCTCCCCGCGCAACAGACCCAGGCTCCACCCGAGAATCTCCGCGGTGGTCCGGTAATTGATGTTCAGCCGCGATGAACGGCCCGCGATCTTGATACCGACCTCACGCAGGCTGACCCGGTTGTCATAAATGCGTTGGTGGGTATCGCCGGCGATGAAGATGTCGTCGGGGGCTTCGGCCACTGCGGCGCGCAGCAGACGCCATTGGTCGGGACTGAGATCTTGGGCCTCGTCGATGATGATGTGACGAAACGGCTTGTCGGGCGACTCCTTTAGCAACCGGGTGGCCTCGCGGCGGATGGTCTCGTAGGTCCACCGTCCCTGCTGGGTGAGGGTGTCTTCGAATTCCCAGATCACCTGCCAGACTTGCGCGCGCTGGGCTGCTCCGAGGGGACGACCACGTCCGGTCCGCTTGGCTTTCAGGTATTCGTCGGCGGTGGTGATCTGACGAGCCAGCACCACCTGTCGCCATTCCTCAGAGAGGAACACGGGGTTGAAGCTCACTCCGAGTTCAGCGACCAGGCCCGCCCACAACTCCTTCTCTTCGACTTCGGGCAGCATGCTCGGTGCGCCGTGGGTCTGCCGGAAGACACGATGGGCAATCCGGTCGACGTTGGAGACTTCGATGCGGGTTTCAGCCGCCTCGTCGTCGATGAGCATGTCGAGTCCGGACTGCAGGTTCTCAGACAGCGTCGAGGTGAACGTCGTGACGAGTACCTTGCCTTCTCCGCGCTTGGCCAATCGGCTTGCCCGGTGCAGGGCGACGACGGTCTTTCCGGTGCCGGGACCGCCGGTGACGCGAGCCGGGCCCGTGTAGGAGGCGTCGACCACGGCGCGCTGAGTTGGGTGCAGGTAAACCCGCCAGGTGGCCAGCGGGTAGGCGAAGACGTCCATCAGTTCGTCGGGTCCGCTGACCAGGACGACGCGGTCGCTGCTGCGCAGGATGGCCGCGTCGATGTCCTCGGTGTCCACCGGTTCGGAGAGGATCTCGGCGCCGAGGTCGGTCCAGACCTCCTCGGGGGTGAATCCGGCGGCCAGGCCGAACAGGACGTTCCACTGTGTTTCGGGCAGAAAGGATTTCGCAGCGTCAAGTTGAGCGGGGTCGGTGACGGTGCGGGCGAAGGCGAGGACCTTCTCGTCGATGCCGAGCTTGGTCAGCTCGCCGTCTTTGATGTGGGCGAAGACAGGGCTGCTGGCGGTTTTCGCCGCTTCTTGGCGTTCGGGGATTTGGCGGTCGAGTTCGGCTTCGTCGCGGATTTCGATACCGCCGGTGGCGGAGTTGACCGAGACGTTGCTGCGCTGCGCCCATGCATAGGCGTCGTCGTGGTGCAACACCTTCAGCAGGGTGTACACGTCGCCACTGAGGGGGGCGAGCACGATTCCCCGCCAGGCCTGGTCGATGCGGATGGACCGGAATCGGGGGTTGCGGGCGTTGGCGATCGGCTCGAGATGAATCCCGGTGTGGGTGGCAGCTTCGAACTTGTCGAAGACCTCGGTGACCCGGTTGTAGACGGGCTTCTCCAGCTTGACGAGGTCTTTAAGGAATCCCTTGTCTATGGCGAGTGTCGGCATTCTTTACCCCATCGCTTGTCTAGTCGAGGCTTTGCAGTGATCACATGCGACGTAATCTAAGTCCGGCAGAACCGCGTGAGAGAAATGGTCAACGTATGAACTTCGCATCGCTTCGAAGCCCGCAAGTCCCGTCTTACCCCTCTCCGACGCGATTTTAGTTCCGTCGTCGGACGCGTGTAGGTGAATGCCATCAGTATCCGCTGGCTGGACTCTTCCAGTTGTTTCTCGATTCTGCGCCATTTCTTACCCCCGGTCATCGCGCTGTGCACGGTCAATGATCGCAGCGAACTCCGCAGCAGTGAGCACGTCAATCTCAAACTCGGTCGCCTTGGCGCGCACTGCCTTGTCGTCGGACACCACAACCCAGAGTGGCCCAAAAAGTTTGTCCTCGTTCTGCGCCTTTCCATCAAGTGCACAGGCGATGATGAGCGGGTCCGCGTTCCCTCGGTTCGCATACAGGTCAACGAGTTTGGTGTCCGTGGCAGGGATAGTCTCCATGACCGAAACCAAGTGCCGCAGGACACTCACGGTTGTCTCGTACCGGCGATCTTCTAGTGCGTCAGAGTCGGGAAATCCGCGCGCTTCGCGGAGGACTTCATCAGGCAAGTAGCATTGGCTGCGAAAGAGTGCGCCCGCCCTCTGCCGCTGCGTCAGTGCAATCAGAGCGTTGTTGTCAATGAGGTAGAGGAAATCAATCACTTTATCGCCGAACGGAACTCATCGATTTGCGCCGGTTTGATTTTGTTGAGGCACACGATTCGGCAGAAATCCCCTCGCGTTACTATTCCCGTATCCAAGGCGTCAAGCATTCGTACCGAAAGCTCACGGCCGTTGTAATTGCGGAGGGCTGTGAATACTTTTGGCGTCCGCATAGGGGTTTTTGAGCGACGTTCATACTCACGGCGGAGTTCCCCAAGGTATGCAGTGGCGACCTCCGCGCTAATGAGTTTGAGGCGCATCGCCCTCACCACCATTGCACTCGGCGTCACCTTGAACTCATCTGCTACGGCCTTCAGGCTTTCGAGTGAAGCGGGATTCACGCCATGGAGCTCCGAAGCGGGCATAAGGATCTCTGCGGCGATGTCATATTCACGCTGGACGTCCCGCACTGTCGAGCTTCCGTCGTAGGTGACCGGCGCGAAGATCTTGCGTGCGACTAACACCGCGAGCAGGGTAAGTGTAAAAATCCGGCGCCCGACGGGTTCTTGATAGTCGTCGGATCCTCCCGCGAGGAAGATGTAGGGCACCTTATTGTCTTTGACCGTTATCCCGCTGAAGTTGACCTTCAGTCGTTGCGGCATGACGCTGGGCGAGCTCTGCGAGACGAGTATTTGGTTTTCCTCTAGACGATTGATGAGGTAGCTCAGCATCTTGTCGCGTTTCTGGACGGCGCGCATCGCGTCACGGGTCACGCCAAGCGCACCCATGAGTTTCTTGGCATCCGTTTCGATCGACTTGCTTGGCCTCCCTAGAAGTCCCACGATCCAATTCTTGGACAGGGTGGAATCATGCCTCTTGAGAAACTCCTGCTTGCGTAGGAGATCTTTCACGATGAGCTCGATCTCCCGTAGATTGACAACGTCGCGCGAGTTGACTGAGAAAGTATCTTTGGTTACGCCGGCCAACAATTTCGTGGTCTTGGCTGATACCTGTGCTTGAACCAGCGGCAGTGGAGCGAAGAAAAGCGCATACGGGATTTCGCCCTTCTGGCCGAGGTATACCAGGTCTTTGAAGGCAATCTTGCCCGTGGCAAGCGCCTTACGGTAGGCGGCGTACGTGCTGGCGAAAGAATCCGCCAACAAAGCCGTAAACACCTCGCGGTCGATGGAAACCGCCGAGCCTTTAATCAGTACGTCCATCACGTCCATCACGCATGAGTCCTCCCGCTCATGATCAGAGTCTGCAGTAGGTGTGGACTTGGGTGTCTGTGCTGCTCGTGCAGCGTGTTATCTGCGTCGTGGCTATCCTCACCGTGCTGACTATTTGGAGTGGCGGGGACCGTGGCCGGCGGGTGGGTCAGGGAGGGGCCTCCAGCCCGTGCCGCCCCTGGCGGTGGCTTCCGCCATACGGTCGTAGGCCTCGAGGACGAGGCTTTTGGTGCGGTATTCGCCGAAGTCGCGCTCTTCGTATTTGCGGATGAGTGGGAACGAGTCGAGAACATGTTCGGCCTCGTCACGGTCGAGGCCATAAATGTGCAGGAAGCCGGCGTCGAGGTCGGCGCGTAGAAGGGCGCGGCGGTCGGAATCCCAATGGAAGGGCGGGCCGTCGTCGCCGAGGTCTTCGCTATAGGACTTGAGGCGCCATGAGGTGTACGACAGTTCGAGCACGTAGGGCTTAAGCCAGGTTTCGAGGCGCCCCTTTTGGTGCCAAGGGGTTGGGCTGCGGAGCGTGTCGGGGGAGGGGCAGGCAATCTGCTTGACGATGAAGTACTGCATGTTGCTGCCGGCGAACTTTTGCCTGACGGTGTAATCGAATACGAGTGATGTCCATATCGCCCCAAGCATTGGGCCATGCCCAGCTGCCTGAGGCAGCGACAATAGACATGTGTCCCCGGCAGCCGTTTGCGGAAACACGAACGGTACGAAGGTCCGCTCGTTGCCAGCGCTAGATATTTTGCGCCAGCCCATAAGCCAGCCACGGTCCCACCTGTCGGCAAGTTTGGCCTCGACTGCTGACCGTTCCACCCAATAACGCGCCAACGGCTCTATCGTCGGGTCATCGTGCTCTTCCTCGGTGAATCGCGGAAGCGAGCCAACATTCAACTGCGCCTGTGTTGCTCCCTTGTAGGTCGAGAAGCGGTGATCGAAATGGCTGAGCATTTTCGCCTCGTACAGCGGGACGTACTCCTTGTTGCCGCTGGCGTAGGACCAGCCGTTGAAGGTGGCGTCGGCGAGGTCGTCGGCGGTGTGGAAAAGTCCTGCGTCTGAGGCCATATTGAAAAGGCCTTGGCTGAAGGAAAGTTCCCATGGATTGCCGTCCGGAGCGTTGTCGCGGATCAATATTGGGTGTCTCGAGTAGATGCCGAGGGTGATGTCGGCGTCTTTGCGTGTGCGGAACATCGGGAGCGTCCCGGTGTTCGGATTCAAAGCGAGTACTTCTTTGGCGGCCAGATCGAATCGTTTTTCGGGGACATCGGAGATGTGGCGGTTGAGGAAGGCAAATTTGGTTCGGCCCACCTTGCGTTCTGTGCCGGTCATGGCAGTGACCGCGAACCGGAAGGCGTGGTGCACATCGCGGAAGATCTTGGCTTCGTTGTCGAAGTCGTAGAACGCATATAGCCGGTTGTTGCTCAAGGTGTCGGCGAAGAACGGCGCCGTGGTCTTGTCGGTGGCCAGGCCGGTGGGGGTGATGATGCCCGCCGCACCGTCGGGGCTGAGGACGGTGCGCATGGTTTCGGCGAACACGCTGTAGGTGTTGATCTTCCCTTGTGCTGTAAAGGGGTAGCGGCCGCCCCGCACCAGATGAGTAGTTGCGTCTGATTGATGGCGCGCCGAGTTGTAGAGCTGAAATAGGTCAGGATCGGTTTCGGCAAGCTTGTCGATCATCTTCTTTCGTGTAGAGGCGTTCGATGCGTTCTCAACGTCGGTACGCCCGAGGTTGCCGAAGAACTGCTTGTCTTCGAGTTGCAAGGTCTCCCACGGCGGGTTGCCGACCACGCAGGAGAATCCGCCTGTCCACCCGGTGCCGGCATCGGCGCTGCCGTCGTCGGGGGCGGTGAAGATGCCTGGAAACTCCAAGTGCCAGTGGAAGAACCGGTATTGCCGGGCCAGGTCGTTGACTTGAGTGATGATGCTGTCGGGCACCGACTCCGGGGTTTCGCTGAGGGCGTGGACTGTGGCGTGGGTGATGCCCGGGCCGGAAGTACTCGCCCCGGTCTTGGGTTGCACGAATGCCGCGCACCAGGCGTCGGCGACGAGTTTGGCGGCGATCAGGTCGGGGCTGGTTTCCAGGTGCCGCCAGGCGTCGGCGCGGGCCCGCAGGGCGGCTACCGTGGCGGCGACACCCGTGTCGGCCTCCACAGCGGCCTTGGTGAACTGACTGGTGGCGACGTTGAGGGTTTCAGAACCGAAGTCCAGCGTCAGCTGATTCTCGTCGGCTTGACGTTCGGACTTGTTGCGGGCCTTGAGTTTCTTGGTCCATTCCTTGTCATCGTCGCCGAGCGCGACGAACGCGTCATCGGGAATGTTGTGGCGCAACAACTCCGGGGTGGTGCCGAGCAGAGCGTTGCCGACGCGGAAGTGGGCGTCGAGGAACGGGAAGGGGCGTTCGGCGTCGAAGGCTTCCAGCCACAGCGCGACCTTGGTGATCTCCAGGGCCAGATCGTTGAGGTCCACCCCGTAGACGCAGCGTTCGATGACGTCGGCGGTCGCCCGGCGCACGTCGGCGGGTGTGGGTTCGGTTTCCCCGGTGCGGACAGTGGCCAGTGCGGTGGCGATTCGGCGTGCGGCGGCGACGACGAAATGACCGCTGGCCGGGTCGACGACGGTGAGCTTCAGCAGCGACGACTCGGGATCGTTGCTGCGGACGGCCTCGTCGATCAGCGGGTCGAGTGCCTCGTCGAGCACCAGCGCGATCAGATCCGAGGGGGTGTAGTAGGAGCCGGACTTCTTGCGGTCGTTGCCGCTGGCCGCCTCGAGGGTGAAGGTGCGGTCGTCAGCGTGGTAACGGGGCGTGTAGGCCAGCAGGCCCTCGTACATTCCGCCGAGTTCCTCGCTGTCGAGGTTGCCATAGTCCACCCGGCGGGGCAGCCCGGTGATCGGGTCGTCGATCTGGGCCAGTGCCCGCACCGCCGCCAGCAGCGCCCGGTTGGGAAGCCTGGCGCCGTCGAGGATGCTCAGGGCATCCGGCGCGAACAGGCTGGCGCCCAGGCCGCTGAGTCCGAGTTCGGGCAACCCGTCGCCGGCCAGTGCGTTGGTGACGATCTGATGGGCTTCCCACAGGTCGGTGTGCCATCCGCCGATCGGCTCGGCGGCCAGCCGGCGCAGCCGGGTGGTGGAGAAGTAGTTCGCGTACAGGGTTCGGGCGTTCTCGGGAACGTCGGCGCGGTGCAGCAGGCCGCGGTCCTCGACCACGAACAGCACGATCAGCCGGTAGGCGATCCGCAGCAGCGCGCGCTGCAGGTCGCGGTCGGCGTCGGCAGCCCCGGCCAGCGTCTCGCGCAGCGCGATGTTGGCGGGGTGCGCGACGAACCCAGTGCCCAATTCTTGCAGGGCGGCGGCTACACCGTGCTGCAGGTTGAGCAGGGCGCGGGCACCGTCGTCGATCGCGGTCGTGCGCCAGCGTTCCAGCCAGCATTTGTCCAGCTTGGGTTCGACCTGCTCGACGTCGGCGCCCTGGCCGTCGTCCTCACCGGACTCCTCGGTGTCGGCCTCGGTTTTTGTTGCCTTCGTGGCCTTTTCGTCGGCTCGGGGTGCGAACCGGCTGGCGTGGACAGTCAGGAACAGGACGCGGAAATCGGCGTAGAGCTGGTCGGTGAAGATCGCGTCGAGATCGAATTCGACGAAGGACTGCCGGGTGAGGCTGGACGCGTCGCGCAGCAGCCGAAGCTGACGGCCGTTGGACAGCACCGCCCACAGCGCGTGGTCCTCCCGGTTGAGGTAGTCCTGAACCATGGCCTGGGGGGCGCGGGCGGTCACGTTCGGTGTCTTGGAGTCCAGGTCGATGCCGGCGCCCACCAGATGCAGCGGCGCCCACACAGACGGGTTCGCGGCGTCGGGCCACGCGAGTCGGTGGGAGATGGGGAAGTGGGGGGCCTCGGTTTCACCAAGGCCGGGAGGGACGGCCAAGCCGCCGGAGACGACCTCTGGGCGCCCCCAGCCGAGTTCGTAGAGAAGCGGCAGCAGCCATTTGTCGCGGGTGAGTTTGGTGGCGGCGTCCCCGGCGGGAAGTCGTTCCAGGGCGGCGCTCCAACTGCGGTGCGCCGCGAGCATGGCCTCCCAGGCGCGGGCGATCGCGCCGTTCACGGTCATGCCCGGAGGAAGCTGGTAGGCCTCAGCGGTCTGTCCGGGCATGCGCAGTTCGTTGGCCCGGGGGATCGCCTCGGCGGGGAGCGCGGTCCCTACAGCCCGTACTGCGCGAAAAACGTTGAGAGCGCTCATCGGCCGCCGGCCTCCGGCAGGAAGACGTAGATCCCGAGGACGTCAGCGGGCGGCAGGAACTTCACCGATGGGGCGCGTCCTGCCGCTTTGGAGGCGCTGCGCACGGCCTGGTGTTCAGCCACCAACTCTGCGGCGGAATCCCGGCCGGTGGTGGACAGGTGGGCGGTGAGGGCGTCCAGTCGCTCCAGCGCCCGACCCAACTGCATCCGGGCCAGTGCGTCGTCGACATTGCCGGACGGAGTCAGCGTCAGCAGCGCGTCGACCTCGGCCTGTGGCAGCCAGGTCAAGGAGTCGCCAGTCGCGGTGAAGGCCAGGAATCTGGCTTCCTCAGCGACCTGGGTGACGGTGGTGGCCGACCCGGGGATGGTGATTTCCCGTCGGTTGCGCACCATGAGCAGCGTCGTCACCTTCGTCACTCCGCTGGTGCGCATCACTCCGGCTCGGCGCGCCGGCCGGGCTGACGGGTCGAGGTGGGCGTCCAGCGCTCCGTCGAGGACATAGCGTGACAGCGCGTCGACGGTTGCGTCGGTGCGGGTCAGCACGCTGTGCCCAGGCGGGACGGGCAGGGATCGGTGAAAGTGCAGTCGGCCATCCCTGGCTGGGGGGAGTTGGTCGCGCACCGCCGCGGGCAGGCTGTCGATTTGGGCGGTGAAGCCGTCCTTGGTGTCGTGGACGGTCGCCCCCATCAGTGACAACGCTGTGCGGGTGAAGGTTTCGACGTCGGCGGGGCCGCCGAGTGCGCGGCGCACATCGGACAGCGCCTGTTCGACGGTGTCCGGCTGAAGACCGGCTTGCCGGAAACGTGAGCGTGAGGCCTTCTCCCGCTCGGCGGCGTTGGTCCATTCCACCTCGACCTGATCGGCCAGGGACTTGGAGGTGGCCTCGGCGAAGTCGAGGGTGAGTTGTTCGGCCTCTTTGCCGCGCAGCAGCAGCGATTCCCAGATCGCCTTCATCACGGTCGTGGAATCCACCGGGATCGGCACCGAGACGCCGATGCTGCGTTTGATGTTCTCGTGTCGTCGGATGAGGACTTGCAGCACGATCCCGTCGATGCCGTTGTCCTCGCCGTAGTAGGTGACGGTGCGCACGGTGGGCGCTTGCTGGCCGAAGCGGTCGACGCGGCCTTCCCGCTGTTCGTGTCGGGTGGGATTCCAGGCGAGGTCGTAGTGGACGACGGCGGTGAATCCGTCCTGCAGGTTGATGCCCTCCGACAGGCAGTCGGTCGCGACCAGCAATCGGGGGCCGTCGTGGTTGCTCAGGGCTGCTACGCGGGCTTCGCGTTCTTCCGGTGGGAGGGTGCCGGTGACGGCGTCGATCTTGAGGTCTTTGATCTTCGACAGTGCCGAAGCGAGGTGTTCGGCGAGATAGTCGGCAGTCGGAATGTAGCGGCAGAAGACGATCGGGCAGTAGCCCTCGTCCAGCAGGTCCTTGATGAGCGGGATGACGCGTTTGAGCTTCGCGTCAGACTTCGGACCCTTTAACGCGGCGGCCTGAGTTGCCAATTCGCGCAGTCGTTTTCGGGATTTGGTGTCGGGCTCGTCGGAATCGCCGGTGTCCGCCCCGACCGTGACGTCCTCCGCTTCCAGGGTGTCGTCCAGGTCGGTGTCCAGCACGCGGGGTTCGGCGTAGGCGTCCACTTCTGTCTCGTTGTCGGAGGCGGCCACCGCGGAACGATTAAGCAGCGTCTGCTCGGCCGCGGCGGGACTTGATGCCAGACAGCGCAGCAACGCGATGGCCGACCACCAGCGGACCCGCTGCCGGACCGCGCTCAGTTTGGGGTCGGCGACCTGTTCGCGGACGTACTCCATCACGTCGTCGAACAGCTGGCGGTAGCCGGGCGTGAGTTTGTAGGCGGTCTCGGTGGTTTCCCGTTCCGGGAACGGGGTGTCCTCCCGGAAATCGCCGCGTAGATACTCGCGGATGTCGGCGCGTTGGCGCTGAATCATGAACTTGGCGAGCAGCTTTCGGTCGTCCTCGCGGTCACGGCCGGACAGATCGGCAGGAAGATCTCCGAGGCGGTCATCGAGGAGGCCGATCAGTGACTGCCAGGCGACGTCGTCGCCGCTGTGCGGTGTCGCGGTGAGCAGAACCAAGTGGCGGTCGGGGTTGTCGGCGAGTTTACGGAGCAGTGCATACCGCAGGTGGGCTTGCGAGGATTTGCCGACGCCGGCGGTTGCGACGCACGTGTGGGCCTCGTCGACGATCACCAGTTCGGGGCAGTGCAGCGCGAATTCGTCACGGCGGGTCTTCTGTTTGATGAAGTCGGTCGAGATCACCAGATAGGGGAAGTGCTGGTAGACGTTGGAGCCGAACGGCACGCTGCGCATCAGCCGATTCACCGTCGAGGGCAACAGGAGCTGGGCGTCGATGCCGAACTTGTGGCGCAGCTCGCCCTGCCACTGGGGAGCCAGTTGTGGTGAGCACAGCACGGCCAAGCGCTGGGCGTCGCCGCCGGCCAGCAGCTCGGCGGCGATGAGTCCGGCTTCCACAGTCTTGCCGATGCCCACTCCGTCGGCGATCAGTAGTCGGGTGACGTCCTGGTTGGCCGCCATCATCAGCGGAACCAGCTGGTAATTGCGCGGAGTGACCGCCAAGCGGGCGAACGACCGGAACGGGCCGCCGCTGGCACGGAATGACAGCCGCAGCGCGTCGCGCAGCAGGCGGGCGCGTCCGGCGTCGCCGCGGTCCTCGACGGTGGGCGGTTCGAAGGTGGCTGCCGCGAAAGCCTCGACGCCGGGCAGCAAGACGGTGGTCTCGTCCTCGTGACCCCCGAGTGGACGCACGAGCAGGGTGCCTTGCGGTGAGCCGGGAAGGACCAGCCAGTCGCGTCCGCGTGCTTTGACCAGGCTGCCGGCCGGGTATTCGATTGTCGTCACGGGTTGGCCTTCGCGCTGCCGAAAATGCCGGGGTACTCGTCGAGGATCTTTCGCCAGCCGGCGTCGCCGTCCTTGTAGTCGAAGCGCAACACCAGCCACGCGGCTTCATCTTCGAGTTTCAGCCGAGCTTGTTCGTCCTTCTCTTTCTGATGTGCGCTCTCGTGGACGGGGCCGTCGATGAAGATCGCGACGTCGACGCCGTCGTTGTGATAGGCGAAATCGGGGCGGACGTAGTATCCGTCGACGATCTGCTGCGCCTCATCGGGCAGCCGGTAGCCATGCTGGGCGAGCATCGCGAGGAACTGTTTCTCCAGCGCTGTGTCGCAGGCCTTTTCGAGACGTTGGAGTTGTTCGTCGGGCCCCTCGCCGCCGGCGCCTACGGTGACGACCGAGGTGGCGAGTTGTTGCAGGAGCTCCTTGACGCAATGCCGGTCGAGGTGCTGGTGATCCCACTGGTTGCTGTAGGACAGCAGGCAGTCGTAGCAGGCCTGGGCACAGACCTCATCCGCGTGCGGCGCACGAAGCTTGTCCTCACCGGTATCCGGGTCGAAGTGAAGGATGTCCAACGCTTTTCGGGCGACTTGGCGGAGCTGGCCGTCTTCGGTGGCCAGGCGGCGCAGTACCCCCGCGCCGCCCTCGGCGGCTTCGAAGAACAGCAGGCGCGACCAGGCGTGATCGCCGGTGTTGGAGGGCAGGGCCTCGACTGCGAGTTCGGAGCCTTCCAGTTGGTACACCGCTTCGATACCGCGCTTGAGTGCGTACATGGCGGCCATTCGCTGATCGGAACCGATCGACGGGTCCAGGTGCAGCAGCAGCGCGTTGCGGTGGTCCTCGACGTAGGGGATCACACGTTGATACCGGGGGGCTTCACCGTGCACATTCTTGGCCAGGTCGGCTTCCTTGCACCAACGGCCCTCGACAGTGTCCAGGACGTACCCGCGGGTGTCCTTGTCCTTGCGGCGCCGCAGCCCGACGTTCATGCGCCGGATCAGCGCGGTGTCGCCGTAGGTCATCGTGCCCAGTTCGTTGTCGCCCACGGTGACGGTGCTGGTGAGCTGGCCGGCCCGAACTCCGTGCGGGACAAAGCGAATCGAGGTGACGATCTCGTGGCCGGCGCGCTGGCGTTCTTCCTCGTCGGCGCTGATGCGGTCGCGTCGGCGGGTCTTGACCGACAGCAGTCGCATCAGATTGCTCATGGTGCTGGTGACCGGGAAGCCGGCCCCACAGTGCTGGCACAGGTCGAGGTCGCTGGACTCGTGCAAATAGCCGCAGGCGTCGCACCGTTTGATCTCGGTGATGTTGACGCCGGTGCCGTCCTCGCGGGCTGGCAGGCTGACTCTGTTGACCTCGTAGCGGGCGCCTTCGTGGTAGATGAAAGCCCCTGGCCCGAACTCGCTGATCGCCATGAAGCGGGGCCGTTGGATGAAGTCGCCTTCCCCGCCGCTGCGGGTGCGCCGTTCTGCCGGGATGAAGGCCGACAGCGGAAGCCGGGGGAAGGAGTAGCCGGGCAGGAATCCCTCGGAGGCGAAGTAGCGGTAGGTGTAGAAGTCGCCTTGAAGCACGTCGTCGACCTGACCCTTGAGGAGATCGAGGGCCGCGCGTGCTTCTGAAATGCGTCCGCGTGCGCGCTGTTTGGAGCTTTCCGAGGCGCCGATGGTCTTCAACACGGTGTTGGCGCTGTCGAGTTCGGCTTGCGCCTCGTTGTAGAGGCCGCGCCAGCGATCCGCGGCGTTGTTGAACCGGGCAGGGGCCTTGTCGGCCGTGTCGGTCACCCAGGTTTCGGTCCACCAGGGGGCGGAGGTGACCTCGGGGGTGGCAGTCAGCACCTCCGTGATGGCGGCGATCGCCGCATTACGGCTCGAGGTCGAATTGATCGCCGCGACCACTTCGGCGCGCAAGGGTTGGCCGGGTTGGTCGATTTCCAACAGGTCGACCATGCTGGCCTTGAGGTCCAGGCCGCATTTCACCAGCCAGATGGAATGAGCGTGGGCGCGGACCAGGTCCTGGTTGCCGAGCTCAAGACGGGGAGGGGCGACGGCCCCGGCGACCATATCCTGACTGCGGCGGAAGTAGTAGGCGTCATGGGCGTTACCGGTGGCGCAGTAGGTCAATGCGATGGCCGGCTGGCCTGACCGGCCGGCCCGTCCGGAGCGTTGCGCATAGTTGGCGGGTGTTGGTGGAACATTGCGCATACCAACGACATTGAGGCTCTTGATGTCCACACCGAGTTCCATGGTGGGCGAGCAGTACAGCACTGGCAGCCGCGCCTCGCTGAACTCCGCTTCCCGTTTCTGGCGTTTGGCCGGCTCGACTTGAGCGGTGTGCTCGCGGGCTTCGAGATTGACGAGCGCCTTGGCGGTTTCGGCGTAAAGGTCGCGGAAGTAGGGGTTGACCCGGCCCTCGGTCAGGTTGCTCCGGATCGGGTCCGGTGCCCGGTGCTTGCCGTCGCCGGGATGCCATGCGATGAGATCAGCGCGCAGTTGGTAGCCCGTAGGGCGCTTGGGAATTGGAATCCTGACCAAGATCCCGGCTGAGGCCATGACCTCCATCAACTGCTCGATCATGGCCTGTGCGTCGGCGGTCTTGAGATCGTGTCCTGGGAAGCGGGTCGGGCGTCGCAACCACCGTCCGAAGGCTCCCAGCCCGGACACATGCAGGTCAGCCCCGATACCGCCCACCCCTTTGGGCCGGCCACCGGGATATGCCAGACCGCTGTACGTGCCGGTGTCGTCGGAGATCGCCCACGGATCTTTCAGCCATTCCCGACTGGCGCGCCGCACCGCGTCGAACTTCTCGTCGGTGAGGAATTCGGTGTCGATGCACAGGTTGCGGCGAAGTTCGTCGAGCAGGACATGCATGACCTCCTTCCTCGTGTCGGTCGACGCGCCGGCCAGCGGTTGACCGCAGTTCGCCCACTTCGCATCGTCAGCGGCAAGCTCGTTCACGCCTTCGTAGGCCAGCCGCAGCTGTCCGGTCTGTTCCAGGTTGGGCATCGTGATGCGCCAGCCGCGTTTGAGGTCGGCCCAGAGGCGGTAGCTGACGACGTCGCGCAGCGCGCGAGCGATCTTCTTGCGCGGGATGTGCTCGTCGGCGGTGTCCTCATCGCGGGCGAAGAACTTCAGGCTTTCCCCGCTGAGGGCCTTCACCACCTCCGGTCCGAGGTTCTCGTCGGTAAGAGGTTCCCCTGGGTTGTTTTCCTGGTAGTCGCGGGCCGCGCGGTACAGGGCGGAACGGATCAGGCCGACGAGGATGAAGTCGTTGAAATGGCCGGCCTGAAGACTCGCGTCTTGCCGGTTGTCGCTGAACGCCAGAAACTTCCGCGCGTCGTCGTCGAGATCTTTTTCCGACCGCAGCGATCGGACGACGGACTGGGTGAGAACTGTGACGGCGCTGGCCCGTCCTTCGGTGCCCAGGCTGGCGACGCGGGAGAACTGCGACTGGCGGGTGCTCTCGTAACTGGTCTTGCAGGAGGGGCAGAACTCCAGGCGTTCGAAGAAAGCCGCCGGAAGACCCTCGTCCGTGATGGTCCCGAACTCGTCGACTCGCAGTCCGACGGGCAGCTTGGAGATCCGCGCCTTGTCGAGGATCTGACCCGAACCCCCCGGGAGCACCCAGTCCTCCGGTAGAAGGTCGAGCAATTTGGGGTCGTTGACGTCGGGCCACGGCTCTTCGGTCAGTAGCAGCAGCCCGTCGGCGTCAGGGTGTTCGACCAAGTCCGAATTCGGGATGCGTGGGCTGAAACTCTCTCCACCGCGATTCAGATTGACGACCAGGAACTCCTGCCCGCACTCGCGGCAGAACGCCAGCGGGAACAGTGGCTGACCCAGCGGACGATTGGGTGCGCTGCGCTGGTACTGGGTGGTGAGGTGTCGGGTCTGCGGTGGTTCCAGCGTCGTGTAGACGGTGTCGCCCTTGCCGATGAACTGATGCAGCTTGAAAGCGAACAATGACCGGCCCTGCGGGTCGCGGGCTCTGGAGCCGGCGAGCAGGAGTTCCTGGAGTTTCGCCCGGCAGACCGCCTCGTCCACGCCGGTTTCTTCGTGCAGCACCTCGGCGGCATCTTTGAGCTTGGACGGCGGGCGGCGGGCCAGCTTGCCCTCATCGTCGGTGTCCAGACCGAAATGCTGCTCGGTCCACACTGCGAGGGGGTCGGACTTGAGTTGCTCCCACTCCGTCGGAGTGGGGGCCGCCAGCCGTGCAGTGAGCGCGGCAAGGTCTGCCTCGCCCTCCGTCGCTCGGCGCAGGGTTTCCCCGACGATGTTGGCTGCGGGGACCTCGACGCCGAAGATCCGCGTGGCGAGTTCGGCGACTTGCTGGCGCTGTTCGGCCTTGGTGCCGGGGCCGGCGAGGGTCGCACTGGTTCCGATGCACTGCACGTCGTTGGACTTGACGGCGCTGCGCAATCGCCGCACGAGCATCGCCACGTCGGCGCCCTGTCGGCCGCGGTAGGTGTGCAGTTCGTCGAGAACCAAGAATGACAGGTTCTCTGCGCTGTTGATGAGGTTGGCCCGCTCCTTGGGGCGGGTGAGCATCAACTCCAACATGACGTAGTTGGTCAACAGGATGTCCGGGGGAGAGGCCAGGGTCTTTTCGCGCTCCTCGCGGTTCTCCTGGCCGGTGTAGCGCGCGAAGCTGACCTTGGGGTTGGTCTTGCCGAGGAACTTCTCCAGTTCGTTTCGCTGGCTGTTGGCCAGCGCATTCATCGGATAGACGATGATTGCCCGCACGCCCTTGCCCGAACCCTCGCGTAGCACCCGGTCCACGATCGGCACGATGTAGGACATCGACTTGCCTGAGCCGGTGCCCGTGGTCAGGACATAGGACTCGCGCCGGTTGGCGATGTCGAAGGCATCCGTCTGGTGGCGGTGGAAGGAGATTTCGCGGCCGACCGGATCCTGCTCAGTCCGTGTCCGGAAAATGCTGATCGCCTCGGGATCGAGGACCTTCTGGTTTGCCAGTTCGCTGACGGTTCCGCCGGACTCGAACGCCGGATTCAGCGCCAGCCAGGGCTCCGGCCACAGGAGGCCGTCGGCGATCTCCTTCTCGACCTTGGTCCGGATCTGGTCGTCCTTGATCTCCAGGAAGCCCTTGACGAAGTTCTCGTAGTCCCCCAGGACCTCATCGAGGACACCAAACGCGTCCACCGAACGCCCCCTTTCCGGAAATGAATTCTCCGGTGACCTTACTTGCGTGGTCGGACGTGGTTATGGCTTTGCCGCCGTGTCACCGGGCAGGCGAAAGAATCCGCCGGCTTGGGGGCATGGTCGTTGTCGCTGTGTGTGTTGTCGGCTATGCATCTGATACCCGACCATGCAAGGGAGGGTTCGGTTGATGGGATCCGTTGCTTGGTCGTCGCCATCGCCTTGCTCGGTCGCCACCATCGCCGACATTTGCTGCGATCGTTAGCGACGCGAGGCGGCAGCTTCGCAGGCGATGGCAAGCGGGCAGACGAGGCACTGCAAGGGGGCGTAGCCCGATTCTGTTGTGTCAGGTGCTCGGCGGCAGGTAGCCGTGCACGGTCTCAGCCGTCACTCCGGCCATCCGGGCGATCTCCTCGACCGCCAAGCCGCGGGCAACCATGTCGGAAAGTGCGTTGGCCGCCTCCTGGCGGTGGGCGGCGCGGCGTGCGTCGGCCCTCGCGTGCAGTGCCACCATCCGTTCATCGAGCCATACGTCCACCTCGGCGAGGCGCCGGCGTGCGGCCATGAACTCGAGCAGCAAGCGGAATTCGGACTTGATGTCCGCGAGCCGTTGGCGCCGCTGCGCAAGCTGAGCCTCCCTCGCATCTGCTCGTGCCTCTCGTGTCGCTCTCGTGTACGCCATGACTCCGAACGCTAGCCCCGGAATCCTCTATTTGCAGCACCCCCAACTCACGCTCCGAACTATGCTTGTTCCCATCAGTTCTCGTTCAATCCCATTGCTGCACAACATAGTTCAAAATTCCCGCATCACACCTCTTGCTATCAGGTCACCGGTTAGCATCGGCCCAGATCGAGCGATTGGTGGCATTGAGTTGCTGAGCATTCACAAGCTGACAGGCGGCGATGGGTATCTGTATCTGATCCGGCAAGTGGCGGCATCGGATGACACCCATCGCGGCCGCGCAACACTGGCCGATTACTACTCGTCGAAGGGGG
>CAZHUU010000050.1:0-30748 GCA_964535335.1 uncultured Mycobacterium sp.
TCGCCCCCCGGCTGTCGTTCTTCTGGGGCATCGGGATGAACTTCTTCATGGAGGTCGCCAAGCTGCGCGCCGGACGGCTGCTGTGGAGCGAGCTGGTCGGCCAATTCGGAACCGAGAACGCGAAATCGCTGTCGCTGCGCACCCATTCGCAGACCTCGGGCTGGTCGCTCACCGCGCAGGACGCCTTCAACAACGTCGCGCGCACCTGTATCGAGGCGATGGCCGCCACCCAGGGCCACACCCAGTCACTGCACACCAACGCGCTCGACGAGGCGCTGGCGCTGCCGACCGACTTCTCGGCCCGGATCGCCCGCAACACCCAGCTGCTACTGGCCCAGGAGTCCGGCACCACCCGGCCGATCGACCCCTGGGGCGGTTCGTACTACGTCGAGTGGCTGACCCACCAGCTGGCCGACCGGGCCCGGGCCCACATCCAGGAGGTGACGGCGCACGGCGGCATGGCGCAGGCCATCAGCGAAGGTATCCCGAAGCTGCGCATCGAGGAGGCAGCCGCCCGGACCCAGGCGCGTATCGACTCCGGACAGCAGCCGGTGATCGGGGTGAACAAGTACCAGGTCGACGAGGACCAGGACATCGAGGTCCTCAAGGTCGAGAACAGCCGGGTGCGCGCCGAGCAACTCGCCAAGCTGAAGCAACTGCGGGCCGAACGCGACGACGCGGCGGTGACGGCGGCGCTCGACGAACTTTCGAGGGCCGCCGCCGCGGACGGCCGGGCCGGCGAGGACGGACTGGGCAACAACCTGTTGGCACTGGCGATCAACGCCGCACGGGCCAATGCCACCGTCGGTGAGATCTCCGACGCCCTGGAGCGGGTCTACGGCCGGCATCAGGCCGAGATCAGAACTATCGCCGGGGTCTACCGCGACGAGGTGGGGAAGGCCCAGAACGTGACTACCGCAACGCAATTGGTGGAGAAGTTCGCCCAGGCCGACGGGCGTCGGCCGCGCATCCTGGTCGCCAAGATGGGGCAGGACGGCCACGACCGCGGTCAGAAGGTGATCGCGACGGCGTTCGCGGACATCGGTTTCGACGTCGACGTGGGCTCGCTGTTCTCCACCCCGGAGGAGGTGGCGCGCCAGGCCGCCGACAACGACGTCCACGTGGTCGGGGTGTCCTCGCTGGCGGCCGGCCACCTGACCCTGGTCCCCGCCCTGCGCGACGCACTGGCCGAGGTCGGCCGACCGGACATCATGATCGTGGTCGGCGGCGTCATCCCGCCGGGCGACTTCGCCGAGTTGTACTCGGCCGGCGCCACCGCCATCTTCCCGCCCGGCACGGTGATCGCCGATGCGGCCGTCGACCTGCTGCACAAGCTGGCCGAGCGGCGCGGTTACGACCTCTCCTGATGCCCGGCGACCCCGACGTCGCGGCGCTCGCCGAGGCGATCCGCAGCGGTGACCGCGCCGCGCTGCCGCGGGCGATCACGCTGGTGGAGTCGACCCGCCCGGATCACCGCGCCCAGGCGCAGCAGTTGCTGCTGGAGCTGATGCCGCACGCGGGCTCGGCGATGCACGTCGGGATCACCGGTGTGCCGGGCGTTGGCAAGTCCACCGCCATCGAGGCGCTCGGCATGTACCTGATCGACCGGGGTCACCGGGTCGCGGTCCTGGCGGTCGACCCGTCGTCGACCCGGACCGGCGGCTCGATCCTGGGGGACAAGACCCGGATGGCCCGGCTGGCGGTGCATCCGGACGCCTACATCCGGCCGTCGCCCACCTCGGGGACACTCGGCGGGGTCGCCAAGGCCACCCGAGAGACCATCGTGCTGCTGGAGGCGGCCGGGTTCGACGTCGTGCTCGTCGAGACGGTGGGGGTGGGCCAGTCCGAGGTGGCGGTCGCCAACATGGTCGACACGTTCGTGTTCCTCACCCTGGCCCGCACCGGCGATCAGCTGCAGGGCATCAAGAAGGGCGTGCTGGAACTCGCCGACATCGTCGTGGTCAACAAGGCGGACGGCAAGCACGCGACCGAGGCCAGGTCGGCGGCCCGGGAGCTGTCCGCCGCCATCCGGCTGATCTATCCCCACGAGCCGCTGTGGCGGCCGCCGGTGCTGACGATGAGTGCGCTGGAGGGCACCGGGCTCGAGGAACTGTGGGAGACGGTGCTGCGGCACCGCCAGGTGCTCGTCGACGCCGGCGAGTTCGACGCCCGCCGCCGCACCCAGCAGGTGGACTGGACCTGGGCGATGGTCCGGGACGCCGTGCTGGACCGGGTGCTCACCCATCCCGCGGTCACGGGAATCCGGGCCGAGGTGGAACGGCAGGTCCGCGACGGGCAACTGACACCCGCGCTGGCCGCCCAGCAGCTGCTCGATGCCGCGGAGCAGCGAAGTTAACAGATTGGCAACATTGTCCACAGCGGTGCGCCGGACGGGTAAATTCAATCTGTGACCCAGGCAACAATCGGTGGCCAGTGCACCACCCTGCCCCACGGGGTGCAGGGTGCCGCCGACCCGAATTTCGCGTGTGCGCTGCGCAGTTTCGCCAGCCTGTTTCCCCACCCCCGGTTCGGTGGTGGGGCCCTGGCGGTGTACCTCGACGGTCAGCCTGTCGTCGACGTGTGGACCGGCTGGTCGGATCGGCGCGGCCGGCGGCACTGGTCGGCCGACACCGCCCCGATGGTGTTCTCGGCCACCAAGGGGGTGGCCTCCACGGTCATCCACCGGCTGGCCGATCGCGGTCTGATCGACTACGACGCCCCAGTGGCCGAGTACTGGCGCGAGTTCGGCGCCAACGGCAAGGCCGACATCACCGTCCGCGAGGTGATGCGGCACCGCGCCGGGCTGTCACACCTGCGTGGGGTGCGCAAGCGGGAGCTGCTCAACCACCAGCACATGGAGGACCGGATCGCGGCCGCGCCCGTCGGCAGGCATTTCGGCAGGTCCGCCTACCACGCGATCACCTACGGCTGGCTGCTCTCCGGCCTCGCCCGCGCGGTCACCGGCAAGGGGATGCGCGATCTGATCCGCATCGAAGTTGCGGAACCGCTGCACACCGACGGCGTCCATCTGGGCCGCCCACCGCTCGGTGCGCCCACCACGGTCGCCCAGATCATCCACCCGCAGCTGAACATCCCGAACCCGATCTTCAACGCCGTCGCGCCCCGAGTCGCCGCGCTGGAGGTGTCGGCGGTCTTCGGCTCGATGTACTTCCCCGGCATGAAAGCCGTTGTCCAGGGCGATATTCCGCTGCTGGACAGCGAACTGCCCTCGGCCAACGGCGTGGCCACCGCGCGCGCCCTGGCTCGGATGTACGGCGCGATCGCCAACGGCGGCGAGATCGACGGTCAGCGCTATCTGTCAACCGAACTGGTGGGAAAGCTGACCGGGCGACGCAACATGCGCCCCGACCGCAACCTGCTGATACCGCTGGCATTTCACCTCGGCTACCACGGCCTGGGCATCCCCGGCGTGCTGCCCGGCTTCGGTCACGTCGGGCTCGGCGGGTCACTGGGCTGGGCCATCCCGGAGGCCGGTCTGTCGTTCGGCTTCGTGCACAACCGGCTGCTGACCCCGTTCATCCTGACCGATCAGGCCGGGTTCGTCGCCACCGCGGCGCTGATCCGCCGCGGCGCCGCCGCCGCCCGCAAGAACGGCTTCCGGCCGGTCACCGAGTTCGGGGCGCCGCCCTACGGTGCGCGGCAGTCGGGCGTCGTCGCCGGCTAGTTCGGGGACGACGCCCGACGCGCCTTGTTGATGGGCGACTGGAGCTTCGTCATCACGTCGACGTAGTGGCTTGGGGTCAGCCGACTGAGCATGTCGAGGAGGCGTGCGTCGGTACCCACGATGATGCGGGACTTGCCGGCCTCCACACCCCGATGGATGATCTCCGCGGCCTTGTCGGCCGTCGTCACCGTGACCGCCGCAAACTCGGCGGCCATTTCCTCGGGTGTCGGCGCGCCGTCGCCGTGGTCAACCCGATACCGACCGTTGCGCACGATGTTGGTGTTCACTCCACCGGGATGGACCGTGACCGCTGTGATGCCGCTCCCCAGCCACTCTTGGCGCAGTGCCTCGGTGTAACCACGGACGGCGAACTTGGCCGCGCAGTAGGCACTTTGATTGCCGATGGCGGCCAGCCCGAAAATGCTCGATGTGTTGACGATCGCACCCTCGTTCTGCTCGATCAGGATCGGCAGAAATGCTCGGGTTCCGTTGACAACCCCGTGGAAGTTGATGTCCCACACCCACTTTTCGTCATCGGGATCGGCGTCGCGCACGCTGCATGCCAGCGCCACGCCCGCATTGTTGAAGACCGATCCGATCACCCTCGGTGTCCATTCCCTGACCTCCTGTGCCCAGGCCAGCTGCGCGTCGGCATCGCGCACGTCCAGGACTCGCGTCAACACCGGACCCGAGATGCTGGCGGCGGTCTCCTTGAGGCCCTGCTCATCGATGTCGGTGATAGCGACCGGGCTACCGTGCGCGGCGAGGCGCTGCGCCAGGCTGCGGCCCATCCCCGACGCAGCACCGCTGATCACCGCGGTGCGACCGCTGATAGTCCGTTTTGCCTTGCGCAACGTTGCTCCTAGGTAGTTGCTGTGCACGGTGCCAACCGCAACCCAATCGACGAACGTGACAATATACGCCCAATTTGGACTGCACTTACCGGGTAGTCAGTCCGGCTGTTTGCAGTGTAAACGATGATTGGTGGAGTCGAATGCCCCGGAAACCGCGATCGTCGGAGTCTTGTCGGGTTGGCCCGCGATTAGCGCCGGACATGTTTGCTGTACAGTGAGCATTCCCAACACAGGAGGCGAGCTCATGAGCTTGATCAGCACCACTCTGGCGGCCGCCGTGGTCTCGGGTGGGCTCGTGGCGGGAATGCTCGGACTGGGCGCTGCTGCTGCGGGCGCCGAACCGCCGCCGCCACCGCCCGCAATGGGCGAAGTTCCGCCGCCCTGGGCACCGGGAAAGCCCGCCGAGTACTGGATCGGCCAACCGGTGGTCTGGACCTCGATGTGGGGTGGCCGGTGGGGAGTGTGGATCAACGGCGCATTCATTACGTTGTCGGCCAACCCGTTCACCAATGGCGGCTGAGTCGATACCATCATCACCAACCGTCACATCTGCGACACAATCCGCAATCGATTGAGCCGCTACCATGAGGGCTGGCAGTGGGCTAAGGACGAGCGGCACGAAGGGGCAGGAAACGATGACAGGGCTGATTAGTCGCGCGGCGCAATTGGGTCTTGCGCTAATCGCAGCAACCACGGGCTACCTGGGCGCCGCCGGCATGGCACGAGCCGATGCCACCGACGACTACCCGATCCCGCATCGAATCATCATCACCACCTGCGACACCGAGCAGTATCTCGCGGCAGTGCGCGACACCAGCCCGGTCTACTTCGAGCGGTACATGATCGACAAGAGCAACCGGCCCGCCGATGTTCAACAGGGTGCGGTGGACCGGATTCACTGGTTCTTCTCGCTCGATGCAGTTGGCCGCCGCCAGTACTCGGAAAACACGGCTACAAACGTCTACTACGAACAGATGGCGACCCGATGGGGTAACTGGGCGAAGATCTTCTTCAACAACAAGGGCGTTGTCGCCAGGGCCACCGACGTCTGTATGAACTATCCTGCCGGCGACATGTCGGTGTGGGACTGGCCCGTGACCCCCTGAGTGGAGCGTCCGGCAGCGTGAAATTCGCGAGCGCCGGCGAGGACGAAATCTCCGGTGTCGACAATTCCACACAGAAAATGCACAGCGGTTTATTTGGCACCATTCGGCGTTCGGTGTAGACGGGGGTTCTCTTGCGGCGACTTCACAATGTGGTAGTAGACCAGTTCACTGGGAATGGGCATCTGTCGACGCTCTGCGGACCACCCGCGAAGCGCAGCCTGCCTGCCTGTAGTGGTCCAACACACTTGTTTGCTGCGCCGACTCCAGCCTTCGGAATGACTCGTGACCATTCAGGGCTGGGAGCGGCGTCGACCCCGGCCATCATCAGCGTTTGCCGAGAAGCCGGCGATAGGCCGTCGGTAAGCGAGTCCCCCAGCGGCGTAAACGCCGACAAACAGCGCCTACATGCAGATTCACCTATGTCCCTCCACCCCAAGAAACACTTCGGGTGCTCCATGGGATGGTTTACTCTGATCGACGCCCAGCTTCGCCTTTCGGAGTTGGCTGGGTTTGCGACAACATCACGTGTGCCGCAGTATGGTGTCGGGTACGCGGATAGCCAAGGAGGTCTACAATCTTTTCACTCTTGAGACGGTTGTGGATTCCGTTGCTGATACTGGCGGTGATCGCCGCGGGTGGATTCACCGTTTCGCGCCTACACTCAATTTTCGGCAGCGAGAAGCGTCCGGCATACAGCGACACGCAAGGCGACGGGGGCACGACGAAGATTTACAACCCGAAGAAATTGGTTTATGAAGTCTTCGGCGCGCCGGGGACGGTCGCCGATATCAGCTATTTCGATGTCGACGGGACCCCGAGGCTCGCCAAGAACGTCACCTTGCCATGGTCGATGGAGAACGACATCGACAAAGCGACTGCGTTCGGGAACCTGATGGCGCAGGGCAATAGCGACAGCATCGGGTGTCGCATCCTCGTGCAGGGCGAAGTCAGAGTTGAGAAGGTATCGAACGAAGTGAACGCTTTCACTTCCTGTACTTTGCAGGCCGCATGACCGACACAAGCACCGTGACCAATCAGACGGATAGGACACATCGGCCACGTCTGGCATCGTTCATTCGCCGGTTCTCGCCGCTGGTCGTTCTGGGCTGGCTGGGCATCACCGTCGTGCTCACCCTCTTCGTTCCGCCCTTGGAGGTGGTGGAGGCAACTCACTCGGTATCGTTGATGCCCACCGGCACACCGGCCACCGAAGCGCAGGAACGAATGGGCAGCGCGTTCAAGGAAACCGGTACCGCCGGGAGCGTCGCCGTAATCGTCCTCGAGGGGGATAAACCGCTCGGTGCGGATGCGCACAAGTTCTACGACGAGGTCATTCAGAAACTCAAGGCCGACCCTGCCCACGTTCAGAACATTCAGGATTTCTGGGGAGATCCACTGACCGCCGGCGCGGCGCAAAGCGTTGATGGCAAGGCGGTATACGCCCAATTGGACCTGGTGGGTCTGATGGGCCAGGCTTCGGCAACTCAGTCGGTGCAAGCCGTCCAAAACGTTCTGAACACCACCCCGGCGCCACCGGGGGTCAAGGCATATCTCACCGGACCCGCGCCGATCATCTCCGACATGAGCGCAAGTGGAAACCGGACCGTTCTGCTCATCACCGCGGTCAGCGTCGGGGTGATCTTCCTCATGCTGCTCATGCTCTACCGCTCATTCATCACGACGATCATTCTGTTGCTGACCGTCGGCATGGAACTACAAGTAGCGCGAGGGTTGGTGGCGTTGCTGGGTCTGTACGACATCGTCGGCATCACCGTGTATGTCGTCAATCTGCTGGTGACGGTCGGTATCGCAGCCGGAACGGATTACGGGATCTTTTTCGTCGGGCGCTATCAGGAGGCGCGGCAGGCCGGCGAGGATCGTGAGTCTGCCTACTACACCTCATATAAGTCGGTCGCGAAGGTGGTACTCGCGTCCGGCCTGACGATTGCCGGCGCAATCGCATGTCTTCGCTTCACCCGGTTGCCCTACTTCCAGCCGCTGGGTGTCCCCGGCGCGGTCGGTGTCTTGGTCGCCGTGGCTGTCGCGCTCACCCTTATTCCCGCGTCCATAGCGCTGGGCAGCCGTTTCCATTGGTTCGATCCGAGGCGGACGGTCACTACCCATCGGTGGCGGCGGATCGGTACCGCGATCGTCCGCTGGCCGATTCCCATCTTCATCGCCTCAACGGCAGTCATGCTGGTCGGACTGTTGACGCTTCCAGGGTATCGGCCGAGCTACAGCGATCAGAAGTTCATCCCGCAGAACATTCCCTCCAGTAAGGGATTTGCCGCCGCTGCCCGACACTTTCCCGAATCGAAAATGGTTACACCCGATGTCCTGTTGGTCGAATCCGATCATGACATGCGCAATGCGGCAGATTTCTTGATTCTGAACAAGCTTGCCAAGTCTGTGTTTGCAGTTCCCGGTATCGCTAACGTGCAGTCGGTAACCCGCCCCGAAGGCAAAGCGATCGACCAGACTTCGATACCGTACATGCTGAGCTGGACGCAGGCTAGTAACCAACTCTTCCTTCCATTCCAGAAGGAGCGTATGGCGGACATGCTCAAGCAAGCGGATGATGTCACATCAATGATTGCGATCATGAAGCGCATGCAGGAAATCATGACGCAAATGGTCGAAACCACGCATTCAATGGTGAATAGCACACACGAACTGAGGGACAGTCTCGGCGAAGTGCGGAACCACCTCGCAGATTTCGATGATTTCTTCCGACCGATCCGTAACTATTTCTATTGGGAGCCGCACTGCTACGACATCCCACTTTGTTGGAATCTCAGATCCATTTTCGATGCACTGGATGGTGTCGATAAAGTCGTCGACAAGATGAACGATCTGGTCAAGGATCTCGATCAACTTGACGTGCTCATGCCGCAAATGTTGGTGCTCATGCCGGAAATGATCGCGACGATGCAGAACACTCGCACGATGTTGCTGACGATGCACAGCACGATGGGCGGAATCGTTGGCGCGATGGAGTCGGCGACGAACCCGATGGCAATGGGGAATGCCTTTAACGATTCGAAGAATGAAGACTCGTTTTACCTGGCCCAGGACATCATCGACAACAACAGGGCCTTCCAGCAGATCAAGAAAATCTTCATGTCGCCGGATGGCAAGTCCGCACGCTTTCTCATCACACAAAACGTTGATCCTGCGACGCCGACCGGGATTTCGCGAGTAGTGCCGATCCAGAACGCGGCTGAGGAGGCGCTCAAAGGAACGCCACTGGAAAGTGCACGTGTCTCTCTATTGGGCACCGCAGCTGCCACCAGGGAACTGGTTGACGGGTCGAAATACGACCTCCTCATCGCGGGCGTAGCTGCGCTGTGTCTCATTTTCATCATCATGCTGCTCATGACCCGAAGTCTGGTCGCCGCCTTGGTCATCGTCGGCACGGTCGCACTGTCGCTGGGCGCTTCCTTTGGGTTATCCGTGCTGGTTTGGCAGTACCTGCTCGGCATCCAGCTGAACTGGGTGGTATTGGCCATGTCCGTCATCCTCCTGTTGGCGGTCGGGTCGGACTACAACCTGCTGCTCGTCTCACGGATGAAGGAGGAACTGCCTGCCGGCATCAAGACGGGCATCATCCGGGCCATGGGTGGAACCGGCAAGATCGTGACAGCGGCGGGTCTGGTCTTCGCCGCCACAATGGGGTCGATGGTGGTCAGCGACCTCCTCACCATCGGTCAGTTGGGCACGACAATCGCGCTCGGTCTGCTATTCGACACGTTGGTTGTGCGCGCGTTCATGACCCCGTCGATCGCCGCCATTCTCGGGCGTTGGTTCTGGTGGCCGCAGCATGTGCGTCCCCGCCCCGCCAGCACCATGCTTCGGCCCCTGGGGCCCCGCCCGCTGGTTCGCGCCCTGCTGCTGAGGGATTAGCGAACGCCGATGAGCTCCGAGGACACCCGTCGACCCTTCATAGCGCGGACGGTACGCAGCTTTGGCCCGCTGATCATCGTGGCGTGGCTGGCGCTGACTGTGCTTGCGACCCTGGCCTCGGTCGGCTGGAGTTGGAAATCGGCAATCCCGGCCCTGGAGCACGTCGCTGAGAAGAATTCGGTCTCACTCATTCCCAGCGACGCGCCGGCCGGCATCGCCATGAAGCGAATGGGGCACCTATTCAAAGAATCCGATTCAGACAGCTCCGCGATGATCGTCCTCGAGGGTCAACAGCCGCTCGGCGACGATGCGCGGGCGTACTACGCCCGATTGATTCAGGATCTCCGCAACGATCCCCAGCACATCGAGCACGTGCAAGATCTCTGGGGCGACCGACTGACGTCTTCGAGTGTGCAAAGCCCCGATGGTAAGGCTGCATATGTGCAGGTCAATCTGGCCGGTAACCAGGGGACGCCGCAGGGCGAAGCCTCGGTGGCCGCGCTCCGCGCCATCGTTGAACGCATACCGCCCCCGCCCGGCGTGCGCGCCTATGTTGCGGGTCAGGCACCGCTGGCGTCTGATCTGCAACGCAGCGGGAACAACTCCATTCTCAAGATCACCGCGGTCTCCGTCGTGGTCATCTTCACGATGCTGATGTTCGTCTACCGTTCCGTGGTCACGGTGCTTCTGCTGCTGATCATGGTGGGTGTCGAACTGGCGGCGGCCCGCGGGATCGTCGCCTTCCTGGGTGCGAATAACATTCTTGTGTTGTCGACGTTCGCCGTGAATATGTTGATCTTCCTGGCAATCGCGGCCGGAACCGACTACGGCATCTTCTTCTTCGGTCGCTATCAAGAGGCACGTCAGAAGGGGCAGGACCGCGAAGATGCCTACTACGAGATGTACCGCGGAGTCACTCCCGTGGTCGCCGCCTCCGGTCTGACCATCGCGGGGGCTATATTCTGCCTGCATTTCACCCGTCTGCCCTATTTCCACACCATGGGCGCCCCATGCG
Source organism: uncultured Mycobacterium sp. (assembly GCA_964535335.1). Lineage (GTDB taxonomy): Bacteria > Actinomycetota > Actinomycetes > Mycobacteriales > Mycobacteriaceae > Mycobacterium. Next base: position 10,564 of record CAZHUU010000050.1, read on the forward strand.
CGATAGGTATGGTTGCCGCGGTCGCTGTGGCGGTGACACTTGTTCCTGCCGGGGTGGCCGTGGCCAGCCGGTTCGGTCTGTTGGAGCCCAAGCGCACGTTAAATGCAGGCCGGTGGCGCGGGATCGGCACGGCAATTGTGCGGTGGCCCGTTCCCATCCTGGTCGCCTCGTTGGCGGTTGCACTGGTCGGCCTGTTGGCGTTACCGGGCTACAAGGCGAGCTACAACGACCGCGCCTACATTTTGGGAACCATCCCCGCCAAGGTCGGATTCGCGGCGGCCGAACGTCATTTCTCCCAGTCGCGTCTATTGCCCGACATCGTCATGGTGGAATCCGATCACGATTTGCGAAATCCCACCGACTTCATCACATTGAACAAGATCGCCAAGGCCATCTTCAGGGTTCCCGGAGTGTCCCGGGTGCAGGGTATAACCCGACCCGAAGGAACTCCGATCGCGCACACGTCGCTGCCCTTCCAGATCAGCCTCCAAACCGCCGGCCAAGACCAGATCTTGCATTTCATGCGCCGACGTGCAGCGGATATGCTGCAACAGGCCAACGACATGGCGAAGATGATCAAGATCCAACAGCGTATGTACGAATTGATGTCGCAGATGGCGGCCATTACCCATCGTCTTAACCTCAAGACCCATGAGATGTACGACATCACGACCGACTTGAGGGACTGGATCGCTCTCTTCGACGATTGGTTTCGACCGATTCGCAATTACTTCTACTGGGAGCCGCACTGCTACAGCATTCCGGTTTGCTGGGCATTGAGGTCTATTTTTGACGCCCTGGACGGCACTGATGAGCTGACCGATCGAACAAAAGAGCTCCTTGTATACGTGGACCGGCTAGATGTACTCATGCCGCAGATGGTTGCGCTGATGCCGGAGCAGATTGCCATCTCGCAGAGGATGCGAATGATGATGCTGACGCAACACAGCACCATGGTCGGCATTCTGGGCGAGGAGACCGGCGCAATCAACACAGCCACGCTCATGGCGCAGGCTTATGACGACGCAAAGAACGACGATACCTTTTACCTGCCGCCGGAGGTCTTCGATAACGCGGACTTCAAGCGCGCGATGAACTCCTTTATCTCTCCGGACGGCAAATCTGCTCGATTCATCATTTCCCACATCGGCGATCCGGCGACAAAGGAGGGGATAGCACGGATCGAGCAGGTGAAAACGGCAGCCGAGGAGGCTCTCAAGGGGACGCCCCTGGCCGCTGCGAAGGTCTGGGTGGCCGGTGCCGCGGCGACCGCGAAGGACTGGCGCGATGGCTCCACCTACGACCTGTGGATCGCGGGCGTGGCTGCCTTGTGCTTGATCTTCGTCATCATGTTGATCATCACTCGAAGCTTGATCGCCGCCCTGGTGATCGTGGGTACGGTAGCGCTGTCCTTGGGCGCTTCCTTCGGTCTCTCCGTCTTGCTCTGGCAGTACATCCTCGGCATTCAGTTGCACTGGATGGTGCTGGCGATGTCCGTGATCGTCCTCTTGGCGGTCGGCTCCGACTACAACCTGCTGCTGGTATCACGGATGAAAGAAGAAATCGGTGCCGGCATCAACACGGGACTGATTCGCGCAATGGGCGGCACCGGCAAAGTCGTGACGACGGCCGGTCTGGTGTTCGCCGCCACTATGGCTTCGATGGTGGTCAGCGATCTACGGATCATCGGTCAGATCGGTACCACAATCGGCTTGGGACTTCTGTTCGACACGGTGATCGTGCGCTCGTTCATGACGCCGTCGATCGCGGCAGTGTTCGGCCGCTGGTTCTGGTGGCCGCAACGGGTGCGCCCGCGTCCTGCGAGTTTCATGCTTCGGCCCTACGGGACACGTATGCAGGTGCGAGAACTGCTGGAAGGCCCAGATCGTCGTCAGCGAGAACCTGCGACTGAGGAAGTTTCCGAACCCGTCTAGCATCCGACGCGGACTCCATTGGCGAGTCATCCGATGAGATGTGGATGATCGATCGGATTACACCCATCGCGACACGTGCGCTCGAAGCAGCGCCCTGAACAAATCCGGTAAGCCTGGTTGGCGGCGACGGGGACCCAGGACCCGGCTTGACCCTAGGTCCGCGATCGGATCACCTAAGGGCAACACGATAGCCCCCGCATTCATGCGGGGGCTATCGGTCGCTCAGTTGCAAGCCGTCAGTAGTTGACGCAGGTGGTCATCATCTGCGTGAACACCGGCAACGCCTCATCCACGCCAGGGTTGTTCTTGATCGCGTTGAGCATGGTGACCCGCTGATCCGGCGACGATGCCATGAACTGCCGAAGGAACTGCAGGTTCGGTGGTGAAGTGTCGAGGTAGCTGGCCGCGAACGGATTCTCCGCGTGCACCGCCCGCATCGCCTGATCGAAAGTGCAGGTCGTGTTCACCATCGGGCCGATGTCGGGCGTCGCGGATGCAATGCCTGTACCAACGGTCAACACCAATGCCGGCCCGCCAACCGCAATGGCCAACCTGCTCAGCCACAACTTGCTCATGTGTCCCTCCTGGACCTTTTGCATCAACTCTCGGTTATCCAGTTTCTCGCTCGGGCCTGGATTCTGCCAACACCCTGATCGACCGCCGCCAACTCCGGCGAGGTCGCACCGGCTGTCCTAGCTATATACGCCCGGGTACCCCACAACGTTACACGGAATTTGGTGCTGATGCCCGGCCCGTCCGAATGCCGAGCAAACATGCTTCGGTCCACGTTCCCCGGTGGAGTCGACGGCAGCGAGGACTGCTTAAGGATATCCGTTAACGCTCGTTGCTGCGGCGGCGATATTCGGAACGGTTGTTGCCAGCCGTCGCGATACGATACCTTTTGAGTCGTGGCGCGCTGGTTGAGTGGTGCAGCTAACTGTGCTTGCTCAAGGCGACTACTGAGGAAAGCGGGGGATTGACGGTGGAGTTCGTGCTGGCATGCAGCGGAACGCGCGGCGATTGCGAGCCATCGGTGGCAGTCGGTCGCGAGTTGCAGCGCAGGGGCCACCGCGTACGCATCGCTATCCCCCCGAACCTGGTCGAGTTTGCCCAATCGGTCGGGCTCGATGCGGTTGCATACGGGCCGAACGCGGACGAGTTGTGGACGGCCGACTTCTTCCGGACCTTCTCGAAACGGTTCTTCCGCAAATTCTGGACCATTCGCGAGCCCATCAAGATCGTCCAGGAACTCTGGCAGCCCATCATGCTGTTCTGGTCGGATATGGACACGGTGTTGACGCCGATGGCATACCGCGCCGACTTGCTCTGCCACGGTCTCTTTTTCCAGGGCGTTGCGGTGAACGTCGCGGAGTACTACGACATGCCGTTTGCGACGCTGGATTACTTCCCGGTACGTCCTAACCGTCGAACCGCCCCGTCGATCATTCCGGCGCGCTTGTTCCAATGGGGACTCGCCGCCTACGAGGGCTTCGGGTGCTGGATGAACAGAAGGCCCGAAGCCGGGCAACGACGTCGACTGGGGCTACCGAAGACACGGAAGGTCACGACGCGGCGGCTTGAAGATCTAGGGGCGCTGCAGATCCAGACCTACGACGAGCTCCTTTTTCCTGGACTCAAGGAGGACTGGGCGGATCTGTACGAGACGCGTCCATTCGTGGGCACGCTGTCGATGGGCCTCGACACGGATGCCGACGACGAGGTCATGTCATGGATCAACGCGGGAACGCCGCCGATCTGCTTCGGGTTCGGCTCGATGCCGTTGGAGTCGGCGGCCGACACGGTCACCATGATCGCGAAGGTCTGTGCGGAGTTGGGGGAGCGGGCCCTGGTGTGCTCCGGCTGGACGGACTACAGCCAAGGACCGCAGTTCGATCACGTCCGGGTGGTCGGACCGGTGAGTTACGAGAAGATCTTCCCGCACTGCCGGGCGGTCGTCCATCATGGCGGCTCGGGCACGACGGCGGCAGCCCTGCGCGCCGGCGTTCCGTCCCTCATCCTCTGGATGGCCGGAGATCAGCCATTTTGGGGTGCACAGCTGAAGCGCCTGAAAGTGGGGTCCGCCCGGAAGCTGATTTCCACCACGCCTGATCAGCTGCTGTCCGAGCTGCGTACGATCTGCACCCCCGAATACGAGGAGCGAGCCCGCGAACTCGGCGCTCGGATGATCCCCCGAGCCGAAAGCGTCCGGCTCGCCGCTGACCACCTTGAACGCTTCGCCCGAAAGAGGGGGGCGGCGAAGTTGGAGACCCCCCGTCCAGTCAGGCTGCCCGACACCGCCGGGCAGCCTGACAATCTTCGATCACTCACCGACCGGCGGGCGGCGGAACGGAACGTGCGCTACCGCCCGGCCTGAGGTTCCTAGCCTCGCTGCTGAAGCGCGCCCAGACCGGTGATCTCCAGGCTCACCGACTTACGCGGTCCTGAGGTGCTGAGCAGGAATAGCACGTCGCCGATCGGTGCGCCGAACCAGAACCGCCAAAACGGCCGGCGGTAGAACGCGGAGGCGAAGCGACCCTCGCCGACCAGCCAATAAAGTGGAATGCCGACCGCGTAGTAAAGCACGCGCTTCCAGACTGCGGGAATCATCTCGGTGTTCATTTCCATGACCTCGAGTCCCCACGACCGGTACCGCCACTGCAGGTCGTACCTTTTCTGAAACTCGTAGAACGCCTTGATTTCGCCGTTGGTGACGAGGTACTCGTCGAAGACCAGGATCGATCCTTCGGCGAAATGCTCCTTGCAGGTTTCCAGAGCGTGAAGACAGCTTTCGTAGGTATCGAGATCCATGTGGAAAAGCCGGATCGGCGCATCCGGCCGTTCTGCCAGGAACGGTGCCAGGGTGTCGTAGGTGCTGCCCTTGATGAACTGCACCCTGCGGCCAAGCGCAGCCGGAAGGCCGTTCTCGAAACTCACGCCGGTATCGCGGATGAACATTTGCGCGAGGGGATCTGAGATGGCGAAGGACCCGCGTTTGATCACCTGATCCTCGAGCTGCCAGTCTTCGACCAGGCCCTCGAAAGTGTCGAACCCGTACACAGCACGACCGGAGGCATCAGAGATCAAACGCGTCGACCAACCGATCCAGACGCCGAGATCCAGCAGCAACTCGTTCTCTGTGTCGCTTCGCACATCCGGCAGTTGCGAGGCCTCCCACAACAGCGGGTGGCCCGGAATCTTGACTTTGCGTAGTTCCGCGATGGTTGTTCTGATGAAGTCGCGATATTCGTTGTCATAGCTCGTGATATCGCGGGCGTACAGGTGCGGGACGTACCGTTCGCGCCCGCGGTAGACGAGACGGGCAATCAGCAGCAACACCACCAGCACGCCGATGACGATCCCGACAACTGGCCAGAAATAGCATGCGACGGCAATGGCGATCACCGCGACAACGAGAAGCGCCCGCCAGATGCGGTGCACCGTGTTGCGCTCCACCGCTCGCCGCTCGATCATAGCCATTCATCAACCTCGACTTCTCAACAGCTACTCAAATTTCTGGCCCAATTGAAACACGCGGGTGCCGCGCCCTAGGCGGCCTCAACGCAAATCGCTAACTCCGGGGATTTGCCGAAGGGGTGGCTGCGATCGTGTGATCGCTTGTTGGAACGGATGTTTCGAGCTGTTCGCCGATCCAATCGATCAGCATCGCCAAACCATCGTCGACCGCCCATTTCGGACACCAATCGAGTTCCCTTTTTGCGGGTTCGATGTCGCAACTGGCCGCCCGAATGTCGCCGTCGCGGAATTTCGGCACGATGCTCGGCTTCGGCGCGTCGAAGATGGCAGCGATCTTCGTGGCAAGTTCGAGGATCGTGGTGCCGCTTCCCGATCCGATGTCGAGGCAGCGTGATTCGGCGGCCGGCCTCTCGATTGCGGCAAAGATCGCGTCGACGACATCGTCGATGTAGACGAGATCTCGCACGATCTTGCCGTCCTCGAACACCTCCGATGGCCGCCCTTCGCGGGCGGCGCGAGCGAAGAACGGAACCACTCCCGTGTAGGGGTTGGTCAGTGATTGACCCGGTCCGTAGACGTTCTGTAGGCGCAGCACGCTGAGCCGGGCGCCGTGAGCGGCACTCCACGCCGCCAGCAGATGCTCCTGGGCGAGCTTGGTGGCGGCGTAGATGTTGGCCGGCCGGGGCTCGGTTCGACTTGCGCAGCTCGGCAGCGGCACCGCGCGCTCACCGGCGGGGCCCTCGGGATCCCAGTTGCCGGCAACGAGCTGGGCGTGGCTGCGTGGCGGCGGGTAGAAGATCTCGTCGCCGTACTGCCAGGCGCCCTCACCGTAGACGGCGCGCGACGAGGCCAGGACGAATTGGGCGGGCACCAGCTCCGCCCGGCTCAGGGCGTCCAGCAACTGGGTGGTGCCGACAACATTGACCGAGCCGTGCCGGGATGCCTCGGATAACGACTGCGCCGTCCCGGTCTCGGCCGCCAGGTGGACGATCTGGGACGGTGTGAACAGCCGAAGAACGGCATCCCAGTCGGGTGCATGGGTGACGTCCCCGGTGAACAACCGCACCGACGGCGGCAGCGTGATTGCCCGACCCTTCGCGTGCACCTGCGGATGCAGGATGTCCATGACCGCGACGTCGTAGCCGGCTTCGACGAGTCGATGTGACAGCGCGGAGCCGATGAAGCCTGCGCCGCCGGTTATGAGTATGGAATCCGGCAACGGCCGATGCCTCCTGTCTGTTTTGCCAGCAAAGGTTCAATTTCTGTGACCCTATGTTGCCAGATGATCTCGTCCGGGGATCCTGTGGCCCGCCGGAGCCGGAATAACCTGCAATGGCCTTGGTATTGGACAGCCGGAATGGTCCCGATTACGATGTGACAGCACGCCGCGGAGAGTTTGCTCGGACGGCAGCCTGACTGGCATTATCGATACCCCCGGGGGTCTGATGACTTTAGCCGATGCGTTCGATCCGAAACGCAACGCACTGACGCTGTGGCGACTGATTTTCTGTCAACAGGTGGTGTTTTGGCACGTGCTCCTGACCACGGGACGCACGAACATAGTTCCGCATGCGCTGATGCAGTTGGCGAGCACCCTCGCGGTGGACATATTTTTCGCCATGTCCGGCTTCCTCATCACGATGAGCTGGGAGGCGCGACCGCAAGTGCGGGATTACCTGGCTGCCCGAGCTCTGCGCATTCTTCCCGCCCTGTGGGTATGCCTCATCTTGACCGCTTTTGTCATCGCTCCGATCGGCGTGGCCATTCAGGGCGGTTCTGTCAAGAACTTCCTTTCATCGACCGGTCCGATCACCTACGTGCTCAGCAACTTCTTCGTGTTTTATCTGCGTCAGGACATCAACGGCACGCCGACAGGTGTTCCTGTTGCGGGAAGTTGGGACAGTCCGCTGTGGTCGCTGAGCTTCGAAGTGCTGGCCTACGTATCGTTACTGGTTGTGGGCTTGCTGGGAATGCTGAAGTACAGATGGCTGTCAATTGTCGTCTTCCTCGTTTCCGCCGTGCTTGCCGTCCTGCAGGGTCCGCTTCTTTGGCCGGGGGTCTGGACACTCGGGCAGCTCGCTACGCGTTGCTTCATCATGTTCGCCGCGGGCGCGGCTATCTACCAGTGGCGCGACAAGATTCCGGCGAACTGGTGGCTCGTCGCCCTGTGCACGGCGCTGGTGTTCGCCGCCGGGGCGTTGGCACCGGACTACCGAGTGGTCGCCGGCTGGGCGTTGGCCTACGCCGTGATCGTGTCGGCTGCGCTCGTGCGCGGCCTGAACCTTCACCATGACTTCTCCTATGCGATGTACGTCTATTCATTTCCGGTACAGCAAGTAATGGTGATGGCGGGATTGATATCACTGTCGCCCCTGCTCTTCTATGGTCTGTCCGTTGCTTTCGTATTCCCGATCGCCGCTGCCAGTTGGTTTCTGATCGAGCGCCGGGCGATCCGGCTGAAGAGGAAAATCAGGGCCGAGGGGCCTGCGCCGACTGGCGCTTACTGAACTCTGGAATCGACTGCCGAGGCTAGTCGCCGATCGAGGTGGCCCAAGCCCGTCGATTGGGCGCAAACCGAAGATTCGCGAATTTCTCGGCGACATCGGCGGCTCTCATCCGGCTTTGGGCCGGCGTGGTCATCCTGGCGGCAATTTTGCGGGCTCGCATCGCATAGTCGGGAGCAAGAATCCGGCGCAGGTCCTCTACCAGCGAATCCCGGTCGGTCGCCGAAAAGCGCCGACTAGCACCGACTTTGAGCCTTTCGAGTTGAACTCCCCAGACCGCCTGATTGGCATCCATCGACAAGATCAACGTGGGAACGCCGGCGCGCAGGCTTGCGGCCGTCGTCCCGGAGCCGCCGTGGTGCACGATCGCACGGCAGGCCGGGAAGACAGTCGCATAATTCACGGCCCCGACCACTTTGACGTGATCGCCGTGGGGGATATCCCGGAAATTGCTCCATCCGGCGCCGATCAGGGCGCGTTCGTCCAGTTCCGCGCATGCTGAACCGATCATGGCGACCGTATCGGCGGCGGACTCGACCCGCATACTCCCAAACCCGAAGAAGATCGGCGGGGTGCCCTCGGCGATCCACGGCGCAACCTCATCGTCGGCCGTGGTCGGCAGTTCCATGGTCAGGGCGCCGACAAACGGTCGGCGGTCGCCCCATTTGGCCCATTCCTCGGCCAGTCCGGGGAAGCAGACCTCGTCGTAGGCCTGGATTTCCAACGACCCGCGCTCCGTTATTCGCCGCATCGGCGGGGTCTTCGCCTTGCGCAGGCCCAATTCGCGCCGTTGGATGTCTTCGACCTTCTTGTTGAGTCGCCATGCCACCCAGTCGAATCCCGACATCACGGCTCGACTCAACGGCGGGGGTAGGAACGACACCGCTTGGCCGTTCGGGCGCAGCGGTGCGTGATAGAGGGTGGCGAATGGAATGTCATAGTACTCAGCGATATTCGCGGCGGGTTCCTGATAGCTCTGACCGGTGAGCAGCAGATCCGCACCGTCCGCAATCGACATCAGCGTCGTATTCATTCCGGCCCAGCAGCAGTCGCTCTCCTCCCACAACTCGCGCCAAGTTCGCCGCATCTCGCGAAGTCGCCAGAACTTGCCGAAAATCCCCGTCCAGAATTCGCGGTACAGGTCGAGCCAGGCTTGGGATTCCAACCCGTAGGGGAAGGTGACGAGCCCCGCCGACTCGGTGAAGGCCACCGAGTCGGGTGGGACCGCCATGCGCACGTCGTGGCCTCGGCGCTGCAACTCCTGGCCGACGACGACGGATGGCTCGACGTCACCCCGGGTCCCGTAACTGGCCAGCACAAACTTCATTGCGAAACGGCCTTCGGTCGTGCGGGCTTCAGCGGGGTCGGGGTGCGAACACCGCTGTGACTACGCACGGTCCTTGCGCCAGTAGGCACCGTAGCCGTCGATGTCGATGATCTCCCCGGTGATGCCGTGTTGCGAGCGGTAGTCCGCGACGGCTTTGCGGCAGCCCTCGAGGTTGTAGTCATCGATGATGCAGTACCCGCCCGTCGACAGCTTCGGATAGAGCGGTTCGAGCGCCTGGATGGTGGACTCGTAAAGGTCGCCGTCCAGGCGAAGGACCGAGATCTGTTCGATGGGTGCGTTGTGCAGCGTGTCTTTGAACCAGCCCGGGATGAAGCGGACCTGGTCGTCGAGCAGGCCGTAGCGCTCGAAGTTGGCCTTCACCTGATCCTGTGTCACCGCCAGAATGGGAGCGGCGTGGTGCAGGCCAATGTTGAATCGCGGCAGCTTGTCGTCCTTGTAGTTCTCTACATCCGGCGGAGGCACACCCTCGAAGGAATCGCACAACCACACGTTTCTCTTCTCGTCGCCGTAGGCGGCCAGGACCGCGCGCATCAGGATGGACGCACCGCCGCGCCAAACCCCGCATTCCACCAGATCGCCGGGAACATTTTCTTGAAGAGCCGTCTCGACGCAGTGCTGCAGACTGGTCAACCGCTGCATACCGATCATCGTCTCGGCATCGGCGGGCCAGTCGCGGCCGAAGTCGCGCGCTTCCTTGTCGAATGGAACCTTCTGGACGAGCATGAATTTGCCGGCCTTGAGCATCGGCATCCCCAGCAGCCACTTCAACCCGGCCCGCGTTCCCAGCGGCCAGCCCACGGGCACGAGCTGTTCCATGCCGTATCTGGTGAGGTCGCGCCGGATCTGGTCGAGATACAAAGATCGGACGTCGCGATCGGTCGCGGTCAAAGCTGGCCCCTATCTCACATGGGTGGTTCCTCAGGGCACGAGTGTATACGGTGACGGCCGAAACGCCGCTTCCGGGGGTTTGCTGAACGGCGCATCGGCTACGTTTGACGGCGGAGAGTCCGTTTGCGGGTTGAACTCTGCTAAACGCTGGGGACCCAGGCCGAACGAGGGGGCGGACGCATCGCCAACTACCCTCCGCCACCCCTGTGATCAGTGAGTTCCGCGCCGAACGGAGTCCTCGAAGAGGTCAGCCGCCTTGGCGATACTTTCGCTGGGCGTGGTCATCCTGGTGGCCAGTTTTCGTGCTCGGATGGCGTAGTCGGGCCTCAGAATCCGGCGAAGATCCATGACCAGTGATTCGCTGGTCGTCTTGGAGAAGCGTCGCGATGCACCGACCCTCAGCCGTTCGAGCTGGTTTCCCCAGTACGGCTGATCGGCGGAACTCCACAGGATCAGGGTCGGCACGCCGGCGCGCAGGCTATAGGCAGTGGTCCCAGAGCCACCATGATGGACGATGGCCTTGGAAGCGGCGAAGATCTTGGCGTAGTTGACTGCCCCGACGACTTTGACATGGCCCGGAACCGGCACCTCGCTGAAGTCCGTCCCGCCGGCGCACAGCAGGGCCCGTTCCCCGAGCTGACCGCTCGCAGCGCTGATCATTTCGAGGGTGGCCTTCGGGGATTCGACCGGGATGCTGCCGGTGGCGAAGCAGATCGGCGGTGTTCCGGCGGCGATCCACGATTCCACCCCGGCGTCAGCCTCGGTACTCAACTCCATTGTCAGTGCTCCGACGAAGGGACGCTGGCCAGCCCACCTCGCCCATTCCTCCGCGAGACCGGGAAAGCAGATCGCGTCGTAGGCCTGGATCTCCAACGATCCCCGTTCGGCGATCCGACGAGGGGAGGGCGCCTTCGCAGTCGCTAGACCGAGTTCTGCCCGTTGCTCGTTTTCGACGTCTTTGGTCGCGCGCCAGAACAGCCACTCCAGGAATTTGCCCGTCGATCGGACTGCCGGCGAGGGCAGCATCGGGACGACCTGGCTGTTGGGCCGCATCGGGAAGTGATGCAGCGACACCAGCGGGATGCCGAGGTGCTCGGCAACGTTGGCGGCTGGTTGTTCGTAGTTTAGGCCGGTGGACAACAGGTCGGCGTCCTCGGCCAGCGCCAGCAAGGTCTTGCTGGTTGCCGGCCAGTACTTGATGATTGGCGCCCACAGTTCGCGTAGTGACCCGGAGGGGTTGCGAACCAGTTGGGCCCAGAAGTTCCGGAGAAAGTCCTCGTTGAGGAACTCGTCGAGTTCGGGCCCATACGGGACGGCCGTCAGCCCGGATGACTCGGCGAAATCCACTAGGCCCGGCTGGACGGCAATGCGTACTTCGTGGCCCCTGCGCTTCAGCTCCCGGCCGACCGCGACGGATGGCTCCACATCGCCGCGGGACCCGTAGCAGGCCAGGGCAAACTTCATCACGACCGTGCGCCTCTCAGTTTGTGGTCCGTCCCGCACCTTCTCGAATGCGGCCTGGTGCACCGCCCTCCCGCCCTGTGGTCAGAATCAGCCCACTCGCTTCGCGTCGGCGAACTTCTCGAGAAGGTCGGCGGTCTTGGCGATGCTTTCCGCGGGCTTGGTCATCCGGGCCCCGAACTCGCGGGCGCGCGCGAGGTATTCCGGTGCGAGGATCTGGCGGAGATCCTCGACCAGCGTGTCGCGCGTGCTTGCCGAGAACGGCCGGGCCGTCCCGACCTTCAGTCGTTCGACCTGCGTCGCCCAGATCCTCTGGTCGCCTGTGCTCCAGAGGCTCAGGGTGGGCACCCCGGCGCGCAGTCCGGCGGCGGTGGTACCGGCGCCGCTGTGGTGTACGACTGCGCGGCAGGCAGGGAACACCGCACCGTAGTTCACCGGGCCCACGACCTTGACGTGGTCGGGATACATGACGTCACCGAAGTCGCTCCGTCCGGCGCCGATCAAGGCACGTTCACCCAATTCCGCGCACGCGCCGCTGATCATGGCGACCGTTTCGGCCGGAGACTTGACCGCCGTGCTGCCGAATCCGAAGAAGATCGGCGGGGTGCCGTCGGCGATCCACTCCGCGACCTGATCGTCGGCCTCGGTGCTCAACTCCGCAGTCAGCGTGCCGACGAACGGGCGCTGGTCCGCCCACTGGGCCCACTCGGCCGCGAGGCCGGGAAAGCACAATTGCTCGTAAGCCTGGATTTCCAATGCCCCGCTCGCGGTGATCCGCCGCGGTGCGGGGCTGGTTGCACGGGAAAGGCCCAGTTCCCGGCGCTGCGCGTCCTCGGCCTTCTTCGTCACCCGCCACTGCTGCCAATCCAGGGCCTTCATGACCGCGCGGACCACCGCGGGCGGCAGGTTCGGATGCAGCGCTCCGTTGGGCAGCATCGGGAAGTAGTGCATCGTCGCCAGCGGAATGCCGTAGTAGTCGGCGACATTGGCGGGGATAGCAGGAAATCCGGGGCCGCTGAACACCAGATCGGTGCCCTCTGCCACCGACATCAGCGCCTTGTTCATCTCCGACCAGGACTGGGCCAGCAGGTCCTGGGCTTCATGCCATAAGTCGATCTTGTCCCGGACCTTCCAGAACTCGCGGAGAAAGTCTTCGGCCCAGAACCCCTCCTGCTGATCGCGCCCATAGGGGACTGCTCCAAGGCCCGCCGATTCGACGAGGCCAACCAGGTTGGGGGGGACGGCCAACCGAACCTCGTGGCCCCGGCGCTGCAACTCGCGTCCGACAGCCGTACAGGGCTCGATATCGCCGCGAGTTCCATAGCTTGCCAGGGCAAACTTCATAGCTGATCTGATCCTTCGAATTGTCGTCGTTCTGGCGGGGCAAGAACTCATTATCGCTGGTTCTTCGACCAGGGGGTCGGCGTTCGCGGTCTGGTTTGATGCAGCCGAGTCTGGTCGCAGATTTTCCTGATCAGGCGGGTGTCGAGTCTCGTGCTTGAGCGACCTGCCGGTGGAACCTCCTCGATTGGGCTGCTTCGCCGACCGGGACTCACGTCGTCCGAGGCTGCGAACCGACAGGCTACTTGAACCAACCTGCGACAAGCGCACCGGCAAACGATAGGGTGCGGTCGACAGCGTCGGTGGGCCTCATGGGCGCGCTTGTTTGAACATCGCCCTCGATTTCATCGAGCGGCCGAAGTAGTGGGAGGGGAAACGGGTGACATTGGCTCCGACTGTCTCGGTGATAACGATCTCTTTTCAGGACCTTGAGGGACTGAAGCGCACGGTGGACAGTGTGCGGGCTCAATGTTATGAGGGAAGTATCGAGCACATCGTGATCGATGGCGGATCCGGCGATGACGTGGTCAAGTACCTGTCCGAGTGTGAGCCGGGCTTCGCCTACTGGCAGTCCGAGCCTGACGGCGGACGATATGAAGCAATGAATCAGGGCATTGCCCGAGCGTCCGGCGATCTGTTGTGGTTCATGCACTCTGGTGACTGTTTCTCTGATCCTGATGCGGTAGCTGCAGCCATGGGAGCGATTTCGGGGCAAGGGCCGGCTCGTGAACTGTGGGGATACGGCATGGATAACCTCGTTGGACTCGGGCGGGTAAGGGGACCGATGCCCTTCAGCATCCGCAAGTTCCTCGCTGGATTGCAGGTGATCCCGCATCAAGCGTCATTCTTCGGCGCATCGCTGGTGAGCAAGTTGGGTGGCTATGACCTCGATTTCGGAATCGCGGAAGACCAAGAATTCATCCTCCGGGCCGCATTGCTGCGAGAGCCGATCACGATCCCGCGGGTGCTTTGCGACTTCGACACCACCGGAGTCGGAACCAATCGGCCGCCGAGCGTTGTCTTCAGTGATCTGCGTCGTATGTGGGATATGCATGGCCGGTATCCATTTGGTGGGCGACGATTGTCGCGCGCGTACCTAAGGTGCTGGGAGTATTACCTGAGCGGCGTTGGATACGTGTTCGGGCTCATCCAGTCGCGTCGCTCAGAGTTTGCGCGAGGATAGGAAGGTTATCGCTGTGACGACGGCGCCGATCATTTTCATCATATTCAATCGCCCGGACACCACCAAGCAGGTGTTCGAGGTGATAAGGGCGGCGAAGCCAAGGAGACTTCTGGTAGTCGCAGACGGTCCTAGGGTGGATAGGCCTAGCGAGGCCGAGAAGTGCGCAGCGACACGTGCGATAATCGATGAAGTTGACTGGGACTGTGAAGTCGAGAGAAATTTCTCGGACACCAACCTAGGGTGCCGACTACGCGTTTCTTCCGGGATAACGTGGGCTTTCACCCTCGTCGAGAAGGCAATAATCCTTGAGGACGACACTGTGCCCTCCGCGTCGTTCTTTTCGTACTGCACCGAATTGCTCGATCGTTACGAGAATGACGAGCGCGTCACGATGATCTCGGGAAACAATTTCCTGTTCGGACGCGCAGCAACGGCTGATAGCTACTACTTCTCACGGTATCCGCATGTATGGGGATGGGCCACGTGGAGGCGCGCTTGGGCGAACTACGACCTCGAGATGACGCGCTGGCCTGAGATTAAGGCTAGAAAGCTGTTCGACCAGTACCTCCCCAATGCGAGCGAACGGCATTTTTGGGAGTCCATATTTCAGTCCGTCTACGAGGGAAACATCGACACATGGGACTACCAGTTCGTTTACAGCATGTGGGCGAATTCGGGCCTGTCCATCGCCCCAGGCCGGAACCTGGTGCGAAATATCGGGTTCAGCCATACTGATGCCACCCACACGACGGGAGACAGCATCTATTCCTCGCTGGAGGCGGAGGAGTTGAGCACGCCTCTCATCCACCCTGCGTTGGCTCTGGCCAGCTCAGACAAAGACGAACTCGAGGCGCGGCTTCGGACTGCTCAGTCGAAAGACCTGCCGTATCCGCTGAACAAGTACCTCGCCTCCGCATTGGGGCTGCTTGCCAAGAAGACAGCGCGGCAGCAATAGAACCATCGAAGGCTCAGCAAATTGGCATGGACCTTCACCGCACCGACGGGGCCCGCCCGGATAGAACACCGTCGCCCCGACCATAGGGTTTTGGCGCCGCAACGTTCGCGTGGACGCTGCACGCGGACCAAGCTTGCTCATCGCGGCGAGCGTGCCGTACGTTCTAGACGTTCTTCTTTCCTACCTACCCCATGTGGTGGGAGATGCTCGAGAGGTCTTGCAACGTGCAGTGTCGAATCTGCAGTTCAGTCACGAGACTGGCGTTCACTCACAAAGTACTCGACAAATACGACTGCGGCTTCTATTCATGCGATAACTGCGGTGTACTGCAGTCGGAGAATCCGCACTGGCTCGAAGAAGCGTATGCCAGTCCGGTGGCCTCGGCGGATACCGGTGTTCTGTGGCGTAATCTCTATCTCGCACGCCTCACCTCGGTGGTGCTCTACTTTCTCTTTGACCACCGCGGCCGCTTTCTCGACGCGGCCGGCGGCTACGGAATTTTCACCCGCCTGATGCGCGACATCGGCTTCGACTACTACTGGACGGACAAGTACTCCCCAAACCTGACCGCCAGGGGTTTCGAAGCGGAAGCCGGCCCCGGTGCGCCCTACACCGCGGTAACTGCGTTCGAAGTGATGGAGCATCTCCCCGACCCAGTAGCGTTCGTGGGTGAACTGCTCGAGACCACCGGTACAGACACGATCCTGTTCACCACCGAACTTTTCGCTGGCGAGCCTCCCGCCCCCGACGACTGGTATTACTACGCTTTCGCCACCGGGCAGCACATCACGTTTTATCAGAAGTCAACGCTCGAGTTGATCGGGAACCGATTCGGCATGCACTTCTACAGTCTTGGCATGCTTCACATTTGGACGCGCGCGAAGCTCAACCCCTTCGCCTTGCGACTGCTTACCGCGCCCGGGGTGGTTGACCTCCTGAGCAAGGTGCCGAAGCGCTCGCTTGAGTCTCGAATCATGCCGGATCACGAGGCCCTCATAAAGGCCACCGACGGATAGCGCCTAGCGGCTAGCGTGTTGCTGGCCCCGAAGTCGCGTCGAGTTGCCCGGAAATCAGGAGTAAGAGTGGCGGCATGAGAGCGCTCATCTGCGGCATCTCGGGCCAGGACGGTGCATATCTGGCCCGCCTGCTTCTCGACAAGGGCTACGAGGTGATCGGGACCTCACGTGACGCGCAGGTAGGTCGCTTCGAGAACCTCTGGCGGCTCGGGGTGCGTGATCGCGTGCGGCTGGAGTCGATGGCGCCGAACGACTTTCGGAGCGTGCTAAACGTTCTGCGCAGAACCGATCCCCACGAGATCTACAACCTCTCGGGCCAGAGTTCGGTCGGCTTGTCCTTTGAACAGCCGGTAGAGACTCTTGAAAGTATGGCCTTCGGCACGATCAATCTTCTTGAGGCAATGCGTTACCTGGACAGACCCATTCGCTTCTATAGCGCTGGCTCGAGCGAATGTTTTGGCGACACCGGCGGCTCCGCCGCGAACGAGCAGACGCCGTTCCGTCCCCGCAGCCCCTACGCGGTGGCAAAGAGCACAGCGCATTGGCTTGTGGCGAATTATCGAGACGCATACGAGCTGCATGCCAGTACTGGCATATTGTTCAACCATGAATCACCTCTGCGCCCAGAGCGCTTCGTGACAAAGAAGATTGTCGCAGCAGCGGTACGCATCGCCGGCGGAGAGCGCTCACGCCTGACATTGGGCAACATTAGGATTAAACGTGATTGGGGATGGGCACCGGAATTCGTAGAGGCGATGTGGCGGATGTTGCAGCAGCCCAACGGCTCCGACTTCGTGATTGCCACGGGTGAGAGCCACACACTCGAAGAGTTTGTCGACGCCGCCTTTCAGCAGGTGGGACTCGACTGGCGTGAGCACACCGACTTGTCGGAAGCGCTGATGCGACCATCCGATCTCGCCGAGGGGCTCGGCGACCCCTCGCGAGCGCGCGAGATTCTCGGCTGGTCGCCGACCTACCGGATGCGCGATGTCGTCACGGCGATGATCGAAGCCCAACAAGTCGGGCTCGATCGCCCGTGAAAGTCGCGTTCGATCACCAGATCTTCTCCATGCAGCGCTACGGCGGTGTGTCGCGCTATTTCTTCGAACTCCTGAACAAGTTGCCTGCCAACGGCGTGTCGGTATCCGTCATCGCACCGCTCTACATCAACAATTATGTGACGGTTGACCCTCCACGAAAATTCATCAGTGGCAAGTACGTCCCCTATGACTTCGCTCTGCTTCCGCAGCTAGTGGGACTCGCCGATCAGCTTGTGGCGCCGCTCGCCTGGCTGGGTTCAGGCGCAGACATCGTGCACGAGACCTACTTCAGCATGAAGCCTGTGGGTAAGGCCAAGCGAAGGGTCGTGACGGTTTACGACATGATTCATGAGTTGTTTGCCGACGAGTTTCCCGATGCGAAGCTTGTCAGTGCCGCTAAACGTGCTGCGGTCAATCGTGCCGATCACGTGATCTGCATTTCCGAGAACACCCAGCGGGACCTGGTGCGACTCTTCGGCATCGACCCGGCGCGAACGAGCGCTGTCCACCTTGGGTATTCACTGACCGCGACGGCGGACGACGCCACGGTGAAAGATGGCGAATACAGGTCGTCGCTGCTGTACGTAGGCGGCCGCGGAGGCTACAAGAACTTCAGGACGCTCCTGCAGGCTTACGCCAGTTCCCCGACGCTGCGGGAATGCGAACTCATTGCCTTTGGTGGAGGTCCGTTCCTGCCTCAAGAGCAGGAGGAAATCCACCGGTTGGGCGTCGCTGATCGGGTGCGTTTCGAATCGGGATCCGACCAGGCGTTGGCTGCGCGATACCGCTCCGCCGCCGCATTCGTTTACCCATCGCTTTACGAGGGTTTCGGCCTTCCGCCTCTCGAAGCTATGAGCCACGGTTGCCCGGTTGTGTGCAGCAGTGCAGGTCCGATTCCAGAAGTTGTGGGAGACGCCGGCATCTATTTCGACCCCACCAGTGTTGAGGATCTGCGCACAGCTCTGGAGCGGGTGGTGACGACGGCAGGCTTGCGGGAGACTCTGCGCAAGCGCGGATCAGAGCGGCTCGCTGTATTCTCATGGGACAAGTGCGCTGCTGAGACTGCACAGATCTACCGCGAACTAGTGTGACTCGATCTCTTCCTAAGCACTCGGAAAAGGTAGCGCTTCCGCCGACCGCATTATCAGTTCTCCTCGATTCGACCCATGCCGTGGTACTCGAAGCCCTCAGCCCGTAGGCGGTCCGGGTCATAGATGTTTCGCCCGTCGAACACGACGTGATGTCGCATGGCCGTCTTGACCTGCTGCCAATCAGGGCGTTGGAACTGCTTCCACTCCGTGAGCAGAACGAGCGCGTCGGCGCCTTCGACAGCGTCGTACATGCTTCCCGCGTACTCGATCGAACTCCCGAGAACTTTTCTTGCCCGATCGGTTGCTTCAGGATCGAAGGCGCGCACGGTGGCGCCCAATTCGACTAGCCTTTGTGCGATAACGAGGGAGGGAGCCGCGCGCACATCATCCGTTTGCGGCTTGAAGCTGAGTCCCCAGAGCGCGATATGCAGCCCCCCCAGGTTCGGCACGGGTGAACCAGTCTTGAAACGAGTGACAATCTTTGATACGAGAGTCGCCTTCTGCTCGGTGTTGACCTGCTGGACGGCGTTTAGCAACAGCATGTCCGCACCTACACTCTCGCCGGTGTGTATCAGGGCCTCAACGTCTTTCGGCAAACAGGAACCGCCGTAGCCGATACCCGGGAACAGGAACTCATAGCCTATACGCTTGTCTGCTCCGATGGCCTCCCGCACTGCCGAGATGTCGGCGCCGGCCTTCTCACACAGGTTCGAGATCTCGTTGATGAAGGAGATCTTGGTGGCGAGGAAGCAATTGGCAGCGTACTTAGCCATCTCGGCGCTCTTGATGTCGATGGTGATTAGTGGATGGAATGTGCGGAGAAACGGCTCATACAGCTCTCGCATGACATCCAGGGCGCGCTGCGAATCGGAGCCGATGACTACGCGATCGGGTTGCACGAAGTCTGCAACTGCCTTACCCTGCTTCAGGAATTCGGGGTTGGAGACGACGTCGAAATCGTGGTTAGTCTTGCTGCGGATGATCGCTCGCACCTCGTCGGCGGTACCGACAGGCACGGTGGATTTGTCTACTACTACTTTGTAGCGGTCCATGTGAGTCCCGATGTCTTCGGCCGCGGAATAGACGTGGCTGAGGTCGGCTGCACCGCTCTCGCTCATTGGGGTCGACACAGCTATGAACACGACGTCTCCGTGCTCAATGGCGCGTTGTTTGTCAGTTGTGAAGTCAATGAGGCCGCTGGCCCGATTCTGCGCGATCATCTCCGCCAATCCGGGTTCGTAGATCGGAATCCCTCCCGCAAGGAGCAGATCTACCTTAGCTTCATCGATATCGACGCAGACGACCTCATTGCCACTGTCCGCTAGGCAGGCGCCCGTAACGAGGCCGACGTAGCCGGATCCAATAACTGTAATTTTCAACAGAGTCCTTACCTCTGAACAGTCGCCTAACGATTTGTTATCATAATGCTCGCGAGCCGGGTGATTCCCGATCGCGCTTGCGACAACGCCTGCGTTGACACTACTACCTAGTCGTTAACCTGGAAAAATGCAGTGTTAGCGGACTTGGCAATGAAGTTGTACCCCACAGAAGACATCAACTCCGATACAGGCCCTCGCATTGCCTCCTCCATTGTAGTGCCTAGGCATTCGGCCAGGACATACGTGGGTCGGAAAGTCGACCAGTCATTGGACATTAAGACATCTAGATCGCGGCCCTCTACATCTACATTCAAAAACGAGGGTGCTGTTGTCTCCGGCAAATACGGGAGCAGCGTGTCTCGTAATGGTGATACGCGCACATCTACTATTTCCGTGATCTTGAATGGGCCGGTGTTCCGCCCCTGGGAGAGATCTTCGTCGAACGAATTCAGCGCCGACTCGTTAAACATGTAAAATGGGATACTTGTAGCCGTTGACCCGATGCCCATCTCTATGTTGATGTCACCTGGCCGGTGCTTATTGAACAGCCGCATCGAGCCCGGGGTGGCAT